>NZ_JAFV01000001.1:619000-928500 GCF_000526315.1 Methylopila sp. 73B | reverse complement strand
GCATCTTTCGCGCCATGTCCTCCGCCTGTGCCTTCGGCGTCTTCTTCACCACCATCTGACTGAGCATCACGTTCTGGCCCGCGGTCTTGTGCGGGAACAGGTTGAAGCTCTGGAAGATCATGCCGACCTTCAGCCTGAGCGCCTTGAGATGGAGCTCCTCCGGCAGCAGCTGCGCGCCCGCCACCTGGATCGAGCCATCGTCGATCGTCTCGAGTCCGTTGATGCAGCGGAGCAGCGTCGACTTGCCGGAGCCGGACTTGCCGATGATGGCGATGACCTCGCCGGGCTCGACGTCGAGGGTGATCCCCTTCAGGACCTCGTTGTCGCCGAACCGCTTGCGGACCTCAGTGATTTCGATGAGCGACATTGAGTTTCCTTTCCAGAAGCTGGCTGGATTGCGAGAGCGGGAAGCACAATGCGAAGTAGATCAACGCGACGAAGCCGTAGACGGTGAAGGGCTGGAAGGTGGCGTTGGTGACCACGGCGCCGGCCTTCGACAGCTCGACGAAGCCGATGATCGAGGTCAGCGCGGTGCCCTTCACGACCTGCACGGAGAAGCCGACGGTCGGCGGCACCGCCACCTTCAGCGCCTGCGGCAGGATCACGTGCCGCATCTGCTGCAGCCGCCCCATGCCAAGGCTGGAGGAGGCCTCCCACTGGCCCTTGGCGATGGACTCCACGCAGCCGCGCCAGATCTCGGCGAGGAAGGAGGCGGTCCACAGGATCAGCGCGAGACCGGCCGCGAGCCACGCCGGCACGTTCACGCCGAGCAGCGCGAGCCCGAAGAACGCCAGGAACAGCTGCATCAGCAGCGGCGTGCCCTGGAAGATCTCGATGTAGCCGCGGGCGAAGATCCGGCCCCAGCGCGACTTGCCGATGCGCAGGAACAGGATGAGGAGGCCGACCAGCCCGCCGCCGACGAAGGAGACGAGCGAGAGCAGGACGGTCCAGCGCGCCGCGAGCAGCAGGTTGCGCAGGATGTCCCAGGTGGTGAACTCCATCATCGGGCGGCCCTCCGGGGAAACAGCGCCCAGCCCACGCCCGCCAGCGCCTGCCGCAGCAGGACGGCGAGCGCGAGATAGACCAGGGTCGCGACGATGTAGGTTTCGAAGGCGCGGAAGGTCCGCGACTGGATGAAGTTGGCCGCGAAGGTGAGGTCCTGCGCCGCGATCTGGGAGACGACCGAGGAGCCCAGCATCACGATCACGATCTGGGACGACAGCGCCGGCCAGATCCGCTGCAGCGCGGGGATCAGCACCACGTGGCGGAAGGTCTCGAACCGGCTCATGGCGAGGCTGGCGCCCGCCTCGAACTGGCCGCGAGGGGTGGCCTGGATGCCGGCGCGGACGATCTCACAGCCATAGGCCCCGAGATTCACGATCATCGCGAGGTTCGCCGCCTGCAGCTCCGACATCTGGAGCCCCAGCGACGGCAGGCCGAAGAACACGAAGAACAGCTGGATCATGAACGGCGTGTTGCGGATCAGCTCGACATAGGCGCCGACGATGGGGCGGAGCCATTTCGGCCCGAGCGCCCGCGCCCAGGCGCAGCCGATCCCGAGGGCGACGCCGAGGACCGCGCCGACCAGCGTGAGCTGCACGGTGACCGCGATCCCCTTCAGAAGGACAGGCGCGTACTCAAAAAGCCATGCGTAGTCGAAGCGGTATGTCATCGGCGGCCTCCGCTGGAGCGCGTTCGGCGTGGCGGGACATGCGGTGGATGCTCGGCTGGGCGGCCTGATGCTTGGGCGGGGAGCCCCCTCACCCGGCCCTGCGGGCCGACCTCTCCCCGCCGGGGAGAGGTGAAGACCCGCGCCTTGTCGACGAAGCGCCGGAAGATCGCAGCGGCGCCATCTGGTCACCTCTCCCCAGTGGGGAGGGGTCGGAGGGCGTCAGCCCTCGGGGTGAGGGGGCGCGCGGTCGGGGAGGTCCGCCCGGAACGGCCGGCCCTCGGCCTCAAAGATCCTTCGGTAGGTCCGTCTTCAGCCACTTCTGGGCGATCGCGTTCAGCGAGCCGTCGGCCTTGGCCGCGGCGATGATCGCGTCAAGCTTGTCCTTGAGGGCGGTCTCGTTCTTGTTGAGGCCGATGTAGCAGGGCGAGTTCTTGATGAGGAACTTGAGCTCGGGGCGCTTCGGCGGGTTGCGGGCGATGATCGCCGCCGCCACCACGTTGCCGGTCGCGACCGCCTGCACCTGGCCGGACAGGAAGGCCGAGATCGTGCCGTTGTTGTCCTCGTAACGCTTGATGTCGACGCTCGCGGGCGCGACCTTGGTCAGCTCGAGGTCCTCCACCGCGCCGCGCGTAACGCCGACCGTCTTGCCGGCGAGGTCCTCAACCTTCGTCGCCGCGAAAGCCGCGGGCGCGAACACGCCGTTGTAGAACGGGGCGTAGGCGGTCGAAAAATCGATCACCTTCTCGCGGTCGGGGTTCTTGCCCAGGCTCGAGATCACGAGGTCGACCTTGCCGGTCTGCAGGTAGGGGATGCGGTTCGCGCTGGTGACCGGCGTCAGCTCCACCTTCACGCCGAGCTTCTCGGCGATCAGGGTCGCCATGTCGATGTCGTAGCCCTGCGGCGTCATGTCGATCCCGACGCTGCCGAAGGGCGGGAAGTCCTGCGGCACGGCCACGCGGATCGCGCCGCGAGCCGTGATGTCGGCGAGCGCGTCGGCGCGGGCCTGCGGGACGACGCCGAAGCCGAGCGCTGCGGCGGCGAGGCCGGCCAGCGCGAGGCGGCGGGAGAAGGCGATGCGGATCATGACGGTCGTCCTGTGTGCGAGCGGAAGGGGCTGACGCGGCGGCGGCCGGTCAGTCGTTCGATGCGGCATGCGGAGGGAGGCCGGCGGGGGCCGTCCGGCGACAGGATCTCGCGGAGCCCCGCGAGCGGGTCTTGCGGCGTCGAGAGGTCGAGGCCGGATTGGACGTGGTCGATGTGCGCGACCATCAGCGCGACGGCGCGGGCGTTGTCGCCGGCCTCCAGCGCCTCGAGGATGCCGTCGTGCTCGCGGCTCGATTCCACGGCGCGGTCGGTCGACTGGTACATCATCGAAATCAGGATCGTGCGGGCGGTCAGGTCCCGCAGGATGGCGACCAGAACCGGGTTTCCGATCGCCTCCGCCAGATGAATGTGGAAGTCGCCGAGCAGGCAGGTGCGGGCGTGGACGTCGCCCTGCCCGATCGCCGCGCGCTCCGCCTCCACATGGCGGCGGAGCGACGCCAGGGCTTCGGGGCCGAGCTGGCCTGCGGTGTGGAGCATTCCCGCCTCCACCACCCGGCGGGCGTGGAAGGCGTGCGCGGCCTCGGCCGCCGAGGGCTCCACCACGAACCAGCCGCGGCGGGCGCTGACCTCGACCACACCGCGGGTCTCGAGCCGCATCATCGCTTCGCGCACCAGCGTCCGCGACACCCCATAGAGCGCGGCGAGCTTGGTCTCGCCAAGCCGCGTGCCGGGGCGGATGCGCCCCGCGAGGATGGCGTCGATGACCGAAGCTTCGATGTCGGTGCTGGGCGGCATGGGTGCTCACAAAACTTGTATGCAAGCTTGTAGGCAATTGCGGCGCCAACTCCCGGACGCCTCATTTCGGAGGCGCCCCCCCGCCCGCCACCGCCCGGTTCGCCTAAGCCGCGAGCGAAACGCTGTTCAATCCGCAGGCGGGCGCCGATTGATTATGCATTTTCAGTTTTCTATCTTTTGCAAACATAGGATCAGGTGCTAAGCGGGATCTTCGCGGCTCGCACGGGCCAGGTTCTCGCCAGCGCATCCTCGATTTCCCATGACCTCGCACCCGCACCTCGCAGCCCTGATCCGCGACCGCTACGCCGATTTGTCGCCGGCGGAGCGCAAGCTTGCGGACGTGCTGAACGAGTTCCCCGGCGAGATCGCGGCCTACACCGCGAGCGAACTCGCGAAGGTCGCGGGCGTCTCCAACGCCGCCGTCACGCGGCTCGCGCGCAGGCTCGGCCTCGACGGCTACGAAGAGATGCGCCGCATCGCCCGCGAGGAGCGGCAGGCGGGCTCGCCGCTGTTCCTGCTCGCCCGCGACGAGGCCGGCGCCCCCTCGCCCGCCGCACGACACCGCGACGCGAGCCTCGCCAATGTCGGAGGCGCCTTCGAGCGTCTGGACGAGACGGCGCTGAACGCGGCGGCGGAGGCGCTGGCCGCCGCGCCGCGGATGTGGATCGCGGGCTTCCGCAGCGGCGCCGCCTTCGCGGCGCATCTGCGCTGGCAGCTCATTCAGTTTCGCCCCGACGTGCACCTGCTCGCGGGCGCCGGCGAGACGCTGGGCGAAACGGTCGCTTCGATCGGGACGGGCGACGTCGTCGCCGTGTTCGGCCTGCGCCGCCGCACGCCGGCGGTCAGGCCTATCGTCAGGGCCGCGCGCGACGCCGGGGCCAGCGTGCTGCTGATCGCTGACCACGGCGTCGGACCGGACGACGACCTCGCCTCCTGGACCTTCCGCTGCACGACGCGCAGCGAGGGCCCGCTCGACAACTACGTCGGCGTGCTCGCGCTCTGCCACGCGCTCGCCGGGGCCGTCATCGCCCGGCTCGAGGCGCAGGGCCGCCGTCGGCTCGCCCGCATCGAACACCTGCACCTGTCGCTGGAGGAGCTGTGAGCGCCCTCCCCGTCCCCTCTGAGGAGCCCGTCATGTCTCAGGACGCTCTCGTCGCCCGCGTCGACGCCCTTCACGAGGCGCAGGTCGCGTTCCTCGCAGCCATGGTGAAGACGCCCTCTGACAACCCCGCCGGCGACTGCGCGCCGCACGCGGAGATGGCCGCGCGCGAGCTCGAGGCCTTGGGCTTCACGGTCGAGCGCCACGCTGTGCCGCAGGCCGTCGTCGAGGCCGCCGGCATGATCACCGCGACCAACCTCATCGTCCGCTACGTCTTCGGCGAAGGCCCGACCGTCGCGCTCAACGCCCATGGCGACGTAGTGCCGCCCGGCGCCGGCTGGACGACCGACCCCTACGGCGCGGAGATCCGGGACGGCGTGATGTACGGCCGCGGCGTCGCGGTCTCGAAGTCGGACTTCGCGACCTACGCCTTCGCCCTGAAGGCGCTGATCGCGGAGAAGACGCCGCTCAAGGGAGCGGTCGAGCTGCACCTGACCTACGACGAGGAGACCGGCGGCGCGGTCGGCCCGGGCTGGATACTCGAGCAGGGCCTGTCGAAGCCGGACTACGCGCTGAGCGCGGGCTTCGCCTACAACGTCGTCATCGCCCACAACGGCTGCCTGCACCTGGAAGTGGTCGTGCGCGGCCGCTCCGCCCACGCCGCCCGCCCCGACACGGGCGTGGACGCGCTGGAGGCCGCCACCAGGCTGCTGACGGCGATCTACGCCCTGCGCGAGGGCTACACGGCGACCCGCTCGAGCGTGCCCGGCATCGAGAGCCCGACGCTGGTGGTCGGCCTGATCGAGGGCGGCATCAACACCAATGTGGTGCCGGACGAGGTGCGCTTCCGCATCGACCGCCGGATGATCCCCGACGAGACGCCCGCGACCGTCGAGCGCGACCTCGTCGCCGCGATCGAGGCCGCCGCGGTGGATCTGCCGGGCGTGACGGTGGAGACGCGCCGCATCCTGCTCGCGACGCCTCTGACGCCGGAGCCCGGCCACGAGCGGCTGGTGGAGCTGCTGCAGCGGCACGCGAAGACAGTCATCGGCGAGGACATTCCGGCGAACGGCGTGCCGATCTACACCGACGCCCGGCTCTACAGCACGGCCAGGATCCCGACCGTGCTCTACGGCGCCGGCCCCCGCACGCTGCTTGAGGCCAACGGCCACCGCGCGGACGAGAAGCTCGTGCTGGAGGACCTGCGCAAGGCGACCAAGGTGGTGGCGCTGATGCTGGCGGACTTGCTGGGCTGAGGCCGTTCTCGGCGACGCTCGAACAAAAAACGCCGACCGCTGAGAGCGGTCGGCGTCGAGGTTGGGGTAGCAGATCGAAGCTCGGATCAGGCTTACTGGGCCTTATTGCCCGCCTTCCCGGTTTCGTTGCGGGCTTCCTGGGCGTCCTCCTGGCCGGCGTAGGCCATCGTTCCGTCCTTGCCGATGGTCAGCTTGTCGCCGGACGCCGCGGGATAGCCGTAGCTCAGGGCGTCGACGCGCAGCTCGCAGCCCTCGGGGCACGCGAGCTTCGCGGACTTGCCCGGCGCGATCTCGGTCACCGGCTCGTCGTTTCCGAGATCGACGGTGACTTTGTGGGCCTTCTCGGCGCCGTTCGTGACCGTCACCGCGAACGCAGGCGCCGCGGCCAGCGTCAGCGCGCCGAAGGCGATGGCCGTCAGGGCAGTGGTCTTCCGGATGTTCATGGGTTCGTCCCTCCTCTCGTCGTTGCAGGCGCAGACCGTCGTGGGGCGCTCATTCTTAGTAAGCGCTTAAGTTAATCCTGCGGTCTGTGCTGAAACTAGACTTAGGGAAAACGCGATCGGGAACAATTGGTCTACGCGAACGTGAAGAACGCGCGCGTTCGTCTAACGCGCGCGTGATCATCGCCGTATCCCGGTGTTCGAGTCAGCAGGCCTCGCAAAGGCGCCCGCATGACCGGACCGCTCTCACCACAGCGCGTGCTTCTCGCGGAGCTCTTCGACCTGCTCGCAGGTGAGCGGGCGGATGCGCTGGCCGCGGAGAAGCAGATAGAGCTTGGCCGTCTCCTCCAGCTCCTCGGTCGCGTACATCGCCGCGTCGAGGCTGGTGCCGGCGACCACGGGGCCGTGGTTCGCGAGCAGGACGGCGTGGTGCTCGCCCGCGAGTTTCTCCACGTCCGCCGCCAGCGCCTCGTCGCCCGGCGCGTGGTACGGCACCAGCGGCAGCCGGCCGACGCGCATGACGTAGTAGGCGGTGATCGGCGGCAGGCAGTTGGCGCAGTCGAGCCCGTCGAGGCAGGACACGGCGACGGAATGCGTGGAGTGCAGATGCACGACCGCCTTCGCCTCCTCCCTCTTGCCGTACATGACGCGATGGAGAAAGGCCTCCTTGGTCGGCTTGTCGCCGCCGATATGCCGGCCGTCCGCGTCGATCATGGAAAGCCGCGCCGGGTCAAGATCGCCGAGCGAGGCGTTGGTCGGCGTCATCAGCCAGCCCCCGTCCGGCAGCGCCACGGAGAGGTTGCCGGTGGAGCCGAAGGTCAGGCCACGGCGGAACAGCGAGGCTCCGCAGGCGCAGAGCTTGTCGCGCAGCTTGGTCTCCTCGCTCACGCGAGTTTCTCCCAGGCCTTGAGGAAGAAGTCCGGCGCGCCGAAGTTGCCGGACTTGAGCGCGAGCGCGACAGACCGGCCGCCGAGGCCGAGCGTCCACGGCACGCCGGGATCGATCTCCGGCCCGATGGCCAGCGCCGAGACCTTCAGCGCCTGCACCACCGCGCCGGAGGTCTCGCCGCCGGCGACCAGGAAGCGCGTGAAGCCGCTGTCGGCGAGGATGACGGCGACATCGCCCAGCAGGTGCTCGACGAGCGCCCCCGCGGCGTCACGGCCGAGCTTCGCCTGCGCGGCCTTCACCTCTTCCGGGTCGGCGCTCGACCACACCATGGCGAGGCCGTCCGCCTTCTGGCTGATCACCCATTTCGCGACGTCCTCGGCCGCGATCGCGCCGGAGGCGATGGCGAGCGGGTCGATCTTGAAGTCGGGGACGCCTGCGTCTCGCGCCGCAGCCACTTGGCCGCGCGTCGCGGTGGAGCAGGAGCCGGCGAGGATCACCCGACGGCCCTCAGGCGCGTCGAGCTTGGCCGCGGGCGTCGAAAGCTCGGCGACGAGGCCTGCCTTCGCCCAGGCCGCCGGCAAGCCCATGGCGACGCCCGAGCCGCCGGTGATGAGCGGCAGGTCGGCGGAGGCCGCGCCGATCGCGCGCAGGTCCTCGTCCTTCACCGCGTCGACGATGGCGTAGGATTTCCCCGCCGCCTCCTCGCGAGCGTAGGCCGCGCGGATCGCGTCGGCGCCTTTCGCGACGTCGGCCGCGTCCACCAGCCCGACCTTGCGGTCCGTCTGGCGGCCAAGCACCGCGACGAGGTCGCTGTCGCGCATCGGGGTGAGCGGGTGGTCCTTCATGCTGCTCTCGGCCAGCGGCGCGCCGTTCACATAGAGCAGCCCGTGCTCAATGGTGCGGCCGTTCGCGGGGAAGGCCGGGCAGGCGATGGTGAAGCTCGCGCCGAGCTTGTCCAGCAGCGCGTCGGCCACCGGGCCGATGTTGCCCTCGTCCGTCGAATCGAAGGTCGAGCAATATTTGAAGAACAGCCGCTTGGCGCCGAGCGCCAGCAGGCAGTCCGCCGCCGCGAGCGAAAGCTCCACCGCCTCGGCGGCGGGAATGGTGCGCGACTTCAGCGCCACCACCACGCAGTCCACGTCGTCGAGCGCGAGGTCGTCCGCCGGCAGGCCGGTGGTCTGGACCGTGCGCAGGCCTTCACGGGCGAGCATCAGCGCGAGATCGGTCGCGCCTGTCAGGTCGTCGGCGATGCATCCGAGCAGCATTCTTTGGGCCTCCAGAGTTTGTTGTTGTCCGTGCGGTCGGTTCAGTCGGTGCCGCCGGCGACGAGTTCGAAGCCGGTGTCGGTGAGGCGCGGCGGTTCCTCGCCGCGGCGGCGGGCCAGCACGTGCTCGCCCGCGATCCGTCCGATCCGCTCGCGCGCCGTGCGGACCGTGGTCAGCGGACGCGGCAAGGCGGCGGCGAGATCGAGCCCGTTGAAGCCGATCAGCGCGAGCCGCTCCGGCACGGCGACGCCCGCCGCCATGCAGTGGAACGCGCCGCCGAGCGCCATGTCGTCGTTGGAGAACACCACGGCGTCGAGGGTCGGCCGTTCGGCCAGCAGCGCCGCGAGCGCGTCCCGGCCGGCGGCGACCGACGAAGGGCCGGGAACGACCGTCGCGCCCTCGAGCCGCAGGTCAATCTTGGCGAGGGCGGCCTCGAGCCCCGCCCGGCGCTTGGCCGCCCGCAGGTCCTGCGCGCCGTGGCCGACATAGCCGATGCGGGTGCGGCCGCGGGAGACGAGCCTCCGCGCCGTGGCCGCGCCGGCGGCGGTGTGGGACATGCCGACCGCGAGGTCGATCGGATCGCCCTCGACGTCCATGAGTTCGATCACGGTCACGCCCGAGGCCTTCGCCATCTCGACCGTCTCGGGCCGATGCTCCAGCCCCGCCACCACGAGGGCCGCCGGCCGCCAGGCGAGGAGCGCGGCGACCGCGTCGCGTTCGGCGTCGAGGTCGTAATCGGTGACGGCCATCACGGCGCGCAAGCCGCCCGCGCCGAGCGCTGAGGTCAGGCCGCGCAGCACGTCCGGAAACACGCTGTTCGAGAGCGAGGGCAGCACCACGCCGACGAGATCGGAGCCCGCCGACGCCAGCCCGCCCGCGAGACGGTTGGGGACATAGCCCACGCGCGCGATCGCCGCCTCGACCTTGGCGCGGGTCTCCGAAGCGATCGGCCCATGCGCCCGCACCACACGCGACACGGTGATCTCGCTGACGCCGGCCGCGCGCGCGACGTCAGCCAGCGTGACGGCTGACGACGGTCTGGCGCGGCGGCGATGGTCGGACATGGGCAGGTCCTTAAAGGGACGCGCGAAGCATTCAGATCCGCTTATAGCGAAATGACAGCGCTGTCATTATCACTGTTGCAGACATGACAGCGCTGTCATAAGACGATTTCAACCAAAAACGTGGAGGAAACGGCATGAGCGCTCAGTCTGCGTCCGCGAAGAAGATTGGTCTCATCGGCCTCGGATCGATGGGCTTCGGCATGGCGGCCTCCCTCGCACGCGCCGGCCACGCCGTTACCGGGTTTGACGTCAACCCCGACGCCGTCGCGCGCTTCACGGCCGAGCACGGGGCGGGCGCCGCCTCCCCCGCCGAGGCCGCGGCCGACGCCGACATCATCGTCGTGGTGGTGGTGAACGCCGCGCAGACCCGCACGGTCCTGTTCGGCGAGAACGGCGCCGCGACGGCCGCGAAACCCGGCGCGGTGATCATCGCCTCCGCCACCATGTCGCCCGACGACGCCAAGGCGCTCGCCAAGGACGCCGAGGCGCTCGGCCTGCTCTACCTCGACGCTCCGATCTCCGGCGGCGCCCAGCGCGCGGCCGAAGGCGCGCTCACCATTCTGGCCTCCGGCTCCCCCGAGACCTTCGCGGCCGCCCGCCCCGCGCTCGACGCCATGGCCGCCAAGCTCTACGAGCTAGGCGACGCGACCGGCGTCGGCGCGGCGTTCAAGATGGTCAACCAGCTTCTGGCCGGCGTGCACATCGCCGCCGCCTGCGAGGCCATCACCTTCGCCAAGCGCTTCGATCTCGACATCGCCAAGGTTTACGAGGTCATCACCGCCTCGGCCGGCAACTCCTGGATGTTCGAGAACCGCATTCCCCACGTTCTCGACGGCGACTACTCGCCCCGCAGCGCCATCGACATCTTCGTCAAGGACCTCGGCATCGTGGCCGACATGTCCCGGGCGACCAAGTTCCCGACGCCGATGGCCGGCGCCGGCCTTCAGCTGTTCCTGATGTCGGCCGCGGCCGGCATGGGCCGCGACGACGACGCCTCCGTGGCCCGTCTGTTCGCGCAGATCGCCGGGCTAGACCTGCCCGGCCCCAAGACCTGACCTCCCGCCCCCCCCGAACCACCGGACCGCGAACGGCCGCAGCCCCAAAGACGCGCCGGCGCCTCCCGCCCAAGGACGACGACGAATGACTGACGCAACCCTCCCCGGCGCGACCGCCGCATCGGCCGATTTCGAGAGCCGCACCTACAAGAAGGTGTTCATGAGGATCGTGCCGTTCCTCATGCTGCTCTACGTGATCGCCTATCTCGACCGCGTGAACGTGGGCTTCGCGAAGCTGCAGATGTCCGGCGACCTCGGCTTCAGCGAGACCGTGTTCGGCCTCGGCGCCGGCCTGTTCTTCATCGGCTACTTCCTGTTCGAGGTGCCGTCGAACATCCTGCTGCACAAGCTCGGCGCCCGCGTCTGGATCGCCCGCATCATGGTGACCTGGGGCATCGTCTCCGCCTGCTTCTGGTTCGTCGAGACGCCGGTGCAGTTCTACGCCCTGCGCTTCCTGCTGGGCCTGGCCGAAGCCGGCTTCTACCCCGGCATCATCCTCTACATCACCTACTGGTTCCCCTCGCACCGCCGCGCCCGCATCATCGCGGTGTTCATGGCGGCGATCCCGATCTCGGGCATCTTCGGCAATCCGCTGTCGGGCTGGATCATGGACGCTTTCAACGGCGTCGCCGGCCACCAGGGCTGGCAGTGGATGTTCGTGATCGAGGCGATTCCGGCCGTGCTCCTTGGCGTCGTCGTCTACTTCTACCTCGACGACCGCATCTCCGACGCGAAGTGGCTGACGGGCGACGAGAAGGCGCTGCTGACGCGCGAGATCGCCGCCGACCAGACCGGCAAGGTGCAGGAGGCCTCGCTCGGCTCGGTTTTCAAGGACCCGCGCATCTGGGCGATGGCCTTCATCTACTTCTGCATCGTGATGGGCCAGTACGGCCTGACCTTCTGGCTGCCGACGCTGGTGAAGGGCGCAGGCATCCAGGGCAACCTGCTGATCGGCGCGGTCAGCGCGATTCCCTTCCTCTGCGCGGTGGTGGTCATGATCCTGTGCGGCCGCAGCGCCGACCGGATGCGCGAGCGCCGCTGGCACCTGATCATCCCGGCGCTCGTCGCCTCCGCCGGCTTCGTGGTGTCCGCCACCACCGGGAGCCCGCTCATCGGCATCATCGCGCTCTCGGCCGCCGCCGCTGGCGTGCTGACCTGCTCGCCGCTGTTCTGGTCGCTGCCCACCGCCTTCATCAGCGGCGCGGCCGCCGCCTCCGGCATCGCGATCATCAACTCGGTCGGCAACCTTGCGGGCTTCGTCAGCCCCTACGCCATCGGCGCGCTGCGGGACGCGACCCAGAGCACCGCGGCCGGCATGTACATGCTCGCGGGCTCGCTCGCGATCGGCGCGCTCGCGATCTACCTGACGCCCGCGAAGCTCGTGAACCGCTAAGGGTCACGCTCACCGTCCTGACGCGGGCCGCACGGGTCCGCGTCAGCCGCCTGCCAGTCGCCGAACGGTTTCACGGGAGGTCTCAATGCCCCGCTTCGCCGCCAACCTGACCATGATGTTCAACGAGCGGCCGTTCCTCGACCGCTTCGCCGCCGCCGCCGACGCCGGATTCACGGCGGTCGAGTTCCTGTTCCCCTACGACTTCGCGCCCGACGTCGTGGCCGGGAAGCTCGAGGCGGCGGGCCTCACCCAGGCGCTGTTCAACATGCCGCCTGGCGACTGGGCGGCGGGCGAGCGCGGGATCGCGGCGCTGCCGGGCCGCGAGGCCGAGTTCGACGCCAACGTCGACGTCGCGCTCACCTACGCCGAGGCGACGGGCGTGAAGCGGCTGCACATGATGGCCGGCCTGATCGCCGCCGACGACGCCGCCGCCAACGCCGCCTACCGCCGCGCGGTGGTCTTCGCCGCCGGGAAGCTCGCCGCCAAGGGCCTCGACCTGGTGCTGGAGCCGATCAACGGCCGCGACATGCCGGGCTATTTCCTCAACGACTTCGACAAGGCCGCGGCTCTCATCGCCGAGCTTGGCCTTCCGAACGTCAAGCTACAGTACGACGTCTACCACCGCCAGATCCTGCACGGCGACGTGCTGGTCTCGCTCGAGGCGATGATGCCGATCGTAGGCCACGTCCAGATCGCGTCCGTGCCGAAGCGCAACGAGCCAAACACCGGCGAGCTGAACGACACCGCGATCTTCGCGGCGCTCGATCGCTTGGGCTACGACGGCTTCGTCGGCTGCGAATACCGCCCGGCCGCCGTCACCGAGGACGGCCTGAGCTGGTTCGCGCCCTACCGCGGGTGAGCGCGGGGACGGCGTGGCCGTTCCGGCCCAATCGCCGTCATGCCCGGCGAAGCCGGGTATCCACGACTTGAGCGTCGAACTCGACGACCAAGTCGTGGATACCCGCGCGAAGGCGCGGGCATGACGGCGCGACAGAGTCGGAATGGTCCCGGCTCAAGGCCGGGACACGAGCGATCGCCTCGAGCGGCTCAGCTCTTCGGAAACTCCAGCCCCATCTCGCGGTAGCGCTCGGGATCGTCGCCCCAGTTTTCGCGCACCTTCACGAACAGGAAGAGGTGCACGGTGGTTTCCGCGATCTCGGAGATCTCCTTGCGGGCCTCGGTCGAGATCTGCTTCACGGTCTGGCCGCCCTTGCCGATCACGATCCGCTTCTGGCTCTCGCGCTCGACGTAGATCGTCTGCTCGACGCGCACCGAGCCGTCCGTCTTCTGCTCCCACTTCTCGGTCTCGACGGTCGAGGCGTAGGGCAGTTCGTCGTGGAGGCGGTGGAACAGCTTTTCGCGGGTGATCTCGGCCGCGAGCGCCCGCAGCGGCAGGTCGGAAATGTCGTCGGCGGGGTAGAGCCAGGGACCGGCCGGCATCTCGTCGGCGAGGTAGGCGACCATGTCCCGGACGCCGTCGCCCTTCAGCGCGGAGACCATGAACACGCGGTCGAACGAGACCCGCGCGGCGGCCTCCTGGGCGAGCGCCAGCAGCGCGTCGCGGCGGATCAGGTCGATCTTGTTCAGGATCAGGATCTTGCGGCGGCCGCTGTCGGCCAGCCGCGCGAGGATCGCGCTGTTGTCGTCGTCGAGGCCCTTGCGGACGTCGAGCAGCAGCGCGATCACGTCGGCGTCGCCCGCGCCGCCCCAGGCGGTCGTCACCATCGCGCGGTCCAGCCGGCGCTTGGGCGCGAAGATGCCGGGCGTGTCAACGAACACGATCTGCGCCCCGCTCGCGATCACGAGGCCGCGGATCAGCGCCCGGGTGGTCTGCACCTTGTGGCTGACGATCGAGACCTTGGCGCCCACGAGCGAGTTCAGCAGCGTCGACTTGCCGGCGTTCGGCGCGCCGACGAGGGCCACGAAGCCGCAGCGGGTGGCGCCTTCGGCGCCGGGTCCCGCAAATCCCGGTTCGTTGGCCCGGTCGTCCTCAGCCATGCGTCGTCTCCGTCGTTCCCTGACCCTCGCGGGCGAGCAGCGCTTCTGCGGCGGCCTGTTCGGCGGCGCGCTTGGAGCGCCCCTCGCCTTCGGCTTCGCCAAGCCCCTCGACTTCGACCAGAACCTGGAAATGCGGGTTGTGGTCGGGGCCGGAGCGCCCAATTTCGCGGTAGACCGGCGTCGGCAGGCCGCGGCCCTGGGCCCACTCCTGCAGCCCGGTCTTCGGGTCGCGCAGCGGCCGGCTCGGCGCCAGCATCCGCGGTCCCCAATAGCGTTCGACGAGCGCGGCCGCAGGCTCGTAGCCGCCGTCGAGAAACACGGCGCCGACCGCAGCTTCGCACACGTCGGACAGGATCGCCTTCTTCTTGCGCCCGCCGGAGTTCGCTTCGCCCGAGCCGAGCCGGATGTGCGGCCCGAGCTGCATCGCCGCGGCCACCTCCGCGCAGGCTTCGGCCCGCACCAGCTCGGCCAGCCGGCGCGACAGCTCGCCCTCGTCGGACTTCGGAAAACCTCTTAGCAGCATCGCGGACACGGCGAGGCCGAGCACGCGGTCGCCGAGGAATTCGAGCCTCTGGTAGCTTCCAAGCCGGCCTTCGGACGAACGCGCCCCGCTGATGTGGGTGAGCGCGCGGTCCAGCAGCGTCTTGTCCCTGAAGACGTAACCGAGGTTGTCCTCGACCTCGGCGTGCGCGACGCCGCGCTTCGTCATCTCAGCGACGTGCCGAGGCGCGTCCAGCGCACGCTCCACGGCCAGCGCCAGAACGCCCAGGCCGCTTCCCCACGCTCGACCGAGAAGAAGATCAGCTCGGCGCGGCCGACCAGGTTCTCGAACGGCACGTAGCCGACCGCCGACTGCACCCGGCTGTCGGTGGAGTTGTCGCGGTTGTCGCCCATCATGAACAGCCGGCCTTCGGGCACGGTGTAGACCGGCGTGTTGTCCAGGAAGCCGTTCTCGACCATGTCGAGAACCTCGTAGGACACGCCGTTGTCGAGCGTTTCGCGGTACCGCGGGATGCGCTGCGGCGACCCGTCCGGCGCGGTCACGACGTAATCGTCGATCCGGACCTTGGGCACCGCCTTCTCGTTGATGTGCAGCACGCCGTCCAGCATCTGGACGCGGTCGCCGGGCAGGCCGATCACGCGCTTGATGTAATCGGTCGAGTTGTCAGTCGGCAGCTTGAACACCGCGATGTCGCCGCGGTGCGGCATCGAGCCGAAGAGGCGGCCCGATCCGACGGGCGGCCCGAACGGCAGCGAATAGCGGCTGTAGCCGTAGGCGTATTTCGACACGAAGAGGTAGTCGCCGACGAGCAGCGTCTTCTCCATCGAGCCCGACGGAATGTTGAACGGCTGGAAGGCCAGCGTGCGGATGACGATCGCGATGAGGAGCGCCTGCGCGCAGATCTTCAGGATCTCGAGGAACCCGCCCTCGGCGTTCTGCTTCTTGTCGGTCGTCACGCTCATCGCTTTTCCGTGAAGAGTCGCAGGCCCACGACGGCCGCGACGGCGGTGGTGATAGCCCCCGGCGCGGCCGGTGGCAATCAAGCCTCCGGGACGGACGGGCATGCGCCCGGACGGGGGATCGCGCTGATGACGACGAAGGCCTGGGCCATGGGGTGTTCGTCGGTCAGGGTCAGGTGGATCACCGGCTCGCAGCCGGCCGGCGTCAGCCGCGCGAGCGTCGCCCTCGCCTGCCCCGTGAGGACGAGCGTGGGGCGGCCGCCGTCGAGGTTCTCGACGCCCATGTCGCGCCAGGCAGCGCCGTCGCCGATGCCGCCGCCGAGCGCCTTTGCGCAGGCCTCCTTGGCCGCGAAGCGCTTGGCGTAGGTGGCGGCCGGCGTCCTGCCGGCCTCCGCCCGGGCGCGCTCCTCGTCGGTGAAGACGCGGGCGAGGAACCGCTCGCCGAAGCGCTCGATCGTGCGCTCGATCCGCCGGATGTCGCAGAGGTCGGCGCCGATTCCGAGGATCACGCGGACCTCCGCCCCTGGCCCCGCGCGATGGCGGCCTTCATCTCCCGGATCGTTTCGCCCAGCCCGACCGCGATCGCCTCGCCGATCAGGAAATGGCCGATGTTGAGCTCGGCGATCTCGGGCAGCTCCGCGATGCGCTCGGCGCTGGCGTAGTCCAGCCCATGGCCCGCATGCACCTCGAGCCCGAGACTCGCGGCCAGCGTCGCGCCGGCCCGCAGCCGCTCGAACTCGCGGATCGCGCGCTCGGTCTCTCCGGCGGCGAGCGCGTCGCACCACGAGCCGGTGTGCAGCTCGACGATCGCGGCGCCCATCAGCGCCGCCTGCTCCAGCGCGCCCTCGTCCGGCTCCACGAACAGCGAGACGCGGACGCCCGCAGCCGTCAGCTCCTTCACCACGGGGGCGACGGTCGCCTTCTGGCCGATGACGTCCAGCCCGCCTTCGGTGGTGCGCTCCTCGCGCTTCTCCGGCACGAGACAGGCGGCGTTCGGCTTCACCCTCAGCGCGATCGCCAGCATCTCCGGCGTGGCGGCCATCTCGAAATTCAGCGGCGCCGCGATCTCGGCGCGGATCGCGTCCATGTCGGCGTCGCGGATGTGGCGGCGATCTTCGCGCAGGTGGGCGGTGATCCCGTCGGCGCCGGCCTCGACCGCGAGCTTGGCGAAGCGCACGGGATCGGGGTGCGCGCCCCCGCGCGCGTTCCGCACCGTCGCGACATGATCGATGTTGACGCCGAGCCTGATCGTTTCCGCCATGACAGTCTTCTTCTTCGTTCGCGAGCCGCTCAGCCGTTCACGCGCTCGACGTTGCTGACCGACGGCGCTTCGCGGAGGTCCGCGATGATTGCGCCGAGATGCTTCACGTCGAACACCCCGAGGTCCATCAGGATGTCGTGGAAGTCCGGCGAGCGCGAGATCATCCGCACGTCGTCGATGTTCGCCTCATAGGCGCCGATCACGGTCGCGATCCGCGCGAACGAGCCGGGTTCGTTGATCGAGGTCACCTTGATCCGCACCGGGAACCGCTCGCGGCGCGAGAGGTCGACGTCCCAGCGGACGTCCAGCCAGCGCTCGGGATGGTCGTCGAAGTCTTTCAGCGCGGGCGACTGGATCGGGTAGATCGTGATGCCCTGTCCTGGATCCAGGATGCCGACGATGCGGTCTCCGGGCACTGCGCCGCCGTCCGGCGCGAAGCGCACCGGCAGGTCGCCGCGCAGGCCGCGGATCGGGATCGAGGGCTGCGGCGCGTCGGCCGACTCGACGCCCGGCGCCTTGAACCGCAGCGCGCCGGCCTGCTCCAGCCCGAACCAGCCGTTCGCGGGCGCCGGCATGCCGAGCGAGGTCGGAGGCGGCCGGTCGTCCTTCACCTCGGGATGCACCGCGCGCACCACGTCGAGCGACGCCATCTCGCCGCGCCCGACCGCCGCCAGCACGTCGTCCACCGAGGCGCGCGCCAGACGATGGAGGAACGCCTTCAGCTTCTCGTCGGCGAAGGTCTTGCCGGCGCGCTCGAAGGCGCGGGTGACGATCTGGCGGCCGAGGCCGGCGTATTGCGCGCGCACCGCAGCCCGCGTCGCCCGGCGGATCGCCGACCGCGCCTTGCCGGTGACGACGACCGACTCCCAGGCCGCGGGCGGGGCCTGGGCGTCGGAGCGGATGATCTCCACCTCGTCGCCGTTCTTGAGCTCGGTCACCAGCGGCTCGACATGGCCGTTGATCTTGGCGCCGACGCAGCCGTTTCCGACGTTGGTGTGGACCGCATAGGCGAAGTCGATCGGCGTCGCGCCCCGCGGCAGCGCGATGAGGCGGCCTTTCGGGGTGAAGCAGAACACCTGGTCGTTGAAGAGCTCGAGCTTGGTGTGCTCGAGGAACTCCTCCGGATTGTCGCCCTCCGCCAGCAGCTCGACGGTGCGCCGCAGCCAGCCGTAGGCGCGGCTTTCGCGAGCGAGCGCGTCGTTGTTGCCGCCGAGCCCGTCCTTGTAGAGCGCGTGCGCCGCGATGCCGTATTCGGCGAAGCGTTGCATCGCCTCGGTGCGGATCTGGAGCTCGACGCGCTGGTGGCCGGGTCCGACGACCGTCGTGTGGATCGACCGGTAGTCGTTCTCCTTGGGCGTCGAGATGTAGTCCTTGAAGCGGCCGGGCACGGTCGGCCAGCCGGAGTGCACGACGCCGAGCGCGCGGTAGCAGGTCGGCACGTCGGCGACGAGGATGCGGAAGCCGAAGATGTCGGACAACTGCTCGAACGCGACCGACTTGCGCTCCATCTTGCGCCAGATCGAATAGGGCTTCTTCGCACGGCCGGTGATCGCCGCCGGGATCTTGGCCGCGGCGAACCGCTCCTCGAAGCCGCTCTGGATGTCCGCGATGGCGTCGACGTTGCGCTCCCGCAGCCGGGTGAGCCGCCCCACGATGGTCTCGTAGGCCTCCGGGAACAGGGTGCGGAAGCAGATGTCGTCGAGCTCGTCGCGGATGCCCTGCATGCCCATGCGGCCGGCGAGCGGCGCGTAAAGGTCGAGCGTCTCCTGCGCGACGCGCGCGCGCTTCGAGGGCGGCACGAAGTGCAGCGTCCGCATGTTGTGCAGCCGGTCGGCGAGCTTCACCAGCAGGACGCGCACGTCGGCGGCGATCGCGAGCAGCAGCCGGCGCAGGTTTTCGGCCTGGGCGGCCTCCTTGGTGACGAGGTCGAGCTTCTTGAGCTTGGTCAGCCCCTCGACGAGCGCGCCGATCTGCTTGCCGAACAGCGCGTCGATCTCGTCGCGCGTGGCGTCGGTGTCCTCGATCGTGTCGTGCAGCAGCGCCGCGACGATGGTCGCGTCGTCCAGCCGGAGATCGGTGAGGATCGCCGCCACTTCGAGCGGATGCGAAAAATAGGGATCGCCCGACGCGCGCTTCTGCAAGCCGTGCGCCTTCATCGCGTAGACGTAGGCGCGGTTGAGAATCGCCTCGTTCGCGTTGGGATTGTAGGCCTTTACGCGCTCGACGAGCTCGTATTGCCGCATCATGGAGCGTACGCCAGGACTGATAAGACGCTAAGCCGCGCCGACGACGTGAGATATCGGCGGGTTACGCGCCGCGCACAAGTTTCGGATGGCTCAAAACGCGAAAGCGCCGCAGGTCCGGGGGACGCTGCGGCGCAAAATCGACAGTGGGCAGCAGGCGCGGGCCGGTTCACTCCTCGTCGTCGGTCTCCGCCGGGGGAACCAGACCCTCAAGGCCACGCAGCAGGTCTTCCTCGGTCATGCGGTCGAACGAGACGTTGCCGTCGTCCTCGGAGCCGCCGGCCGCGCTGGTCAGCGCCGGCACGGTCTCGGCCTCGGGCTCGTCGACCTCGACGTACTTCTGCAGCGAGTGGATCAGATCTTCCTTGAGGTCGACCGGAGCGACGGTCTCCTCCGCGATCTCGCGCAGCGCGACGACCGGGTTCTTGTCGTTGTCGCGATCGATCGTGATCTGCGAGCCGGACGAAATCAGACGGGCGCGATGGCCGGCGAGCAGAACGAGCTCGAACCGGTTCTCGACCTTGTCGATGCAATCCTCGACGGTGACGCGGGCCATGGGGCGTCCGCTCCTCTTGATGACTGTGCTTCTGGATTGACCGCGGTCTTTACCGTGAGCCCGTTCCTGTGGCAAGGACCATAACGTAGAGCGTTTTGCTCCGCAGCATCCCCCGCGCTGCGTCGATGCCCCCGCGAACCCGGAACGTTTCCCGGCGCGGGCTTCGCACGCCCCTTTTTGGAAAGATTGTCTGACAATGTTTTATTCCGACGAGCGTCTCGGCCTGTTCATCGACGGCGCCAACCTCTACGCGACGGCGCGCGGCGTCGGCTTCGACATCGATTTCCGTCGTCTGCTGCGCGAGTTCCAGGGCCGCGGCTACCTGATTCGCGCCTACTACTACACCGCGATGGCGGAAGACCTCGAGGTCTCGACCATCCGCCCGTTGATCGATTGGCTCGACTACAACGGCTACACTGTGGTCACCAAGCCGACCAAGGAGTTCACCGACAGCCAGGGCCGGCGCAAGGTGAAGGGCAACCTCGACATTGAGCTCGCGATCGACGCGCTCGAGATGGCCGAGCACATCGACCACATGGTGCTGTTCTCCGGCGACGGCGACTTCACCCCGCTGGTCGCGGCCATGCAGCGCCGGGGCGTGCGGGTGACCGTGGTCTCGACCGTGACCACCCAGCCGGCGATGATCGCCGACGACCTGCGCCGCCGCGCCGACCACTTCCTCGACCTCAACGACCTCGGCGCCAAGATCGGCCGCGACCCCGGCGAACGCGCCGCCCGAGAGGCCCGCCGTCATACGCCGATCGACACCACCCCCGAGCCGTAAGGCTCGCCGCCCGTGACGGCCGTCCTCGAGCCGCCGCGCGACTGCCCGGCCTGCCCGCGCCTCGTGGCGTTCCGCGAGGAACAGCGCGCGCGCCGGCCGGAGTGGCATAACGCGCCGGTGCCGTCCTTCGGGCCCGAGCGCCCGCGCCTGCTGATCGTGGGCCTCGCCCCCGGCCTCCAGGGCGCGAACCGCACCGGGCGCCCGTTCACCGGCGACTGGGCCGGCGACCTGCTCTACGCGACCCTGCTGAAGTTCGGCTTCGCCGAGGGCGTCTACGACGAGCGGCCGGACGACGGACTGACGCTCTCCGACGCGCGGATCACGAACGCGGTCCGCTGCGTGCCGCCGGAGAACAAGCCGACGGGCCCTGAAATCACGACCTGCCGGCCGTATCTCTCCGGCGAACTGGCGGCGGTGGCGGACGGCGGCGCGGTGGTCGCGCTGGGGCGGATCGCCCACGACAGCACGCTCCGCGCGCTCGGCGTCCGGTTGGCCGCGGCCCCCTTCCGGCATGGCGCGGAGCATGGGCTCGGCCGCGTGACGCTCTTCAACAGCTACCACTGCTCCCGCTACAACACGAACACGGGCGTGCTCACGACCGCGATGTTCGAGGCGGTGTTCGCGCGGGTGCGGGCGTTCGTGGACGAGGCGGCGCTGCGAAGGGGCTGAAGCATGGCGACGCCCGAGGATGAGCAGAAGCTGGTTCGCAACGAGCGCGCGAAGCTCACGCCACCTATCTGAACGGGGTCGCGATCGGCGTCTTCATCGTGGGCGGCGTCGCGCCGAGCCTGACCTACGCGGTATCGCTTGAGTCCGGCCGCCCTACGATCGTGACGATCGCGCTCGCGGGCCTCGCTTGCTGCTCGCGAGCGCAAGCCTACATTTTGTGGCGCGACGGTCTTTGCGGAGTTTAAGACCATGACGAACATCGACTATCTGATCGTCATGAGCATCATGCCCATCGGCGGCCTGCTGCTCGGCGGCGCCGTCTACTACCTCACCCGGGAGCGTCCGGCGCGCTAAGTCCAGGCCTCAAGCGAGCGATCCGCGCCTGCCACCAGCACACCGCCGGCGTGACGACGAGCTCCATCGCCAGCCCGAACAGCATCGGCGCGGGCGGCGGTCCGTCGAGGACGGCGCCGTAGAGGCGCGCGAGGCCGCCGGCGACCACGATCGCGGTCAGCAGGCGATAGCGCGGTCCGTAGCGCTCCGGCCGGCCGAGCGTCGTCCAGAAGGCGACGCCGATCGCGAGCAGCAACCCGGAGAGGTAGCGGACGTGGCTGTCGAGCGCGGCGCCCGGCGCGCCGTCGAAGGCCGCGGCGCCGGCGAGGATCCCGTAGAGGCCGCCGCCCACCGGCACGAGGCCGGCGACCGCCACGACCGCGCGGAACGCCCAGCGTTCCGCCGCGGAGCTCACCCCCGCGCCCGCATGATGCGGGCCTTGTCGCGATTCCAGCTCCGCTCGCGGTCGGCCTCGCGCTTGTCGTGGAGCTTCTTGCCGCGGGCGAGCGCGATCTCGACCTTCGCCCGGCCCTGCTCGTTGAAGTAGATCTTGAGCGGAACGACGGTAAGTCCCTCGCGCGTCACGGCGCCGGCGAGCTTGTCGATCTGCTTCTTGTGCAGCAGCAGCTTCCGCGGGCGGCGCGTCTCGTGGTTGAAACGGTTCGCCTGCAGGTACTCCGGAATGTAGGAGTTGTAGAGGAACAGCTCGCCGCCGTACTCGGCGGCGTAGGCTTCCGCGATCGTCGCCTTGCCCAGGCGCAGCGACTTCACCTCGGTGCCGGCGAGCGCGATGCCGGCCTCGAAGACCTCGCCGATCTCATAGTTGTGGCGAGCCTTCCGGTTCTCGGCGGCGATCTTGTAGCGGGGATTGGGGGCCTTGGCGTTCATGAGCGGGGATGTGGGGTCACGCGTTCCCCGCGATAAGGCCCGCATGGGCCATCGCGGCGCGCACGATCGCGCGGGACTTGTCGGCGACCGGGACCATCGGCAGGCGCATGGCCTCCGAGCAGCGGCCGAGCATGGCCAGGCCCACCTTCACCGGGCCGGGGCTCGTCTCGCAGAACAGGCCGCTGTGGAGCGGGCCGAGGCGGTCCTGATAGGCGAGCGCGGTGACGTAATCGCCCTTGATGCAGGCTTCCTGCAGCGCGGCGCACTGCGCCGGCGCGACGTTCGCCACCACCGAGATGCAGCCGTGGCCGCCGTGCGCCATGAAGCCGAGCGCCGTCACGTCCTCGCCCGAGAGCTGGATGAAGTCCGGCCCGAGCTTCTCGCGCTGCTGGGTGACGCGCGCGAGGTTGGCGGTGGCGTCCTTCACCCCGACGACCTGCTTGATCTCGTAGAGACGCGCCATGGTCTCGACCGACATGTCGACCACCGAGCGGCCCGGGATGTTGTAGATGATCAGCGGCAGGCCGGTCGCTTCCGCCACCGCCTTGAAGTGGGCGTACAGCCCCTCCTGCGTCGGCTTGTTGTAATAGGGGGTCACGACCAGCACGCCGTCAGCGCCGGCCTTCTCGGCGTGGCGCGCGAGAGCGACGGCCTCCGCGGTCGAGTTCGAGCCGGCGCCGGCGATCACGGGAACCCGGCCGCGGGCCTCCTGCACGCACCACTCGACGACCTTGTTGTGCTCGTCGTGGGTCAGAGTCGGGCTCTCGCCGGTGGTGCCCACCGGGACGAGGCCGTGGGTGCCTTCGGCGATCTGCCAGTCCACCAGAGCGCGGAACGCGCCTTCGTCGAGGCCGCCGTCGTCCGTCATCGGAGTGACGAGGGCCGGCATGGAGCCGCGGAAAATCGGGGTCGAAGTCATGCGGGACGGCTTTCACGGCTCAAGGCGGAAAGCCCGCGTAAGGCGGGCGGGAGGCGGGACGCGCCTCGCATTCGGGCGCTCTTGATACAAGCGACGGGGCTCCGCGCAAAGTGCTCGCTCGCGCGATCGTGCGCCGGGGACGCGTCTTCGCCACACCAGCGGCGCCAAAGTTAGGTCTTCGTAAAGCCTAATCCGGCGAAATTGAAGCGAGTTAGACCTGACCGCCGGCGACCGCCGCTCGCGGAACACCCGAAGTCGAGAGCCATGTTTGCGTTGAGAGCCCTCCTTCGCGGCGCAGCCGCTGTCAGCCTGTTCGCCGCCCTGCCCGCGCTGGCCGAAGTCGGCAGCGGGGACGAGGCCGCGGCCTCCACAGGACAGATCCAGGGCGAGTTCCTCGTCGCCTACGACCCGCCGACCACCGGCGCCATTCCCTCCGCCAGCCGCTCCGCCCCGACATCAAGCGTGCAGGCGGGCGACGTCGCCGCAATCAAGTCGGCGATCGCCGCGTTCCAGAAAGGCGACCTCGGCGGAGCCATGAGCGTTCGCGGCTCGCTGCGGGATCCCGGCGCGATCGCGCTGCTCGATTGGCTGTCGATCCGGTTCTCGTCCCGCCAGATCGGCTATCCCCGCATCGAAGCCTTCCTGCGCGCCCACCGCGACTGGCCGCAGGCCAGCATGGTGCGCCGGCGGGCGGAAGAGGCGCTCTGGCTCGAAAATGTCGCCGCGCCGACGGTGCGCGGTTTCTTCGCCGCCAACGGCAAGCCGGAGCGCCCCGAGGGGCGCCTCGCGCTCGCCCGCGCGCTGGTCGCCGCCGGCCAGCGCGACGCCGGGGCGGCGCTCGCCCGCGAGGCGTGGCGGCGCGACGATCTCGACGGCGCGCTCGAAGGTCAGGCGCTGTCCAGCTTTGGCTCGTTCTTCAGCGTGTCCGACCACCGCGCCCGCGCCGAGCAGCAGTTCCTCAACGACAACGTGGATGCGGGCCTCCGCGCCGCGGCCCGCGTCGGCGGCCCCTACGCGGCCGTGGCCAAGGCCCGCGCGGCGGTCATCCGGAAGCGGCCCGACGCCGCGGCGGCGCTTGCCGCCGTGCCGAGCGCCGGCCGGTCCGACCCCGGCTATCTCTTCGCCGTCGCCAAGTTCAACCGCCGCGCCGATCGCCCACGCGAGGCGGCCGCAGCGCTCGCCAAAGCCCCGACCAGCGCGGCCGCCCTCGTCGACCCCGACGCCTGGTCGGTGGAGCGCCGCGTCGTCGCCCGGGACCTGCTCGACGTCGGCGACGCGCGCACGGCCTACGAGGTGATCCGTCGCGCGGAAGCCTCCAGCGACAGCGAGCGCGTCGAGACCGACATGCTGGCCGGCTTCATCGCGCTGCGCGCGCTGATCGATCCCAAGACGGCCTACCGCCACTTCGCCCGCGTGCAGGCGGAGGCGACCATCCCCGGGACGCTGTCGCGCGCCTTCTACTGGCAGGGACGGGCGCTCGAGGCCGCGGGCGACCAGGGCGGCGCCCGCGCCGCTTACGAGAAGGCCGCCCGCCACGTCACCAGCTACTACGGCCAGATCGCGCGCGCCCGGATCGGCCTTCAGAACCTGCCGATCCGCGGTCTGCCGAGCCCGACCTCTACCGACCGGGCCACCTTCGGCTCGCGCGTCGCCGTGCGCGCGATCGATCTGCTCTACCGCGCGGGCGAACCGGAGCTCGCGCTGCCGATGGCCGCGGGCCTGGCCGCCGATCTGCGCAGCCCCGGCGAACTGACCCTGCTCGGCGAAATGACCCAGCGCTACAAGGACCCCCGCACCACGCTGGTGGTCGGCAAGGCCGGCATCAACAACGGCTATCCCATGGACGCCCTCGCCTATCCCACGGGCGGCGTGCCGAGCTTCCGCCCTGTGGGCCCCTCGATCGAGCCCCCGGTGGTGCATGCGATCGCCCGGCAGGAGAGCTCGTTCAACCCGAAGGCGGTGAGCCACGCCAACGCCCGCGGCCTGCTGCAGCTGCTCCCCTCCACCGCGGCGAAGACGGCGAAGAACGCCGGCCTGCCCTTCGACGCCCGGCGCTTGACGACCGACGCCGCCTTCAACGCCCAGATCGGCGCCGCCCATCTCGGCGAACTGAACCGCGACTTCCGCGGCTCCTACGTCATGGTGTTCGCCGCCTACAACGCCGGCGCGAGCCGAGTGATGGAGTGGGTCCAGCGCTACGGCGACCCCCGCAAGGCCGACGTCGACGCGGTGGACTGGGTGGAGCGGATCCCCTTCACCGAGACCCGCAACTACGTGCAGCGGGTGATGGAGAACACGCAGGTCTACCGCACGCGCCTCAACGGCCGCACCGCGCTTCTGATTGAGCGCGACATGGCGGCGGGCGGAGCGCAGTGACGAACGCCCCGCGATGACGACCGAGGTCGTCGATCGCCGGATCGCGACGACGCACGGCCTGCGGCTCCATGTCCGCGCCTGGTCGCCCCCCGAGCCGCGCGGCCTGTCCGTCGTGTGCCTGCCCGGTCTGGCCCGCGGCCTCGAGGATTTCACCGAACTGGCCGACCATCTCGCCTCTCCGGCCGGGGGCGACCGCTACGTCGTGGCGATCTCGGCGCGCGGCCGCGGCCTCTCGGATCGGGACCCGAAACCAGCCCGCTACGACGTGCGGGTCGAGGCGGGCGACGTGCTCGCCGTGGCCGACGCGCTCGGCCTCGCCCACGCCGCGCTGATCGGAACCTCCCGCGGCGGTCTGCAGGCTATGGCCCTCGGGGCGCTGCGTCCCGGCTTCGGACGCGCGGTCGTCCTCAACGACGTCGGCCCTGTGATCGAGCTGCAAGGCCTGCTGAGGATCCGCGGCTACCTCGCCGCGACGACCGCGCCCACAACCTGGGACGAAGCGGAGACGGCCGTGGTCGACCTGTTTGGGGCGCGCTTCCCCGCGCTTGGCCCCGATGAATTTCGCCGCATGGCGCGGCGGACATGGCGCGAGACAGCGGAGGGCGGCCTCGCCCCGCTGACGGACCCGGCGCTGACCCAGTCTCTCGACTCCCTCGACCTCGAAAAGCCGCTGCCGACCCTGTGGCCGCTGTTCGACGGCCTGGCGGGCGCCCCGCTGATGGCGATCCGCGGCGAGACGTCCGACATCCTGAGCAGGGAGACGCTGCTGGCGATGCAGGCGCGAAGGCCGGATCTCGTGGTCCTCGACGTGCCCGGCCAAGGGCACGCGCCGCAACTCGGGGACCCTGCGACGCTCGCGGCCATCACGGCGTTTCTCGGCTCGAGCGAGAAATCTCATGAACGGTCTCTAGCCGGCTGAACATCTGCGTTTCGCGGAACGGGCCGTGACGCGGCGCGCGCGACCGCCCTCAAACTCGGTCAGCCACCACGCATCGTCCAAACGCGCTTAGTCTCCCGTGTCCCCGATCATCGCCAGCCATCGTGGCGCGATCGAAAAGTCCCGCCGCGAGGCGCCCGACCGGTCTTGAGCTAACAGCAAACGGCCGAGCCACGCGGGACGGAGCGCAGTTCGGCAGCGTCCGGCGTCGCGTCGAACGCCGGGCTGGCGAAGGTGAGATCCGATGGCGTCTGCCGGCCGAGCCGCCCTCCTCCATCTCTGGGTTCAGCGAAGGCACCCTCACAAACGAAACGACCCCGCCGAAGCGGGGTCGTCGTAGCGTTTTCGAGATCCGGTAGGAGGATCAGAAGTCGCGCTGGATGCGGAGACGACCGATGAAGGCGTCGTCGTCGCGAAGGTTGTAGCTGGCCGACTTCTTGTCAACCTTGACGTAGTTAAGCTCGGCGCCGATGTCGAGCTTCTTCACCGGGGTCCAGATCACGTTGCCGGTCACAGCGTAGAAGCGGGAGTCCTGACCGGAAGACGCCACGTCGACGTCGGCGTAGGTGCCCTGCAGAGCCGAGCGCCACTTCGGCGACCAGTAGTGCAGAAGGCCAAGGTTGAAGGCGTACGCCTGCGTCTTCTTGATGTCGCCATCAGCTCCGACGACGAAATCCACCAAGGTGTTAGCGGACGTGATGTTCTGGGTCGCGCCGCTCGAGAAACCGGCGTCGCCAGAGGTTCCGAGGCCGATGTAAGACAGCGCGCCCTCGGCGTAAGCCGCCGAACCCCAGAGGTAATCGCCCTTGGCGAGGAACGGCAAGTTGACCTTTGCGCCAATCTGAGCGCCGTAGCCCCACTCGCTGTCGTTCACAGCCTGCGCGTTGATCTGATGCGCAAAGCCGGAAAGCTGCGCCTCACCCCAGCCCTGCTGCACGCGGATATTGCCGACGAAATCAGGATAGGTCTGTTCCTGGTAGTCGAAATCGCGGGCGGCGAAGCCGTTGGAGATGGATGTGGCGCGACGACCCGTGCCGTCTTCGATCGCAGCGCTGGCCGAGAAGCCGCCGCCGAAGTCGTAGGTGTAGCCGATGAGGGCGAGCGTGCGGTCGGACACGAACGGGTTCGTGAAGGTCGGGTAGGGCTTAAAGTCCCAGAACGAATCCGTAAGACCCGCGGTCAGGCCCGCGAACTGCACGAAGGCCTTGTCGAAGATCGAGTCGTCCGAGGTCGTGCTCGTGGACGACACCGCGCCGACGCCGCCGCTCACGCCGCCAGAATCGCGCTGGAACTGCGCGCGAATGTAGGTGCGGACAGTGCCGTATTCAGTCTCGGTGCGAGCGTCGAACCAAAGACGCGCACGGGCCCGGAACCCGCTGGCATTGGCGCCCCGCACGCCGCCGAGGGTCTTGGTGACCTCGCCGACCGAGTACTCGGCGCGGGCGTAGCCGCCGATGAGAAGGCACGTCTCGGTGCCCGGAATGTAGAAGAAGCCGGCGCCGTAGGCGTCGCAAACCTTCACGTATTCGACCGGCTCAGCGAGCGGCAGGTCGGCCGCCGAAGCGCCCGTCACGCCGACGAAGGCGGCGGCAGAGCCAAGCACCAGGCTCTTGACCAGTTTCATGTCGTTCCTCCAACCCCAGATCTGGAAGGCCCGTAAGCGTCGAAACCGTTCTGGCCTCTTCGCCGGTCGCCCCGGAAGCGATCGCCCGCTGCGGACGATCCATAAATGCGGCCGGGGCGCCCCCCCGACGTCGCATTCCGACCATATTCACGGGCCGGTGGCATGCAAGCGCGATCACGATCGTGACGCGTCGCCGCCGGGCCTTTGCCACACGCTGTGGCTGGAAGAACACGAAACTGGGATGCGAATGGGCTTGCGACACGCTTCGAGGCCCTGCGGCGCGGGGTAAGGCCGGGCCTGGGAAGCGCCGTCGTCTGGCCCGACGCGCGCCGACTCAGCCCCGTTGAAGGCGGTGCGACTCAGCGTACTCGCCGCCGCCCCCTAGGAGCGTCCGGTGGTCGCCCTGCTCGATCACGCGGCCGTCGCGGACGACGCAGATGAGGTCGGCGGCGACCACCGTCGCCAGCCGGTGGGCGATGATCAACGTGGTTCGGTTCTTTCGCGCGGCGAAGATGTTGGCTTGCACCTGCGCCTCGATCGCGCCGTCGAGCGCGGAGGTCGCCTCGTCCAGCAACAGGATCGGCGCGTTCCTCAGCAGCGCCCGGGCGATCGCCACGCGCTGGCGCTGGCCGCCGGAAAGCCGGGCGCCGCGCGGGCCGACGCGAAACCCGTAGCCGCCGTCCAGCCGCTCGATGAACTCGTGGGCCATGGCCGCGCGCGCCGCCGCCTCGACCTCCGCGTCGGTCGCGTCGGGGCGTCCGTAGGCGATGTTGGCGCGCACGCTGGCGTCGAACAGTAGAACGTCCTGGCTGACGAGGGCGATCGACTCGCGCAGCGAGGCGAGCGTGACGCCCGCGATGTCCTGCCCCCCGATCGTGACGCGGCCGTCCGAGGGCTCGTAGAGCCGCGCGACGAGGTTGAGCACCGTCGTCTTGCCGGAGCCGGAGGGGCCGACGAAGGCGATGGAGGCGCCCGCCGGGATCGTCACGGAGAAGCCGTCGAGCACCGGCTTCGCCGCGGGATCGTAACCGAACCTCACGCCGTCGAAGGCGATCGCCCCTGAGGGGTCGGCGAGCGCGACGGCGCCGCCCGCGTCCACGATCCGTGGCCGGCGGTCGAGGATCTCGTAGATGCGGGCGATCGACACGCCGCAGATCTGGAGCTGGGCGTTGACCTGCAGCAGGCGGCGGAGCGGTTCGTAGAGCAGCATCAGGGCGCTCACGAAGGCCATCAGCTCGCCGGCGTCGCTGGAGCCGTCGATGACCTGGGAGCCGCCCACCAGCAACACGCCGACGAGGGCGAGGGCGGTGACGACGTCGACGATCGGCGACAGCGCCGCCCGGGTGCGCGCCACCTTGAGCCCGATCTTGCGACGCCCGACGATGACGTCGCGCAAGCGCTTCCGCTCCACGTCCTCGTGGTTCTCGGCCTTGACGCCCCGGATGCCGTGGAGCGCCTCCTCGAAGGCCTGCAGGATCTCGCCGCCGAGCTGCTGCCCATGCCGCATCAGGGCGCGGAGCTTGCGGTTGGCGATGACCGCCGGGATGGCGATCAGCGGGCCGCCGGCGAGCGCCAGCAGGAACCACTGCGGGCTCGCCCACAGCACGTAGATCACGAGGCCCAGAAAGGTGACCAGGTCGCGCCCGAGCGTGACGACGATGTTGGTGGACGTGTTGTTCAGCACGTTCACGTCGTCCGTGGCGCGGGCGATGATCTGGCCGACGCTGTTCTTCTGGAAGAACGCGAGGTCCAGGCCGAGAAGGTGGTTCGAGATCCGGTTCTGCAGCGAGGTTGAGACGTGGTTGGAGACCCGCGACAGCATGTACTGCTGCAGGTAGCCCGCGCCGGCGCGTAGTCCGAACAGCACGAGCACGACGCCCACAATCTCGTAGAGCGCGCTGGCGTCGCGGCGCACCAGGATGTCGTTCACGAGCGACTTGAACAGCCACGGCAAAGCCACGACCGTGCCGGCGAAAACGCCCATAGCGGCCACCGCGACAAGGAGATCGCGGGCGTGCGGCAGCAGGAACTCCCGCCCGAACCGTTTCAGACGTCCGACGCGCGCGCGGAACGGCTCGTCGATGCGGGTCTCGCGACGCGAGAGGTCGCTGATCCGATCGGGATCGGTCTGCGGCGCGGTGACGGACATGCTGTCCTTCAAGCTCTTCGGCGGGCCAAACTCCTCGACGGGCGAGGTTTCGGGCCGAGCCTGTAGCCCTCCCCGTCCATGCCCGCAAGCGTGGCCGCCCTACTCAGCGGGGGGCCGCCGCGGGCAGCGCCGGCGCAACGCCGGCCTCGGAAGCGTTGGCTCTCCGCCCTAGGAAGCTGTAGACCGCCGGCACCACGAACAGCGTCAGCAGCGTGCCGAAGGTCATGCCGCCGACGATCACCCAGCCGATCTGCGCGCGGCTTTCGGCGCCGGCCCCTGTCGCCAGCGCCAGCGGCACGGCGCCCAGCACCATCGCGCCCGTGGTCATCAGGATGGGCCTGAGGCGCAGCGCCGCCGCCTCCACCACCGCCTCGCGGCGGTCCTTGCCCTGCTCCTGCAGCTGGTTCGCGAACTCCACGATCAGGATGCCGTGCTTGGTGATCAGGCCGATCAGCGTGACGAGGCCGATCTGCGAGTAGACGTTGAGCGTGCCGCCGGTCAGCCACAACGCCCCGAGCGCGCCGGTCATGGAGAGCGGCACGGTCAGCAGGATGATGAATGGGTCGACGAAGCTCTCGAACTGCGCCGCGAGCACGAGGTAGATGAACAGGATCGCGAGGCCGAAGATCAGCCCCAGGCTCTGGTTGGAGGCGAGATACTCGCGGCTCTGGCCGTTGACGTCGGTCTGCACGGTCTCCGGCAGCGTCTCGGCGGCGATCCGCTCGAGATAGGCCAGCGCCTCGCCCATGGTGTAGCCGTCGGCGAGGTTCATCTCGATGGTCGCCGAGCGCAGCTGGTTGAAGCGGCGCAGCTCGCGCGGGGCGACGGAGTCCGCCACCTTCACAAGGTTCGACAGCTGGATCATCTGCGCGCCCTGCCCGCCCCGGTCCGGCGTGCGGACGTAGATCGTCGACAAGGTCTCCGGCGTCGCGCGGTCGGCGTTCGCGAGCTGCACGATGACGTCGTACTGTTCGCCGTCGCGCTCGAACCGGGTGACCTGCCGGGAGCCCAGCATGGTCTCGAGGGTTCGGCCCACCATCGCGACGTCCAGTCCGAGATCGGCGATCTTGGCGCGGTCGAGCTCCACCCTGAGCTCGGGCGCGTTCAGCTCCAGATCGCTCTCGATGTTCGTCAGGTTGGGGTTCTCGGAGATCTTCGCGACGAAGGCCTTGGCGGTGCGGTCCAGGTCCTCGTAGGCGCCCGAGGTCTGCAGCACGAACTGCACGGGACGCGCGCCGCCGCGCTGGCCGAGCGCCGGCGGATTGGTGGTGAACAGCGCGAGGCCGGGGATGTCGCGCAGCTTCTTCGACAGCTCCGCCATGATCTGCTGCTGCGAACGGTCGCGCTCGCTCCAGTCCTTCAGCGGCGCGCGGCCGAGCACGTTGGCGATCAGCGGCTGGCCGATGATGGTGAGGTAGCCGTCGACCTCCGGCGTGGCGCGCAGGATCGCCTCCAACTGCTCGGTGTAGCGGGTGCTGTAGGCGATGGTGGAGCCTTCGGGCGCCTGGCCGCGGATCTGCAGGATGCCGCGGTCCTCGACCGGCGAAAGCTCCGAGGTGAGGCTCGTGAACAGCAGGCCCGCCCCGCCGGCGACGCCGAGCGCCAGCAGCACGACCAGCACGCGCGCCTTGAGCGCCGCGCCGACGAGGCGCTTGTAGCCGCGCTCGGTGGCCCGGAAGCCGCGCTCCATCGCCATGAAGACGCGGCCGGGGTTCGGGTCGTGCTTCAGCATGCGCGAGCACATCATCGGCGTCAGCGTCAGCGCGACGAACCCCGAGACGATGACGGCGCCGGCGAGCGTCAGCGCGAACTCGGTGAACAGCCGCCCCGTCCGGCCAGGCGAGAACGCCACCGGCGCATAGACGGCGGCGAGCGTCACCGTCATCGCGATGACGGCGAAGCCGATCTCGCGCGAGCCCTTGATCGCCGCGTCGACGGGCTTCATGCCCTCCTCGACGTGGCGATAGATGTTCTCCAGCACCACGATGGCGTCGTCGACCACGAGGCCGATCGCGAGCACCAGCGCGAGCAGCGTCAGCGTGTTCACAGTGAAGCCCAGCGCCAGCATCATCGCGAAGGTCGCGACCAGCGAGACCGGGATCGTCACCACCGGGATCAGCGAGGCGCGCACGGTGCGCAGGAAGAAGAAGATCACCAGAACCACGAGCACGATCGCCTCGACGATCGTGTGCCACACCGCCTCGATCGACTTGTCGATGAAGACCGCCTGATCGTAGTTCAGCAGCACCGTGACGCCTTCGGGCAGCGTCCCCTGGATCTCGGGCATCGCCTTGCGGACGCCCTGCGACACCTCGAGCGGGTTCGCCGTCGCCTGCTTGATGACGCCGATCGCGACCGCGGGGCCGGAATCGTAGCGCGACTGCTTGCGCTCGTCGGCCGCTCCGAGCTCGACCTTTGCGACGTCGCGGAGGCGCACCTGGGCGCCGTCCGCCACCTTGACGACGATGTTCCCGAATTCCTCGGGCGTCTGCAGGCCGGTGCGCGACAGCACCGAGAACTCCCGGTCGGCGCTTTCGATCCGACCGGAGGGGATCTCGACGTTCTGCTGGGCGAGCCCGGTCTCGACGTCCTGGACGGTGAGCGCGTAGGCCGCGAGACGGTTGCGGTCGACATAGATCCGCATTGCATACTTACGCTCGCCGAAAATCTGGATGTCGGCGACGCCGGGCAGGATCTTGAAACGGTCGAGCACGTAGCGATTGACGTAGTCGGTCAGGTCCAGCTGGTTCATCCGGTCGGACCGGAACGCCAGATACATCACCGGCTGAGCGTCGGCCTCGACCTTGGCGATGACCGGCTCGTCGATCTCGTCGGGCAGGTTCTGACGCACACGCGCCACCCGGTCGCGCACGTCGCTCGCCGCGACGTCCGGGTTCACGTTGAGGTTGAACCGCACGGTGATGCGGCTCGACTCCTGCCGGCTCTGGCTCTCGATGACGTCTATGCCCTCGATGCCGGAGATCGAATCCTCCAGCACCTGAGTGACCTGGCTCTCGATGATCCGCGCGGCAGCGCCGGGATAGGCGGTCGTGACCGAGACCGTCGGCTCGTCGACGTTGGGATATTCGCGCACCGCCAGCCGTTGGTAGGACACGAAGCCGACCAGCAGGATGACGAGACTGAGCACCGTCGCGAAGACGGGACGGCGGATGCAGATTTCGGCGATCTTCATGGCGGCGCGCCCCGCGTCAGCGGGCGGCTTTGGCGGGCGCCGCGGCGGCCTGCCGGGCGGGATCGACGACCCGCACCGCAGCGCCGTCCTTCAAGCGCTGCTGGCCGGCGACCACGACCATCTCGTCGCCCGAGACCCCGTCGACGATCTCGACCTCGCCGACCCGCCGTTCGCCGAGCTTCACGGTCGTCTCGACCGCCTTGCCGTCCTTCACCCGGTAGACGAGATTCTCGGAGCCGCGCGGCACCAGGGCGCTTTCCGGGATCACCACCACCGATTGGGTCTCGTCCGCCGTCACGTCGACGCGGGCGAACAGGCCGGGCCGCAGCAGACGGTCCGCGTTGTCGAGGCGGGCGCGAACCTTCAAAGCCCGGCCGTTGACGTCGACCAGCGGATCGATCGCGTAGATCTTCCCCTCGAAGGTCCGGCCGGGATAGGCGTCGACCGACACCGAGACGCCGAGACCGACCTTGACGTCGCCGAGGCGGGTCTCAGGCACGCGGAAATCGACCTTCAGGGTGTCGATGCTCTCGAGATTGACGATCGGCTGGCCGGCCTGGACATAGGCCCCGACCGAAGCGAGTCGGAAGCCGACGACGCCGTCGAACGGCGCGCGGATCTCGGTCTTGCCGAGCCGCACCTTTACGAGCTCCACCGCGGCCTTTGCGATCGCCCGGTCGGCGATCGCCTGGTCGCGGGCGGTGTCGGTGGCGTAGCCCGATTTCGAGAGCGACTGGGCGCGCTTGTAGTTGGCCTCGGCGAGCGCGAGCCTCGCTTCGAGGTCCTGCAGCTCCGCCATCAGCAGCGTGTCGTCGAACTTGAGCACCGGCGCGTTCGCCGCCACCCGGTCGCCGTCCTTGAAGTTAATCGACACGAGCCGCCCGGGTTGTTCGGCCGCGAGTTGCACCGACTCCTCGGACACTAAAGAGCCCACGGAAGCGAAGCGCGACGAGACCGTCTGAGGCTTCGCCGCGACGGCCTCCACGGCGACGCCGGTCGCCGGGGCTTGAGCGGGCTTCGCCGCGGCGCTTGAGCCGGAACGGCCCGCAGCGACGGCGACCTTGTCGAAAGCGCTTTGGACGGGAGACGGCAACAGATCGTTCAGTCCGGCGTAAGCGCCGGCTCCAACCGCGGCGAGCGCCGCGAGGGCGATGAACGACGTGCGCATGCGATCTCCTGACAACAACCATAATCCAGCGCGAGCGGCGGCGCCATGGACACCCGCGCTGTCCTCTTACGACGCGGGGCTCCGCTCCGTGCGCCGCGATCACGCGATCGGGATGCGAAACGGCGGGACGCCAGCGCGGGAGCCATGCCATCCCCCGCCTTGACCCGGCGGGCGCGGGCGGCCCACCCTGCCGCCGCCTTCGCTTGTCTTCGAGACCGGATCAGCCGTCATGTCCCCGAGTTCCGCCGCCGCATTCGCCCCCGCGGCGACCAACAATCTCGACGCCTTCTGGATGCCGTTCACCGCCAACCGGCAGTTCAAGGACGCGCCGCGCCTGCTCGTGGGCGCCAAGGACATGCACTACACCACCTCCGACGGCCGGCAGGTTCTCGACGGCACCGCGGGGCTCTGGTGCGTCAACGCCGGCCACGCGCGGCCGAAGATCGTCGAGGCGGTGCAGCGGCAGGTGGCGGAGCTCGACTACGCGCCCGCCTTTCAGATGGGCCACCCCAAGGCCTTCGAGTTCGCGAGCCGCCTGACCGCGCTCGCCCCGAAGGGCCTCGACCATGTGTTCTTCACCAACTCAGGCTCGGAGTCGGTCGACACCGCGCTGAAGATCGCGCTCGCCTACCAGAAGGTGCGGGGCGAAGGCGGCCGCTTCCGGCTGATCGGCCGCGAGCGCGGCTATCACGGCGTCGGCTTCGGCGGCATCTCGGTCGGCGGCATCGTCACGAATCGAAAGGCCTTCGGTCCCGGCCTGCCTGGCACCGACCATCTGCGCCACACCTACGACCGCGAGCGAAACGCCTACTCGCGCGGGATCCCGGAACACGGCGCGGAGCTCGCCGACGACCTCGAGCGGCTCGTGGCGCTGCACGACGCCTCCACCATCGCGGCCGTGATCGTCGAACCGGTCGCGGGCTCGACCGGCGTGGTGCTGCCGCCCAAGGGCTATCTCGAACGGCTGCGCGCGCTCTGCGACAAGCACGGCCTGCTGCTGATCTTCGACGAGGTCATCACTGGCTTCGGCCGACTCGGCGCGCCTTTTGCCGCCGACTGGTTCGGCGTGACGCCGGACATCATGGTGACCGCCAAGGGCATCACCAACGGCGTGGTGCCGATGGGCGCGGTGTTCGTGTCCTCGGCGATCTACGAAGCCTTCATGAACGGTCCGGAGCACGTCATCGAGCTGTTCCACGGCTACACCTACTCGGCGCATCCGCTCGCCTGCGCGGCGGGGCTCGCCACCCTCGACACCTACGCCGAGGAAGGCCTGCTGACGCGGGCGAGCGAGACCGGCGCGCGGTTCGCCGACGAGCTGCATGCGCTGAAGGGCCTTCCCCACGTCGTCGACATCCGCAACATCGGCCTCGTCGGGGCGGTCGAGCTCGAGCCGATCCCGGGGCAGCCGACCAAGCGCGCCTTCTCCGCCTTCCTGAAGGCCTACGAGAAAGGGATCATGATCCGCACCACCGGCGACATCATCGCGATGTCGCCGCCGCTGATCATTTCGGAAGCGCAGATCGACGAACTGGTCGGCACGCTCGCCGACGTGCTGCGCACGCTCGACTGAGATGACGCTTCCCGACAGATCCCCCACCCCTCGCCCCTCCGACGACCGCCCCCTGAGCCGCGCCGCCTTCTTCGGATGGGGCCTCGGTTTCATCAGCCTGATCGCGCTGTCTGTGGTCGGCCTCGGCCACAGCCCGCAGATCCGCGGCGCAGCGAACCTGCGCTACGCGATCGTCGTCGTGCTCGTGGCCGCCGCGCTCGCCGCCGCCATCGTCATGCTGGCGCGCGCCGAGGCCGCGACCCGCGTGGGCGACGCCTTCCGGCGCTTCGGCGTGGCGTTCGGAGCGACGGCGCTCGTGCTGTTCGTCTGGGAGGCGATCGCGGTCGGCCGGGGGCTCTCCCCTTCGCCGGTCGGCATCGTCGCCGCCCTGCTCGGCTACTGATCCTCCGGAGGCATCCCATGGCGACGCCCACCACTCACAACCTTGCCGTCGACGGCCGGCGGCTCTGGGACGCAATCCACGAGACCGCGGCCTTCGGCGGCACGCCCAAGGGCGGCGTGCGGCGGCTGACGCTGTCCGACGAAGACCGTCAGGTGCGCGACTGGTTCCGCGCGGCCTGCGAGGCGCTCGGCTGCGCGGTGACGGTGGACGACATGGGCAACATGTTCGCCCGCCGGCCGGGCCGTCGCGACGACCTCGCGCCGATCGCCTTCGGCTCCCACCTCGACACCCAGCCGACCGGCGGCAAGTTCGACGGCGTGCTGGGCGTTCTGGCGGGGCTCGAGGTCCTCCGCACTCTTCACGACGCCGGCTACGAGACCAATGCGCCGCTGGAGTTGGTAAACTGGACCAACGAGGAAGGCTCGCGCTTCGCCCCAGCCATGCTCGCATCGGGCGTGTTCGCCGGCGCGATCGCGAAGGAGACGGCGCTCGCCCAGACCGACCGCGAGGGCGCGACCTTCGGAGCCGAGCTCGAACGCATCGGCTACCGCGGCGACGAGCCCTGCGGGGCGCGGACGTTCTCCGCCTTCTTCGAGCTCCACATCGAGCAAGGGCCGATCCTGCAGGACGAGGACAAGATGGTCGGCGTGGTCGAGGCCGTGCAGGGCATCCGCTGGTACGAGATCACGCTCATCGGCCAAGACGCCCATTCCGGCGCGACGCCGATGCGGCTCCGCCGCGACGCGCTGGTCGGCGCCTCGCGCGTGGTGGCGGCGGTCGATCGCATCGGCCGGGCGCGGCCGGACTGCGTCGGCACCGTCGGCCTGATGGAGGTCAAGCCGAACTCCCGCAACGTCTCCCCCGGCGAGGTCTTCCTCACCGTCGACTTCCGCTCGCCCGACGACGCCAAGGTCGCGGCCATGGAGGCCGACCTCATCGCGGCGGTCGCGGAGATCACGTCGGACCTCGGCCTCGAAGGCGCGCCGGTCCGCATCTGGGACCAGCCCGCGACGATCTTCGACGCCGAATGCGTGGCGGCGGTCGAGGCCGCGGCTGAGGCCTTCGGCCAAGGCTCGCGCAGGATGGTCTCCGGCGCCGGGCATGACGCCGCCTACGTGGCGCGGGTGGCGCCGACCGCGATGATCTTCGTGCCGTGCAAGGACGGGATCAGCCACAACGAGGCCGAAAGCTCCACGCTGGAGCAGTGCGCCGCCGGCGCCCAGGTCCTGCTCGACGCCGCCCTTCGCTACGACCGGAAGTTCGGCTAAGGCGTGGTCCGCTGACGGCACCCATCCTACGAACGGCGGCTGCGCTTTCCGTTGTCCCGCCCTCCGTCGTCTGCTACGCCTCGGTCATTCGCTTCGGCGTCCTTCGGGACCTCTGAGGGAATCCGGTGGGACGCGCCTCGGCGCGTCGAATCCGGAGCTGCCCCCGCAACTGTGAGCGGCGAGCGGCGCGCCAAGGACCATGGCCACTGGGTTTCGACCTGGGAAGGCCGGCGCGACCGCCGCGACCCGCGAGCCAGGACACCTGCCGGAACCGCGAGCAACCGCCAACGCCCTCGGTGGGAGGGCACATGAGGCCTGTGATGACCGACCTGACCCGTTCCCCGACCCGCGCCGGCGCCCTCTCCGCGACCCGCGCGCTGCCGATCGTCTGCGCCTTTCTGCTTGGCGTGATCGTAATTGGCGGGACCGGCTTCGCGCAGATGGCGGCCGCCCACAACGCGGCGCACGACCACAGGCATTCCATCGGCTTTCCCTGCCACTGAGGGAATCACCAAGATGACCCTCTTTCGCACCATCGTCCTTCTCGCGGCGCTGGTGGGCTTCGGCGCGGGCGTCGTCCTGACCGTCGTCCAGCAGTTCGGCGCCCAGCCGCTGATCGTGAAGGCGGAAGTCTTCGAGCAGGCGCGCTCCGAGGCGTCGGCGCCAAAGCCCCACGACCATGAAGCCTCTGGCGTCCATGACCACCTCGCGGCGTCCGCCGCCGACGTGGCGGCGGCCGAAGCCCACGAGCACGGCGGCGGCGACGAATGGGCGCCCGCCGACGGGGCCGAGCGCTTCCTCTGGACGCTCGCCGCCAACGTCGTCAGCGGCGTCGGCTTCGCGTTGCTGCTTGTGGCCGCGAGTGAGCTCAAGGGCGGCCTGACTTCGTGGCGCGAGGGCCTGTTCTGGGGCCTCGCCGGCTTCGCGGTGTTCACGCTCGCGCCCTCCATCGGCCTGCCGCCGGAGGCGCCTGGCGTCGAAGGGGCGCCGCTGATGGACCGCCAGATCTGGTGGATCGGCACGGCGATCGCGACCGCGGCCGGCCTCGCCCTGCTCGCCTACGGCCGCTCGCCCATGGCTGCGCTCGGCGCGATCGTGCTGATCGCCGCGCCGCACGTGATCGGCGCGCCACAGGCGACCGAAGCGCCGGCCATCCCGCGCGATCTGGAGCACGACTTCGTGGTGGCGGTGATCGTCACCGGCTTCGTGTTCTGGGCGGCGATCGGCGTTCTCGCCGGCGCCCTGCGCGGGCGCTTCGCGGCGGCCTGACGGGACGATGCCCATCCCCGCGCGCCGCGGGACCGTCACCCTCGTCCTCGGCGGCGCGCGCTCTGGAAAGAGCCGCTTCGCCGAGGGGCTGGTGACGGCGACCGGGCTCGACCTCGTCTATGTCGCAACGGCGCAGGCCTTCGACGACGAGATGCGGGAGCGGATCGCCCGTCACCGCGCCGACCGCGCCGGCGAGGGCTGGCGCACGGTCGAGGCGCCGCTGGCGCTCGCGGGCGTCGTCGCCGCCGAATCCGCGCCCGGGACGGCGCTGCTGGTCGACTGCCTGACGCTGTGGCTGACCAACGTGATGCTGGCGGATCTCGACGTGGAGCGCGAAGTCGATGGCCTGCTCGTGGCGCTCGGCGCCGCGCAAGCTCCCGTCGTCCTGGTCTCCAACGAGGTAGGCTACGGCATCGTCCCCGAGAACGCGCTGGCCCGCGCCTTCCGCGATCATCAGGGCCGGCTGAACCAGCTTGTCGCCGCGATCGCGGACCGCGTGACGCTGGTGGCGGCGGGCCTCCCCCTCAATCTCAAGCTCCCGAAGGAGCCGACCCCATGACCGCATCCCACAAGATCCCCGCGACCGTCGTCACCGGCTTCCTCGGGGCCGGCAAGACCACGCTGATCCGCCACCTGCTGCAGAACGCCGGCGGCCGGAAGATCGCGCTGATCGTCAACGAGTTCGGCGACGTCGGGATCGACGGCGACGTGCTGCGCGCCTGCGAAAGCGAGGCCTGCCGCGAGGAGGACATCGTCGAGCTCGCGAACGGCTGCATCTGCTGCACCGTCGCCGACGACTTCATCCCGACCATGGAGAAGATCCTCGCCCGCAACCCGACGCCGGACCACATCGTGATCGAGACCTCCGGCCTCGCCCTGCCCCAGCCGCTGGTGCGCGCCTTCCGCTGGCCGGAAATCGCGACCCGCGTGACGGTGGACGGCGTGGTGACCGTGGTCGACGGCCCCGCGGTCCGCGACGGCCGCTTCGCCCACGACGAGGAGGCGGTCGCCGCCCAGCGCGCCGCCGACCCCAACGTCGATCACGAGAACCCGATCGAGGAGCTGTTCCAGGACCAGGTCCGTTCGGCCGACCTCATCATCGTGCACAAGGCCGACCGCCTGTCGGAAGACGAGATCGAAGCCGTGAAGGCCGACGTGCTGACGCATTCCAGCGCCGGCGTGCGCGTGGTGTCCGCCGCCAACGGCGACCTGCCGGCCGACGTGCTGCTGAGCCTCGCCTCGGGCGTCGAAGACAAGATCGACGCGCGCCCCACGACCCATGAGCTCGAGGGCGAGGTGCAGCACGACCACGACGACTTCGAGAGCTTCATCGCCGAGACGCCCGAGGCCGCCGACGCCGGCGAACTGGAGGCGCGGGTGCGCCGCGTGCTCGAGGCGCACGACGTGCTGCGGCTGAAGGGCTTCGTGCCGGTGGCGGGCAAGACCGCGCGGCTCGTGGTGCAGGCGGTCGGGACGCGCGTCGACACCTATTTCGACCGCGCCTGGAAGCCCGGCGAAGCGCGGCTGGGCCGGCTGGTGGTGATCGGCGAGAAGGGCGTGGACCAGGCCGCGATCGCGAAGGCGTTGGCGGGGTGAAGCGGATGCCGTCATCCCGGCCGAGGCGTCAGTCGAGAGCCGGGATCGTCATGAGGAAGCGGCGCTTCGTTCTGAAGACGGTCCCGGCTCTGCGCGGCTGCGCCGCGCCGGCCGGGACGACGCGCGCCTCCATCGAGGAGATCTGAATGCACCTCCTGAAGGCCCAAGGGCAGCCGATCGGCGACGGGACGGAGGCGGTCGATCTCGACCTGACGCCGGCCGACGTCGTGATCGTCTCCGCGGCCGACACGGAGATCGCGGGCCTTGCCCGCGCGCATGCTGCGCTCGGCGACGGGGCGCCGTCGCTGCGGCTCGCGAGCCTGCAGAAGTTGCGCCACAACATGTCGGTCGATCTCTTCCTCGAGAAGACGGTCGCGCGCTCCAAGCTGCTGGTGCTGCGGCTCCTCGGCGGCGCCGCCTACTGGCCCTACGGGGTCGAGGAGGCGGTCCGCATGGCGCGGCGCCATGGCGTCAAGCTCGCGGTCATGCCCGGCTGCCACAACGCCGATCCCGACCTTATCGCCCGCTCCACCGTGCCCTTGGACGAGGCCGACCGGCTGTGGCGACTGCTGGTGGAGGGCGGGCCCGCGAACGTCGCGGCGGCGCTCGACGCCTGCCGCGCCTGGGTCGACGGAGCGCCGGTCGGCGCCGAGCCGATCGCGACGCCCGCCGCGGGCCTCTACTGGCCAGGCCTCGCCGCGCCGGACCTTGGCTCAATCGCCGCTCAGTGGCCAGAAGGCGCGCCCGCGTCGCCGATCGTGTTCTACCGCGCGCAGTACCAGGCCGGCGACGTCGCTGCGATCGACGCGCTCATCGCGGCGCTGGTCGCCCGAGGCCTCGGGCCGCTGCCGATCTTCGTCTCCTCGCTGAAGGAGGCCGCGGCCGCCGCCTTCGTGCGCGAGACCTTCGCGGCCGTCCGCCCCGCCGTGGTGCTGAACACGACCGTGTTCGCGGTGTCGAAGCCCGGCGCGGTCTGGGCCGCGACGCCGCTCGATTCGGCGGACGCGCCGGTGCTGCAGGTCGCGCTCGCCGCCATGGACCGCGCGACCTGGGAGGCCTCCCCCCGGGGCTTGAGCGCGCGCGACCTCGCCATGGGCGTGGCGTTACCCGAGATCGACGGCCGTATCTTCACGCGCGCCATCGCCTTCAAGACCGCCGGCCGCGTCGACGCCGCGACCGAGACGGAGATCGTCGCCTTCGAGGCGGCTCCTGACCGCGTGGCTTTCGTGGCCGACCTCGCGGCGAACTGGGCGCGGCTGCGCACCACGCCGCGGACCGACCGCCGGGTCGCGCTGATCCTCGCCAACTACCCCACCGGCGCGGCGCGCCTCGCCAACGGCGTCGGCCTCGACACGCCCCAAAGCACCGCCGTGATGCTCGACGCCCTGCGCTCCGCCGGCTACGCGGCGGGGGGCGCGCCGGAGACCGGCGCCGCGGTGGTGGAGGCGATGACGGCGGCGCTGACACGCTCCACCGCTTGTCCCGGCGAAGGCCGGGACACGAGCGCGGCGCTTCTCCACCTCCCCGCCTACACGCGCTTCCTCGCCGCCCTCCCGGACGCCGCGCGGAACAAGATGCGCGACCGCTGGGGCGCGCCCGAGAGCGATCCGACCTTCGACCGCGCCGCCGGCGGCTTCCGCCTCGCGCTGCGCGTCTACGGCAACCTCGTCCTCGGCGTGCAGCCCTCACGCGGCTTCGACGTCGACCCGAAGGCCGCGCATCATGATCCAGACCTGCCGCCGCCCCATGGTCACCTCGCCTTCTACGTCTGGCTGCGCGAGGTCTTCGGCGTCCATGCAGTCGTCCACGTCGGCAAGCACGGCAACCTCGAATGGCTGCCGGGCAAGTCGCTGGCGCTGAGCAGCGCCTGCTACCCCGAGATCGCGCTGGGGCCCCTGCCCCACGTCTACCCCTTCATCGTGAACGACCCCGGCGAAGGCGCCGCCGCCAAGCGCCGTGCGGCGGCCGTGATCATCGATCACCTCACGCCGCCTCTCGCGCGCGCGGACGGAACCGCTGATTTGCGCGAGGTCGAGACGCTGGTGGACGAATACGCCGAGGCGCAGGGGCTGGACCCGCGCCGGGCGGCAAGCCTGGGCAAGGAGATCCTCGCCCGCGCGGCGAGTCTCGGCCTCGACCGCGACTGCGGCTTCTCGATCGCCGACGACCCCGACGACGCCCTGACCAAGCTCGACGCCTTCCTGTGCGAGGTGAAGGAGCTTCAGGTCCGCAACGGGCTGCATGTCTTCGGCCGCTCGCCGACAGGCGCGAAGCGGGCCGAACTGCTTGTCGCGCTGGTGCGCTCCCCACGCGGGGCGCGGCCGGAGGACGCCTCGCTGACGCGGGCCTTGGCGAGCGATCTCGGGCTCCACGGCTTCGACCCGCTCAGGCCCGATTTCGCCGCGCCTTGGACCGGCCCGCGGCCCGTGGCGCTGGTCGAGGTGTCCGACGAGCCTTGGCGCACCGTGGGCGACACGGTAGAGCGGCTGGAGCGCCTGGCGTTGCGGCTGGTGGAGGCGAGCGCGGGGATCCCTCCTCGCGCCGAAGGCGTGGGGAGGGTGGCGCCGCCGGAGGCGGCGTCGGGTGGGGTCGCGGGCGTAGAGCTCAGTCCCGACGCCCACCCCACCCGACCCGGCTTCGCCGGGCCACCCTCCCCTGTCCCAGGGGAGGGATCGCGGGCCGTCCTCCATGAACTCGCGACCGTCGTCGCGCCGCGCGTCGACGTCTCCGGCGCGGCCGAGATCGACGGCCTGCTGCGCGCGCTCGACGGGCGCTTCGTGGCGCCCGGCCCGTCCGGCGCGCCGACGCGGGCGCGGCTTGACGCGCTGCCCACGGGCCGCAACTTCTTCGCGCTCGATCCGCGCTCGGCCCCGACCGAGGCCGCTTGGCGGCTGGGGCGGACGGCGGCCGACGTGCTGTGTCGCCGGCACTTCCAGGATCAGGGCGAGTGGCCGCGCCGGCTCGCCATCTCCGCCTGGGGCACCGCCAACATGCGCACCGGCGGCGACGACATCGCCCAGGCGCTCGCGCTGATGGGCGTCGCCCCGCAGTGGGAGGCGGGCTCGTCCCGCGTGGTGGGGCTCGTTCCGCTGACCTTGGCCGAGCTTCGGCGCCCGCGCGTGGACGTGCTGTTCCGCATCTCCGGCTTCTTCCGCGACGCCTTCCCGTTCCAGATCGACCTGATCGACGAGGCCGTTCGGCTCGTCGGCGCGCTGGGCGAGGACGACGAGGCCAATCCGATCCGCGCCCGCCTGCGCACTGAGGCGGAGGCCGGCCGCGCCGGCCACAGCGTGTTCGGGGCGGCGCCCGGCGCCTACGGCACGGGCCTCGCGCCGCTGCTGGACGCCGGCGCCTGGGAGACCCGCGCGGATTTGGCCGAGGCCTATCTCACGGCGAGCGGCTTCGCCTACGCCCAGGGCGTTGAGGGAACGGCGGCCCGGGCGGAGCTGAACGCGATCGCGCAAGGGGTCGACGGCGTGGTGCAGACGCAGGACGCCCGCGAGTTCGACCTGCTCGATTCCGACGACGTCCACGAGTTCGCCGGCGGCCTCTCCGCGGCGGTGGAGGCGCTGAAGGGCGTGGCGCCTGCGATCTACCACCTCGACACCTCCCGGACCGAGACGCCGGTGGTGCGCTCGCTCCAAGAGGAGATCGCGCTGGTGGTGCGGGCGCGGGCGACGAACCCCAAGTGGATCGACGCCATGCGCGAGCACGGCCACAAGGGCGCGGCGGAGATGCTGGCGACCGTGACGAACCTCTCGGGCTTCGCCGCCACCACCGACGTCGTCGGCTCGCACCAGTTCGACGCGCTCTACGGCGCCTATCTCGGCGACGAGGCGGTGCGCGGATTCATCGCGGAGGCGAACCCCGCGGCGCTCGCCGCCATGGCCCGCGCCTTCCTGGAGGCGGAGCGCCGCGGCTTCTGGCGGCCGACCCGCAACAGCGCGATGGCGCAGTTGGAAGCGCTAGCGATCCCTCCCCTGGGACAGGGGAGGGTGGACGGCGAAGCCGGCCGGGTGGGGTTCGCCGCCGGACTGCGCTCGACGTCGAAGACCCCACCCGACCTCGACCTGACGGCCGAGGCCACCCTCCCCGCGCTGGCGCGCGAGGAGGGATAAAGGAGAGCCCGATGACCGAAGATCTCGCCCGCCACGCCGAGAAGATGAAAAAGCGCAAGGAGCATCAGGACAAGATCGTCTCCGAGCGGCAGGTCGAAAAAGGGCTGCTGATCGTCCACACCGGCAAGGGCAAGGGCAAGTCCACCGCCGCCTTCGGCATGGCGATGCGCGCCATCGCCCACGGCCAGAAGGTCGGCGTGGTGCAGTTCATCAAGGGCCCGTGGGAGAGCGGGGAGCGCGACCTGCTGCGCAGGTTCCCGGATCAGGTCGAGGTGCACGCCATGGGCGAGGGCTTCACCTGGGAGACGCAGGACCGCGAGCGCGACATCCGCGCCGCGCAGGAGGCGTGGGAGATGTCGAAGCGCTTCATCGCGGATCCCTCGATCAAGATGGTGATCCTCGACGAGCTCAACATCGTGCTGCGCTACGACTACCTCGACCTGAAGGAGGTGCTCGCCGCCATCGCGGCGCGGCCCGAGGGCTGCCATGTGGTCGTCACCGGCCGCAACGCCAAGGACGAGATGATCGAGATCGCCGACCTCGTCACCGAGATGACCCAGATCAAGCACCCCTTCCGAGATGGCGTGAAGGCGCAGGCGGGAGTCGAGTTCTAGCGCGGAAGCCGGGGACACAGAATGAAGCGACGCTCTGCGTCGATGCGATCTATCGCGTCGTCATTCCGCCAAGGCCGCGATACGACGCGAGGCTCTCCCTTAGAGAGCCAGGATTTGCGAGCTCACGCCCGCCCTCACTTCCACTGCTTCTCCTCGTTCACCCAGAACGATCCCGGCAGCAGTCCGGGCTTAGTGAAGGCGTCGACCAGATTGCCCAGCAGCTTCGAGATGTTGTTGTCGAAGCCGTTGATCGGCAGCGCCTGGCAGAAGGCGATCGAACCGGTGCTGAACACGGCGCCGTTGTTGGGCGTCGGGAAGTACACGAGGTCGGCGCGCAGCCGGTAGTCCTGCGAGCCGGCGAGGCCGGGGTACGGGTAGAGGATCTCCTCGATCGACAGCATGTAGTTGTCGCTGTGGCCGCCCGAGGAGGCGATGATCTTGGCGTGCGGCGGCGTGCCGAGCGTGAGGTCGTAGCGGTCGAGTTCGAGGCCCGCGGCGCCGCCGTAGGCGAGGCCGAAGTCGCCGATGATCTCGCCCTCGATGCCCTCGAACATCCAGTCGACCGTGCGGTGGTAGCTGTCGGGCATCCGGCGGAACGGCCGGCTGGTCTCGAAGCCCTCGCCGATGAACCCGACGCCGAAGGTCTTCTGCGGCGGACGGCCGAGGTTCTTCCAGAGCCCGCTCTTCTGCCCGGTGGTGGCGAGATAGTGCTCGCCCGGCCGCGCCTGCCAGGCGCGCATGCCGGAGTCGAGCTTGCGCACCTCCATCACCCAGGGCTCCTCCTCCCGGAACGCCACGTTCCAGTAGAAGCCGTTGCCGCCCATGTAGATGAAGCGCCCGCCGCCGGCGACGTAGTCCTCCATCGCGTCCAGCATCGGCTCGGAGGTGTATTCGGGGTGCGAGCCGGTCAGCACGCAGGCGTAGGGCTCGATCGCCGCCAGGCCCTCGCGGTGCAGGTCCTCATCGGTGACGACGTCGTAGTCGTAGCCCTTCGTCTCCAGCCAGGCGAGGATCGAGAGGTCGGCGGGAAACGCCCAGGTGACGCCCATGCTCGACATGCGCGCCTTGGGCCGCATGTTCAGGATCGGGCGGCGGTAGGAGGTGTAGCAGACGCCGTTGCCGTCGGCCCAGCTGTCGTAGGTCGAGAAGCCGAACTCCCAATTCTTGTACATCTCGATGTCGATTTCGGTGACGATCGGCGGCTGCCCGGTCATCGGCTGGATGATCTGGGCGTCGAAGCTCAGATGCTCGTTGGCGTAGGCGAGATAGGTCGCGGTCGGGAACAGCAGCGCGACCTTGCCCTTCGGCGTCTTGGGCCGGACGAAGAACACGACGTACTCTTCCGCGAGGCCCTTGCCCGGCCCCGCCCGCAGGCGGATCGCGTAGCAGCCGCTCTTGAGTTCGTTGGGCAGCCGGACCGTCCGTGTCTTCTCCCAGTTCGAATCCACCACCTGGTCGTAGTGGAACTCGACCCCGCCGTACTCTTGCGGCGCGAGGCGGAAGCAGTCGTTGCGGCCGTTCCAGTTCCAGCCGGTCTGGGCGCGCACGGGACGGTTGAAGCCGAGCGCGTTCAGCCTGTGCGGGCCGACGTCGATCACGACGTCGCCGATCCCCTGGTCGGTGTAGCCCGCGGTCGTGTCCCAGTAGGCGACGAGACCGTCCGGCTTCGGCGGCTTGCCGTCGCGGATCTCGTCCAGTTCGGCGCGGGTCAGGGCGCGGCCGTAGACGCCGGGGCGGTCGATCTTGCCGCAGTAGGTCTCGGAGACGAAGGCGCCGCGGGTCTCGTGGAAATCCTGCGAACCGGCGATCAGGAACGGCGTTTCGGCCAGATGCTTCGGCCGGAAACGAAAGGTCTCGGTGACGTGGCTGCGGTACTCGATCGGGCAGACCTTGCCGAGCAGGCTGTTGTACCGGTTGGCGACGCTTTCCTGATAGATCTCCGTCCGGCCGGTCTTGGGATCGTAGCTCGCGGCGACGAAGTACCACATCTTCACCAGCAGCGGGGCCTCCGCCTGGATGTAGTCGACCTCGCTCCCCTGCCCCACCCAGAACTCCAGATGGCCGCGCTGGTTGATCCCGAGCGAGTAGCCGAAGTTGCGGTCGTTGTTCCAGCGCGCAAGCAGGCACTGCCGCAGGCCCGCGTCCGGTATGCCGGGGAAGATGAAGGCGAACAGCGTGATCGGCCCGTCGAGCGCCAGCACGTTGGTGGGGTCGTCGACCTTCAGGTAGGAGCCGACCTGGGTGTACTGCTTGCGCACGGCCCAGGCGCCGTCCGCCTCGCAAGCCACCTCCTCCTCGATGAAGCCGGGGCCGTCGGGATGCTCGTCGCCGTGGATCAGGCGCACGAGCTTGGCGTCCGCTGTCTCCACGCCGTCGGCCGAGACGTGGATGTCGATGCTCTCGCCCGGCTTCACCGAGATCTTGTCGGCGTAACCGAACAGTTTCACCTGGGCCATGTCATGCTCCGAAACGCGATCGCCGAGCGCCGTCGGCGGCGATGATCAGGACTCGAGGAGATCTCAGGACTCGAGGAGATCCTGGACGCGGCGGAGGAAGACGCCGTGATAGGCCTCGTCCGTCGACGTGTAGATCTTGTCCTCGACGATGCGCGGCGCGACGCCGCGCTGCCCCGAGAGGGCGACGATGCGGTAGGCCTTGAACGGCTCAACAGCCACGATCGCGTACTTGTCGTTCTGGGGCGCGCGGCGGAAGTAGAGCAGGAGGCGCTCCAGCGGCTCGCTGTGCTGGCCGAGCGGCTTTTTGCGGTGCTCCTCGATCAGCTCGGGCGAGATCACCGTCTTCAGGAACTCGCGCTGCATCTTGTCGTAGCGGCGCCAGTACAGAAGGTCCTTGTCCTTGGTCTCGGTGGCTTCCTCAGGCAACATCTCGCCTCCTTTCTCGGCCCGCATGGACCGGCGTTCGCTCTTCTTCTTGTCGCGCCAGGCCCGGAACTGGGCCTTGATGCCGAACAGCCCGCCTTTCAGGAACAGCACCACCCCAAGCATGATCAGGCCGATGAGGATCAGCCGAAGCGGGCCGGTGGAGAGCAGCACCTTGTCGAGCAGGATCACGATTGCGGTGCCGACCACCGCGCCCTCGGCCCGGCCGATGCCGCCGATGACCAGCATCGCGAGCCCGAGCAGCACCGTGTCGAAGCTGAAGATCGAGAACGACACGCCGCGGTAATGAGCGGCGTAAAACCCGCCGATGAAGCCGAGCCCGATCGACGAGATCACGAACACCCAGATGCGAGCGCGCCGAAAGTCGACGCCGGTCGCCTCCGCGAAGGCTTCGCGCTTCTCGGGCGCCATCTTCAGGATGCGTCCGAGCCTGCGGCCGTCGATGAAGCGGTAGAGCGCAAGGCCCGCCAGCATCACGCCGAAGCAGGCGTAGTAGGCGAGCAGCGACTGGTCGTACTGGTCCCACCCCTGCGGGATGTACGTATCGGCGCCGTAGAGCCCGCCGGTCGAGGAGCCGAACTGCTTCGACTGCAGCGTGTAGACCCGGCAGAGCTCGTTCAGGCCGATGGTCAGCAGCGCGTAGTAGAACCCGTCGAGACGGATCGCGGGCACGGCGATGATCATGCCGAACACCAGGCCGATGCCGGCGCCGACAAGCGGCAGCGCCCACCAGGGCAGGCCAAGGTTGATCGACAGCCACGACGTCCCGAACGCCGCGGCGCCCACCACGGCGTAGCTCGCCAGCGAGTAGATGCCGGCGGTGCCGATGATCAGCATCCAGCAGAGGTTGATCGCGGCGTAGATCGAGAAGGTCGCGCCCGCCGTCAGCAGCGTGTTCTGGAACGACGTCGGCATCACCAGCGGCGCCAGCATGAAGGCGAGCAGGCCGAGCACCCACCAGATCGGCCGCTTGTCGACGATGGTCTTCTCGAGACGCATCGTCTTCGGATTGTAGACGCTGCGGATGTTCAGCGCCCGCCGGCGCGTCCCCCAGTAGCGGAAGCGCGGCCAGGTCAGGCCGCCGTGGCCCGGCCACTTGTAGTAGTAGCGCAGCCGCCCGACCGGCAGCATCGTCGCCTTGGACGTGGTGGTCTCGTCCCACACGTCCTGCGGGCTCTTGTGCGGGATGGAGGGGACCTCCTTCTCCGCGCCTTCGACGCCCCAGAAATAAAGCGGATTGCGCCAGGTATGGCCGGTCATGCTCAAGCTTCCCGAGCGCGGTCGAGGATGCCCGCGATGCCGCGGGGACGGACGAGCAGGATCAGGATGATCAGGATGAACTGGGTGATCAGGACGTACTGGCCGCCGAGCAGGCGGGCGGTGAGCGCCTCGTTGAGGCCGAGGATGATCGCCGCGATCACCGCGCCGCGCACGCTGCCGAGCCCGCCGCAGAGCGCGATGCTGACGCCCTTGATCATCGGCGCGAGCCCGCCGAAGGGCGAGATGTAATAGGTCTGGGACAGCAGCACCGCCGCGAGGCCCGCGAGCCCGCCGGTGATCGCCATCACGTAGAAGCCGGTCTTGCGCACCCCGATGCCGACAATCGAGGCGGCGTGCGGGTTCATCATCATCGCCCGGATCTCGAGCCCCCGCCGGCTCGATCGCATCCAGAGCAGCACCGCGGTCACCACGACGATGGAGACGACGACGTTGCCGATTTTGTCGGAGGTCAGGACGATCCCGCCGACGTTCACCTTCCAGAAGCCGAAGATGTCCGGCAGGTTCTTCGACCGCGGGCCGAAGAAGTAGAGCAGCGCCTGCGTGCCGATGAGGCTGATGGCCAGCGTCGCGATCAGGCCGCGGACGGTGAAATTCGGCTTGTCGTGGATCGGGATGAAGGCCAGCGCGCAGACCAGCAGCCCGCCGAGCGCGCCGGTCAGGACGCCCGCGGTGAGCACCACCACGCCGTTGGTCGAGACGTACTGCGAGGCGAGCCAGGCGCCGTAGCCCGACAGCGCGAAGATGAAGCCGTAGCCGAGGTTGATCAGGCCGACGCTGGACCAGGTGATGGAGAGCCCGATCGCGAGCGTGCCGTAGATGCAGGCGAGCACGATCGCGTTGGTCAGGATGAAGCCGACGTCCATGGGATCAGAGCTCCCGGCGGGTCTGGAAGGACAGCGACGCCGAGGCCTCGCCCTTGAGCTTGCCGACATGCATGCCGATGACGCGGTCGACGCGGCCTTCGAGCAGCGCGACGTTCTGCTCGGCGATGATCATCGCGGACTGGCCGAGCTCGACGTCGAACAGAGCCTCCATCACGCCCTTGCCGATCTTGGGCGCGAGGCCGAGCGAGGGCTCGTCGACGAGGAACAGCGAGGCGTCCGCCATCAGCCCGCGGCCGATCGAGACCATGCGCCGTTCGCCGCCGGACAGCCGGCCGACCGGGGTCTTCAACAGCTTCACGAGAGGCGGGAAGATCTTGAGGATCTTCTCCTTGCGCTCCTTGCGCTCTTTCCAAGCGCGCGGCGTGAAGGCGCCGGAGTCGAGGTGCTCCTCGACGGTGAGGCCGTGGAAGATCTCGTCGCCCTGCGGAATGAGCGCGAGGCCCTGGCGCACCACGAGGTGGGTGTAGCGGCCCGGACCCTGGCTGCGCGTCCGCCCGACCTCCACGCCGTTCAGCAGGATCGAGCCGCGCTGCCAGCCCGTGAGCCCGGCGATCGCGTAGAAGAGGGTCGACTTGCCGTGGCCGTTCAGGCCAACGATGCCGACCCGCTCGCCGGAGTAGACCGACAGGTCGAGGTCGTGGATGACGCGCATCGGGCCGTAGCCGGCGGACAGGCCCTTGACCTTCAGGATCTCGCGCCGCTCCGGCGCCGCTGCCGGCGAGACGGCGGCGGGGGCGCTCACGCGGCGTCCCCTTCGCCGGGCCCTTCGAAGTAGGCGGCGTGGACCTTGGGGTCGGTCAGGATGTCGGCGAGCGACCCTGAGGCGATAACGGAGCCCGCATCCATCACCATCACGCGGTCGGCGATGGTCTCCAGCAGCTCGATCCGATGCTCGACGATGACGATCGCCACGTTCATCTCCTTCGAGAGCATGCGGATGAGGTGGTCGATCTCGTCGACCTCGGAGTTGATGAGGCCGGCCGCGGGCTCGTCCATCAGCAGGATCGCCGGGCGCCGCATGAGCAGGCAGGCCAGCAGCAGCTTCCGCCGGTTCATGGTTTCGAGCTGCGCGGTCGCGTCATCGTGGTCGACGTGCAGATGCACGAGTTCCGCGCCGTACTCCGCGTCGAGCCGCGTCAGATAGGGGCGGTAGGCCTGACGGGCGGCCTTGAAGGTCTGGCCGACCGTCAATTCGTCGGGCACCACCGGGGTCTGGTAGGTGCGCCCGACGCCGAGGCGCGCCCGCGCGTGCAGCGGCAGCCGGGTGATGTCCTCGCCCCTGAAGGTCACCCGCCCGCTCTTCGGCCGCATGCGGCCCGAGAGCACCTCGAACAGGCTGGTTTTGCCCGCGCCGTTCGGTCCGATGATCCCGAGCACTTCGCCGGGACGGACGCTCAGGCTGATTCCGTGCAGGATCGAGCGGCCGCCAAGATCGAGCGTGATGTCCTCGCACGCGAAGAGCGGCGCGTCCGAAACGCGCGCCGCAGGCGCCGCCATCAGCTCCACCACGGCGCGGGCTTGAGCGCCGATTCCTTGATCTCGTACGGGTAAATGATCTTATGCTCGACGTCCTGAACCTGGACGTAGAGCTGGCTCATGCCCTTCTCGAGCTCGGTCGCCGTGACCGCGAAACCGTTGTCCGGGAAATGCCCGGACTCCTGGTACTCGTTGTTCATGTCCATGTAGCCGCAGACCCCGCGGTAGGGGTGCGTGCGAATCCAGTCGCACACGGCCTTGAAGTTGGAGGGATCGCCCGTCGCCTCCCACGCGGCCTTCAGATAGTAGGCGATGTCGTAGCCGTTGCCGGTGTAGACGAGGCCCATGATGCCGGGGAAACGCTTCTTGTACTTGGCGCGGAAGGCGTTGCCCTTCTCGTCGGCGTAGACGCCGAGCACCGTCGACCAGCAGAAGCCGTTGGCCGCCTCCCCCGCGAGCGTCAGGAACTCAGGCTGCGACGGGCCGTACTGAAGATAAACCAGCGAGTCCGGCACCGGATCGGCCTGGAACTGTTTGCAGAAGGCGGCGTATTCGGCGGCGACCCAATGGTCGATCATGATCGCGCCGGCGTCGACCTCCTTCAGCTCCTGGATCACCGGGCCCCAATCCTGCACCGGGAACTGGATGTCGGTGATCTTGGCGACCTCGAAATCGCTCTTCTTCAGCGCCTCCTGGGCCGCGCGCGAAATCGTCTGGCAGTAGGCGACCTGCTCCTGGACGATGTGCACCTTGCGGTTCTTCGGCTTCCAGGCGCCGGAGCTCTCCATCGCCTTCAGCCAGATCGGGTAGGTGTAGCCGTAGTGGACTTCCGACGGGTCCGTCTGGAAGACATGGCTGTACTTGTCCGGATTCTTCTTGAACGCCTCGGTGGCGGCGCGCTGCGTATTGCCGTTGAGATAGGGGCACTTGTACTTGGCCGAGGCGTCCATCGCCGGGATCGGCACGAACACGAAGGCGTTCGAGATCGCGTGCACCTTGGCGTCGACGCAGGCGGCGATCGCCTGCTGGCAGCTCTCGGGAGAAAGCTTGTCGACGTCGGTGACGTAGAGCTTGAGCGGCCGCCCCAGGATGCCGCCGGCGGCGTTGATCTCCTCCATCGCGAGCGTGGTGCCGTTGAGGTGATCGAGGTCGTCGGCCACGCCCGCGGCGGCCGTCTGCGAGGTCGGAACGCCGAGCAGGATCGGCTCGGCCGCCCAGGCCCGCGAGATGAAGGGGGCTGAGAGCGCCGCCGCGGCGCCGCCCGCCGCCGTCGCCTTCACAAGTGTCCGCCGCGTGATGTCTTTCATCGTGCCGCCCCCAGGGTCGCGTTAAACGATCGCGAGATCACTACGCATTACGTCTAGCTCTCTGGGCTAGAGGCTAGGCGGCGGGCTTTTAGAGTGTCAACTGCATTTCGTCCCACGAAACGAATTTTCTTTTGCGCTCTGTTCTACGCCTCTCTGCGTTTGGCGCCTCGGTTCGCCTAAGCATGAGGCAGGCGTCTTCCCAAAGTGGCTATTGAGTAAGCTAGCCAATTCGTTTAGATCGGAACCATGCTGAACTCCCTCGAAAGCGTCGACCCCAAGCTGAGGCGCTGCGGCCGCGCAGGCGGCGCCGACCACGCGCCGCGTTCCGACGCTTCGCGCGAGGCCCCTGCGGGCGCGCGGCTGAAGGTCGTGATCGCCGACGATCACTGGATGGTCCGGCAGTCGCTCAAACAGGTCATGGAGCGGCTGGAGCAGACGATCGAGATCTACGAAGCGGAGAGCTTCGCGGAGGCTGCGGACACGCTGGCGCGCCATCCCGACGTCGATCTCATGCTCGTCGACCTGGTGATGCCGGGGTTCGAGGCTTTCGCGGGGCTGCGCCGACTGCGCAAGGAGTTCCCGACCGTCCCGCTCGTGGTCGTCTCGGTGCACGAGGACGTCGAGCACGTCATGCGCTCGGTCGAACACGGCGTCATCGGCTACATCCCGAAGTCGGCGGGCGCGCCCGAAGTGGAGCGCGCGCTGGAGCGCGTCCTCGCCGGCGAGGTGTCGTTCCCGCGCCGCATCATCGAGCGGTCGGCCCCCGGAACGTCGGCCGACGCGGCGCCCGAGCCGGCGTCGGACGCGCAGGCTCTCACCGACCGCGAACGCGAGGTTCTCGAGCTGCTGGGACGGGGCAAGTCGGTGCGGAAGATCGCGGAAGCATGCGGCGTCGCGGAGCAGACCGTGCGCGTCCACCTGCGCAACGCGATGAAGAAGCTGAACCTGCCCGACAGATCCGCGGCCCTGCACTACGCCATGAGCCTGTTCGGCGGCGCCAACCCCGGCCGTGGCTGACGGAGAGGCTGCGACGGAGGCGAACGCCGGTCGCGTGTTCGCCGGTTTCAACGCTTTGCCGAACGGGGCCGCGGTCTGGGACGAGACGGGCGCCCTGCTCTTCGCAAACCGCGCGTTCCGCCAGAGCTTCGACTTCGCGCTGCCTGTCGGCCTCCCCTACGCGCGCTTCCTGACGGCCGTCGCGGCCTCCCGGGAGTGGCGGCTGCCAGTTCCGCCGGAGCTCTGGATCGCGGACCAGGCCGTGGCCTTCGGAGACGAAAGCGAAGCCGACTACAAATCGGCGGACGGGCGCGTCGTCCGGATGTCGATCGCCCCCGTCGACGGCGGCGGCGCCGTCACCATGCTCTCGGACGTAACCGCCGCGGAGCGCCGGGAGGCGACGCTGCTGGCCGCAAAGGAGAAGGCCGAGGCCGTCGACGAGGCGAAGTCGCGCTTTCTGCGGGCCGCCAACCACGACCTCAGGCAGCCTCTCGCGGCGCTGAAGATCATGATCTTCAATTGCGTGCGCGAGACCGACGAGGCGCGCCGTCGCGAACTGCTGCACGGCATGGACGTGTCGGCGTCCGTGATGGAGGACCTGCTCGGCGCGCTGCTGCAGATCGGACAGTTGGACGCCGGCCGGATCAAGCCCCGGATCGCGACGTTCCAGCTGTCGACCCTGTTCGAGCGTCTGGAGATCCAGTTCCGGCATCAGGCGGCGGACAAGGGCTTGCGCCTGCGGATCGTCGGCGCCCGCGCCGCGGTGTCCAGTGACCGCGCCCTGCTCGAGCGGATCCTCAGCAACATCGTCGCCAACGCGCTCCGCTTCACCGACGTCGGCGGCGTGCTGGTCGGCTGCCGGCGGCGCGGCGACGGGCTGCGCATCGACGTCGTGGACACCGGGCGCGGCGTCCCGCCGGAGGACCAGGAGAGGATCTTCGACGAGTTCTACCGCGCGGCGGACGACCGGCGGCTCGAGAAGACCGGCCTCGGCCTCGGCCTCAACATCGTCAAGCGCCTGTCGGACCTGCTCGGCCATCGGATCCAGCTGAAGTCTGCGCCGGGCGCCGGGTCGCGCTTCTCGGTGTTCGTGCCGCTCGGCAACGTCTGGCACAGCGAGGTCGTGGAGACCGAGGTCAACGAGGCGGTCGCCGGAGAGTTCGTCGGCGCGCCCATCCTGCTCGTCGAAGACGATGACGCGCTGCGGGAGGCGATGGGCCAGCTGCTCGACCGCTGGGGCGTCGACCGGCGCTCCGCGGCGGGAGCGGAGGAGGCCGCGGCGATCGTCGCCGGCGGCTTCCGGCCACGGCTGATCATCGCCGACTACAGCATCCGCATGAGCACCGGCCTCGACGTGATCGCCCACGTCCGGGCCGTGTCGGAAGCGGAGATCCCCGCCTGCATCATCACCGCCGACGCGGAGCCCGGCGTCGTCGAGCGGGTCCGCGCCGCGGGCGTGCCCCTGATGGTGAAGCCCGTCAGCCCACCCCGGCTGAGGGTGATGATGCACCATCTGCTGTTCGAACGAGACCCCGTCTGAACACCGAAACGCCGGAAGGACGAACGCCGTGGTCGACGCCTTCATTCCCATCGGCAGCATGGTGCCCCTGACCGGGCCCTCGGCGGCCGACGGCGCCGAGTTCCGCAAGGGCGTCATCCTGGCGGCCGAAGAGGTGAACGCCCGTGGCGGCCTTCTGGGCCGCCCGATCAAGCCGATCTTCGCGGACACCGGACGCCAGGGGGCCGAGGACGTGGTCGCGGCGGCCCGCGCGTTGATCGGGACGCACAAGGTCCACGCCATCGTCAACGGCTACAACATCGGCCCGCAGAACTCCGAGTACGAGCCGGTGGCGGAGGCTGGCGTGATCTACATCCACGCCAACACGCTGCTCCAGCACCACGACACGGTGATGAGCGATCCCGACCGTTACTTCGGCTGCTTCATGACCGACCCGGCCGACTACTGGTACGGGCCGGGCTTCCTGAAGTTCATCTCGTGGCTGCGGGACTCCGGCCAGTGGAAGCCGTCGTCGAACCGCATCGCCATCGTGTCGGGTTCAAAACCCTACAGCATCGTCATCGCCCAGGCGATGGCCGCGTCCGCCGCCAAGTTCGGCTGGCGCGTGAGCTTCGGTCCCGAGATCGTGCAGACGCCGACCTCCGACTGGCGCGAGGCGCTCGACGCGATCCGCGCGACGGAGCCCGCGGTGATCGCCAACACGCATTTCTACTCGGGCGATCTTGCGAGCTTTCAGTTGCAGTTCATGGAGCGGCCGACCGACAGCCTCGTCTATCTCCAGTACGGCGCCATGCACCAGTCGTTCTCGGACATCGCTCAGGGCAAAGGCGTCGGCGTGCTGACGAGCACGGTGATCGGCCTGCTGCGCGACGAGATGGGCCAAAGCTTCGCCTCACGCTACGTCGCCCGCTTCGGCGAGGGCTCGACGCCGCACATCGGCTGCCAGTCCTACAGCGCGCTGCATCACTACGTGCTCGCCGCCTCCCTCGCCGGCGGCTCCGCCGGGCCCGGCGGCTTCGAGCAGAACCGGAAGGTGGCGAAGGCGCTGAAGGCGGTGATCTACCGCAGCGTCTCCGGCACGATCCGCTACGACGAGCAGTGGCAGGCCGCGGCGCCCTACCCCGTGGTCTCCCAGGACCCTTCGCTCGGCCTGCCGCACCTGTTCTTCCAGATCCAGGACTACCGGAAACCGCTCGCCCTGATCGCGCCGGAGCCGTTCAACACCGACCGCTTCGTCCTGCCGTTCTGGATCGACGCTCGCGGCTGACGACGGTCGAGCTTGAAGAGCCCTACGCCGCCGCCGATAGTCGTAAGCCGCCGGCACGGATCGTCGACGGCCAGGACAGGTTCGCATGAACGGCACCGAGCACAGCTCCGGCGACATGCTCCTCTCGGAGGAGCAGGCGGACGCGGCTCCTGCGCCGGGCATCCTCGGTCCCCTCGCGCCGGAGGATCGCGCGCGCGTCGAAGCCCATGGGCGGCGGATCGCGTATGAGCGCGGCCAGGCCATCTTCCGGCAGGGCGACGCGCACGACGGCGTGATGCTGATCCAGCGCGGGCTGGTCCGCAGCTTCTACGCCGCGCCGCAGGGCCGCGAGATCACGCTGGCCTACTGGCGGCCCGGCGCGTTCGTGGGCGGACCCGACGTCTTCGGCGGCGGGCGGCACATCTGGGCGGCTGAAGCGGCCCGCCCCACCGAAGCGCTGCACCTCCCCGGCGCCGGCCTGCGGGCTTTGGCGCGCGAGGTGCCCGACCTCGCCCTCGGCATAATCGACGCGCTCGCCTACAAGGCCCGCTGCTACTCCTCGCTGGCGCAGATGCTCGGCACCCGCTCGCTCGGCGAGCGGCTGGCGCATGTGCTGCTGCATATGATGCAGATCCATGGGGCGCCGGACGACGATCCGGCGAAGGGCGTCGCCATCGCGGCCTCGTTCACCCATGCCGAAATCGCGGCGCTGATCGGCTCCACCCGGCAATGGGTCACGATCAGCCTCAACCGGCTGCAGAAGGACGGGGTCCTCAGCCAGAGGCGGGGCGTGCTCCGGATCCTGAAGCCGGACGCGATCCTGGCGCTCGCCTCCGGCGGCGACCGCCAGGGCTGAGGCCCCGGCGCGGAACATGGCGACGTGCGCCCGGCCGGGCGCCCGACTTGGCGCCATTCCGCCCCCTGAGGAAATTTTCTGACACTTCGCCCGCCGTCGTCGCAGTCCGTTGATTTTCAACGGACGATGGCGCCGCGCGCCTCCCGACGAGCGGTTGCGAGAGCGTGGCATGGCGCTTGCGCTTGAGAGCCCGACAGCGGCGAACGCGCTTCATCGCCGAATAAGGAAACTAATCGACTCAACTGATCGATTTAATCTGGTAGATCGCCTCAGCATGACCACCGCCCTCCTTGCTCCCGCCCCCATGACCGACCTCCAGCGCCGCGTGCTCGACGCCGTCACCGAAGAGGCCTGGCTCAGCCTGGCCTGCGCCCTCATCCCCGCGGGGCAGCCGGAGGCGGAGAACCCGCTCGACCCCGATCAGCCGGCGGGGCGCGAGGAAGGCGCGGCGCTGTTCATCGGCGGCATTCTTCAAGACATGGGCTTCGCGGTGGAGTTTCCAACAAAGCGGGAGGGTCGGCCCAACGTCGTGGCGTCGCTGCCCGGCGAAGGCGGCGGCGCGTCGCTGATCCTGAACGACCATCTCGACACCTATCCCGCGGGCGACTGGTCCGCCTGGACCATGACCGGCGGCCATCCGTTCCGCCCAACGCGCCACGGCGACCGGCTCTACGCCCGTGGCGCCTCCGACACCCGCGGCAACCTTGCCTGCACGCTGCTCGCGACGCGCGCGGTGCTCGCCGCCGGCGCGCGGCTCAAGGGCGACCTGAAATGCGTCTACACCGCGGACGAGGAGAAGAACGGGCCGGACGGGTCGATCTTCCTGCTCGACGAGATGGGGCTTGACGCGGATTACGTCATCGTCTGCGAGCCCACCGCGTGGACCGCCCCCGACGAAAGCTGGGGCATGGGCGTCGCCGTCGCGAACGGCGGCAATTATCTGGTCGAGGTCGAGGCGCGGGGAACCAAGACCCACCTCTGGCGCCCCGACACCGGCGTCAACGCGGTCGCCAAGATGGCGCGGCTGCTGCCGGCGCTCGAGACCATGACCTTCGCCCACACGCCGGCGAAGCTCGAAGGCGGCACGCCGCCCCGCACCACCATCCTGCGCATCGGCGGCGGCGTTCCACGCGAGATGCAGTTCACGCCGGACGTCTGCCGCGTCGTTCTGGGCGTGGTGGGGATACTGCCTGGGATGACGGCGGAGAGCGTGATGGCCGACATCGACGCCGTGATCGCGAAGGCCATGAAGGCCGATCCGGAGCTCGACGCCTCCGCGCGGCCCTATCCCGGCGCGCTGTTCGTCGACGGCACGCTGGAGCAGGACGGCGACGCCGAGCCGACCGCGGCGCTTCGGCGGGCCTACGTCCGCATCCTGGGGAGCGAGCCGAAGCTCTACCGAAAGAACGCCTTCAACGACACGATCCGCTTCGCCGAACGCGGCAAGGCGGCGGTGACCTTCGGCCCCGGCGACGACGGCTGGGCTCCGATCAACGAAAGCATCCACATCGGCAAGGCGGTCGTGGCCACCCAGGTGCTCGCGCTCGCCATGCTGGACATCCTCGGCGTCGCCGAATGAGCGCCGCCCTGCCCCACCCATCGAGGAGACGTTCGATGATCCGCGCAGCCTTCGGCCTGAGCCGCCGTCTCGTACTTCTGGCCGGCCTTGCGCTTGGTCTCGCCGCCCCCGCCGCGGCGCAGGACGCGAAGCCGATCCGTCTCGGCTTCCAGACCGGCGAGATCAACGTGCTGCTGAGCTACGCCCTCGGCGCCGGCCTGTTCAAGAAGGAAGGGCTCGACGTCTCCACCAAGCCGTTCCCGGCTGGTCCTGCGATGCTGCCGGCGCTCGCGGGCGAAGAGATCGACCTCGCCTGGATGGGCGAGTTTCCCTCCGTCACCGGCTACGCCAACGGACTGCCGATCGCGATCCTTTTCATGGAGCGGATCGACGCCACCAACGTGCGGCTGGTGGTCAACCCGAAGGCGGGGATCGAGAAGCTGGAGGACCTGAAGGGCAAGCGCCTCGGCGTCGCGATCGGCTCCACCAGCCACTACCACACGCTGCGGGCGCTCGCGAAGGCGGGGCTGAAGTCCGAGGACGTCACCCTTGTCAACCTAACCCCGGCCAACATGCCGCCGGCCTACGTCGCCGGCCAGATCGACGCCGCCTTCGTGTGGGAGCCGAACGTCGGCGCCATGGAGCGCGAGGGCGCGAAGGCGATCGCGAACACCAAAAGTCTCGGCATGATCACCGGCGGCGTCTGGGTCGGACGGCGGCCCTTCATGGACGGCGAACCGGAGACCATGCGCCGCTTCCTGAAGGCGTGGGACCAGGCTCAGCAGGACTACAAGGCGAACCCCGCCGCGGTCCGCGTCTACGAGGCGAAACGCGTAGGCATGACCGCCGAACAGTTCGACAAGCTGGTCGAAGGCCAGAGCGTCGCGCACCCGACCTTCCGGGAGACCCTGACCGCCGACTTCCTGGGCGCGCCGGGCCAGGAGCTGGACTCCCGCCTGATGAAGCACCTGCAGGGCATCGGAGCCTTCCTGCTGGAGCAGAAGCGCATCCAGGCCGAGCCCAAGGACTGGCCGGGCCTGTTCGACACCAAGCCGATCCAGGCCTACCTCACGAGCGCGTCGCAGTGACGGTCGCGGCGCGTCCCCTGTCCCCGCCCGCGCCTGGGGCCGCCCCGCTTCAGGCCAAGGCCGCGGACGCGCCGCCGGTGCTGAAGTTCGAGAAGGTCGGCTTCGCCTACGACGGCCGCACCATCATGAAGGACGTCTCCTTCGCGGTCGCGCCGGGCGAGCTCGTCGCGCTGCTTGGGCCGTCCGGCTGCGGCAAGACGACGATCCTCAACATGGTCGCGGGCTTCCTGCGGCCGACGGACGGCGTCGCGGTGGTGGACGGACGCGAGATCACGGGGCCCGGCCCAGACCGCGGCGTCGTGTTTCAGGCGGCCGCGCTGTTCGACTGGATGACGGTGGCCGAGAACATCGCCTTCTCCCTGCGCTGCGCGGGCGCCCGTAAGGGTGAGCGTCGCGCGGTCGCCGAGGAGATGGCGGCCCTTGTCGGCCTCACCGGCTTCGAGGACGCCTACCCCTACCAACTCTCCGGCGGCATGCGGCAGCGCGTGGGCCTCGCACGGGTGCTGGCCGCGAAGCCCAAGGTCATGCTGATGGACGAGCCGTTCTCCGCGCTCGACGTGCAGACCCGGGAGAGCCTTCAGGAGGAGGTGCTGCGCATCCGCGACCGGACCGGCTGCACCATCCTGTTCGTCACCCACGCGATCGACGAGGCGGCGTTCCTCGGCGACCGCATCTTCCTGCTGAACGACCTCCCGTCCGGGGCCTACGACACCTTCGACGTCGATCTGCCGACGCCGCGCGCCTCGCCCGAGAACCGGCTTCACCCCTCGTTCCTGCGCCTGCGGGAGACGATCTACCGGAGGATGCGGCATTGAGCCGGACGGACGAGCGCCGCGAGCGCCTGCGGTACGTTCTGGTCGCGACGCTGTCGCCGCTCGCGATCCTGGCCCTCTGGGCCTTCGCGGCCGCGCGCGGCTGGACCTCGCCGATCATCCTGCCGCCGCCCTCCGCGATCTGGGCGAGCTTCCTCGACATGGCGACGAACGGCTACTCCGGCGTCTCGCTCTGGACGCATGTGGGCGCGAGCCTCGCGCGCGTGTCCGTGGCCTACGTCGCCGGCGCGGCGCTCGGCGTCGGGCTCGGCCTGCTGCGCGGCCGCTCCCGCCTGATCGACGCCCTGCTGCTGGCCCCCTCCGAGCTGCTGCGCCCGATCCCGCCGCTTGGGCTGATCCCGCTGTTCATCCTGTGGTTCGGCGTGGGCGAAACCTCCAAGGTGCTCCTGATCTTCCTGTCGGTCCTGCTGATCATGATGGTCAACGCCCAAGCCGGCGTCCGCGCTTGCTCGCTCGACTCGCTGCGCGCCGCGCAGTCCATGGGGGCCAATCGCTGGCAGGTGTTCCGGTTCGTGGTGCTGCCGTCGGCGCTGCCGCAGATCATGACGGGCCTGCGGGTCGCGATGGGGACCGCGCTCACCATCCTCGTCGCCTCCGAACTGCTCGGCGGCGACCGCGGCCTGGGCTTCCTCATCCTCGACGCCTCCAGCTTCTTCCGCACGACCTATGTCTTCGCCGGCGTCGCGGTGATCGGCCTGATCGGCCTCGCCACCGACCGCGGGCTCGCCTGGGCGGGGCGCCGCATCGTTCACTGGGAGGGACGGCGATGATCCTGGCCTCGCCGCAGGCGCGTCCCGCGCCGACCGATCTCGACGCGCCGCCGTTCGACTTCGCCTCCGTCCGCGCCGCTCTCGCGGACGGCGCCGATCCCGTCGCGCTCGCGCTCGAAAGCTGGCGGCGCGCCGCGGCGGCGGCGGGCGACGGCGTTTTCACCGCGCTCGTCCCGGAAGAGACCGTGCGCGCGCGCGCCGAGGACACGACCGCCCGCGCGCGCGCCGGCGAGGACCTGCCGCTGCTGGGCCTGACCTTCGCGGTCAAGGACAACATCCACGTCGCGGGAATGACGACGACGTCGAACTGCCCCGCGCTGGCGCTCGACCCCGGCGCGGGCTCGCCGCTGGTCGGCGTGCTGGAGCGCGCCGGCGCGGTGCTCATCGGCAAGAACACCATGGACCAGTTCGCGACTGGCCTGAACGGCACGCGCTCGCCGGAGCCGCTCTGCCGGAACGCCGTGAACCCCGCCTACATCCCGGGCGGCTCCAGCTCCGGTTCGGCGGTGGCGGTCGCGCGCGACGTGGTGTCGTTCTCGCTCGGCAGCGACACCGGAGGCTCCGGCCGCGTGCCGGCCGCCTGCAACGGGATCGTCGGCCTGAAGCCGACGCTCGGTCTCGTGAGCACGCAGGGGCTCGTCTACAACAGCCGCTTCCTCGACTGCGTGCCGGTCTTTGCAAAGCGGGTGGCCGACGCCGCGGAGATTCTGCGTGCGATCGCCGGTTTCGATCCCCTCGATCCCTGGAGCCGACGCGACGCCGGCGCCATCGACCTGACGCCGACGCCGCCGGACGTCGGCGCGCGGATCGCCGTGCCGCGCCGCGACCAGCTTCGCTTCTTCGGCGACGCCGCCGCGGAGGCGGCCCACGACGCCAATCTGGGCAACTTGCGGGCGATGGGCTTCGAGCTGGTCGAAATCGACTTCGCGCCGTTCGAAGAGGCGGGGCGGCTGGTGTTCCAATCGGCCTTGGTGGCGGAGCGCCTGGTCGACTACGGCGAGGTTTTCGCGAACCGACCGGAGGGCGTCCACCCCGTGGTGCGCGCCTCGATCGAGCCTGGTCTGGCCTACTCCGCGCGCGACGCCTTCGAGGCGATCTACCGCATGCGCGAACTTGCACGCGCCGCAGAGATCGCGCTCGACGGCTTCGCGGCGCTGGTGACGCCGACCGTCCCGACGATCTTCACGATAGAGGAGCTGCTCGCCGAGCCGATGGCGCGCAACACCGTGATGGGGACTTACACCTACTATGTGAACCCGATGAACCTCTGCGCCGCGTCCGTCCCCGGCGCGCCCCGGGCGGACGGGTTGCCGTCCGCGATCAGCGTGGTCGGGCTGGCGGCGGCCGACGGCCGGATCATAAGCCTCGCCGAAAGGTTCGAGAGGCGGCTCGACGAGGCGAGATAGCGCCGCGCGGCCGGCGCGATTCGGGCATCACCGGTGTATCAAGACCGCTCGGACGGCGCGGGAGAGCGGGCATGTCGAACTCTGAGACCGAGGCGAGCGCGCCGCATCGCGCGCGCGGTCCGTCGTTGGGCGATCTCGCGCGCGGGCGCGCCAGGGGCGACCTCGGCACGGCGCCCTACTGGTGGGACGCCGCCCCGCCGATGTCGTCCGGTTTCCCGCGACCGCCTGGAAAGGCCGACGTCGTCGTCATCGGCTCCGGCTTCACCGGCCTGTCGGCGGCGCTGGTTCTCGCGCGGGCCGGGCGTCAGGTGGTCGTTCTCGACGCCGGTGTTCCCGGCTTCGGCGCGAGCACCCGGAACGGCGGCCAGGTCGGCAGCGGAAACCAGAAGTTTCGCGTCCGCACGCTGATCGCAATGATGGGCGAACGGAAGGCCGTCGAACTGCTGCGCGAAGGCGTCGAGATGCTGGATGGCGTCGAAGCCCTGATCGCTCGGGAAAAGATCGATTGCGGCTTCACGCGCTGCGGCCGCTTCCGCGGCGCGATGCGTCCCAAGCATTACGAGAGCATGGCCCGCGACATGGGCGATCTAACGCGCTGGGCCGGCGTAGAGACCGCCATGGTCCCGAGGCCTGAGCAGACGAGCGAGATCGGCTCGGATCTGTTCCACGGCGGCGCCGTCCTGCCCCAGGATGCGGGACTTCATCCCGGCCGCTATCATGCCGGCCTGATGCAGAGGCTCATCGAGGCGGGAGCCGTCGTCTGCGGGAACGCCGCTGTCCGGGACATCGTCTCCGAGCATGGGCGGCGCTCTGTCCGCCTCGACGACCAGACGATCGACGCCCGTGACGTTCTGGTCGCGACCAACGGCTACACAAAGAACGTCGGCGCCTTCTTTGCGAAGCGCATCGTGCCGATCGTCTCGGCCCAGATCGCGACCGAATCTATGCCGCAGGAGCTGTTCGACGCGATCCTGCCCAAGACGCGCATGTTCGGAAACTCGAACCGCGTGTTCTTCTACTTCCGCCCCGCGCCGGGCGAGAACCGCCTGATCTGGGGCGGTCGGTCGAACCATCTGGCGTCAAAGACCTCGGCCGCCGCCTACGCCCATCTCGCGCGCGATCTGCTGCGCACGTTCCCGGCGCTCGAAAACGTCGCCGTCAGCCATGCCTGGAGCGGGCGGATCGGCTACACCTTCGACGAGTTCCCCCATCTCGGCCGGACCGACGAGGGCGTGCACTACGCCATGGGGTACTGCGGGACCGGCGTGTCGCGCTCGACCCATTTCGGGCGGAAGATCGCGCTCCAGATGTTGGGACGCCCCGAAGGCGTCAGCGCCTTCAGCGACATCACCTTCCCGAGCCACCGGTTCCAGAAGCTTGCGAAGGCGGCGGTCCCGCTGGTCGAATCCTGGTACCGGCTCCGCGACGCAGGCAATTTCTGACAGCCCAGCCTCGCCTCGCGGATCAATCCGGCCACCGACGTCGGCGACGAGAACCGCTCGCGCGTGCGATCCGGGAGGGAATCAGCGAAGACTGCGTCTGGCCGATTCGGGCTTCGGGAGACGGCGGTGACGACAGATCGCGAGACGGAGGCGCGCGCCGAAGGCGCGACGGTCGGACTTGAGCTCGCGCGCGCCGCGATCCGCCAGAGCCGGCAGAACCCGACCGACGAACAGCGCGCCCAGCTCCGGGCCGGCATCAACCGCCGCGTCAAGGCGGGCGCCGCGAGCCTCAAGATCGCGGGCGAGCCCGAGGCGGTGATCGACGCCTGGCTGGCCGGACTTCAGTCCGCGTTCACCCGCGAGGTCGACGCGGCGTCGCGGGTCATCAAATCAGCCCTTTCCCAGCGCGGCCCGCGCAAGGCCGGACGGGCCTAAGGGCGCACCGCCAATCGCCTCTGTAGACGAAAAAGGCCCCGCAGCTCGCGCTGCGGGGCCTTTCATTTCAGCCGACTAAAAAGCTTACCAGCCGAACTTGTAAGCGACGCCAACCATCACGCGGTGCTCGTCGGAGTCGACCCGCGCCGACTCGCCAGCGATGCGGAACGTGTCGCGGCCATAGTCGGTGTAGCGGTACTCAGCGCGAGCGACCACGTTGTCAGTCGCAGCAAACTCGACACCGCCGCCTGCGGTCCAGCCGACAGCCGTCTTGCTGTTCTTACCCACGCCCGAGACCTTCACTTCACGATCGGCGTAAGCCACACCGGCCGCGCCGTAGACTAGGAAACGATCGAACGCGTAACCGATGCGGGCGCGGGTCGCACCGGCCCAGTCGTAGCTCAGCTTGACGCCAAACCGGCTGTCGTCGACATCGGCGTAGTTGAAGTCGGTCTCGACGCCGATCACGAGCGGCGAATTGTCGAACTGGTAGTTGTAGCCCGCGTAAGCTCCCACCAGGAACCCATCCGGGTCAATGCCGCGACCATTCGAGTCGCCAAAGCCGTAGCCGGCCTGGACGCCGACGTAGGCGCCGGTCCAGGTGAAGGACGGAACGGCGATCGACGGAGCCGGCTCATAGGCCGGGAGGTCAGCCGCGAAAGCGCCGGTGGCGAGGGCGGAGAGAGCCGCGGCCGAGACGGCGACGGCGAGACGGTGACGAAGCATAGCTTCCCCCCAAACTTGAGTGGAACGCAGGTGACCCCCGCGCTTGCGGCACTGAAATGAGCGATGGACGATGAAAAGTCGAGCACCGATCGATGCGAAAGTCAGCAGTGTGGCGAAACCGCATCACTTAAAAGCGCGCGCCGCCAGATCGGCCCGCGCAACGGCGTACTCCGCGCACATGCGGCCAACAACCGTTTCGACCGAGGGCGCGTCCATGATTGCGCCGAGGCCCTGGCCTGCGCCCCAGACGTCCCGCCAGGCCTTTGCGTCGACCGCTCCGAAGTTCATGGCGGTCTTGTCGGCCCCGGGCAGCGCGTCGGGATCGAGGCCGGCGGCGGCGATCGAAGGCTTGAGGTAGTTGCCGCTCACGCCGGTGAAGAGCGACGAGGTGACGATGTCGCTCGCGGCGCCGTCGACCAGCATCCGCTTGTAAGCCTCGAGCGCATTGGCCTCCGCGGTCGCGATGAACCGGGTGCCGACGTAGGCGAGGTCGGCGCCCGCCGCCTGGGCCGCCAGCACCGCGCGCCCTGTCGCGAGCGCGCCGGACAGCAACAGCGGCCCGTCGTAAAAGGCCCGAACCTCCTGCAGCAGCGCGAACGGACTGAGGGCTCCCGCGTGGCCTCCGGCGCCGGCGCAGACCAGGATGAGCCCGTCGACACCGGCCTCCAGGGCCTTCTGCGCGTGCCGGACGGAGATCACGTCGTGCCAGACGATCCCGCCCCAGCCGTGGACGGCCTCGACGACCTCGTTCGGCGGCCGCAGCGAGGTGATGACGATGGGGACGCGGTGCTTGCCGCAGGTCTCCATGTCCTGCCGGAGACGGGCGTTGGACGCGTGGACGATCTGGTTCACGGCGAAGGGCGCGACCGGCTGGTCCGGATGCGCGCCCGCATAGGCGTCGAGCTCGGCGCGGATGCGCGTGAGCCAGAGATCGAGCTGGCCCTGCGGCCGCGCGTTCAAGGCCGGAAACGAGCCGACCACCCCCGCCTTGCACTGCGCGACGACGAGTTCCGGCCCCGACACGATGAACATCGGCGCCGCGACCACCGGCAGGGCGAGGCGTCCTTCGAGCACGTTCGGAATCGGCATGCAGATCTCCCGCTCGGGCGCCGTCGACGGGGGCTCGTCCGTTCGCCGATCCAGCCATATCCCGGTTCGGCCGGCGCGGGCCAGAGTTCGGGACGGCTGCGCTCGCCGGGGCGGCCGACTCTGCTACAAGGCGTCGGTCGTCAATACCCCCAGGAGGCGCAAGGTTCGTGCGGTGGTCCCCCCAGCAGGATGAGGCGCTCGCCTCCGTGGCCGATTGGCTGAAGCGGCCGCGGCAGCAGGTCTTCCGCCTGTTCGGCTACGCCGGCACGGGCAAGACCACGCTCGCCCGGCATCTGGCCGAGGATCTGGACGGCGACGTCGCCTTCGGGGCCTACACCGGCAAGGCCGCCCTCGTCATGCGCTCGAAGGGGTGCGAAGGCGCGACGACGATCCACGCGATGATCTACCGCCCGCGCGGCGGCGACGAGGAGGGCCCCTCCTTCGCGATCAACCGCGACGGCGCCGCCGCCAAGGCCGATCTGATCGTCGTTGACGAGTGCTCGATGGTGGACGAGGAGCTCGGCCGCGACCTGCTGTCGTTCGGCACCAAGGTGCTGGTGCTGGGCGATCCGGCGCAGCTGCCGCCGGTGAAGGGCGGCGGCTTCTTCACCGAGGCCGAGCCCGACGCGATGCTCACGGAGGTTCATCGCCAGGCGGTCGACGACCCGATCATCCGCATGTCGCTCGCCATCCGCGAGGGCGGGACGCTGGACTACGGCCCTTATGGCGAAAGCCGGGTGGTGACGCGACGGGAGATCACGACTGAAGACGTCACCTCGGCCGACCAGGTGCTGGTGGGCCTGAACAAGACGCGAAAGCTCTACAATGGCCGCCTGCGGGAGTTGAAGGGCCTGCTCGACCCCCTGCCCGCCGTCGGCGACAAGCTGGTCTGCCTCCGGAACGACAAGACCAAGGGCCTGCTGAACGGCGGCGTGTTCCAGGTGCAGCGGCTAAAGTCGTCGGACGCCACACGGGTGAAGATGGACCTCAGCCCGGAGGACGATCTCGGGCGCAAGTCCGTCTCGGTGAGCGTGCTCAAGGCCTTTTTCGAAGGCGACGCGGAGGGGATCCCCTTCGCCCAGCGTCGGAAATCGGACGAGTTCGACTACGGCTACGCGCTCACCGTGCACAAGGCGCAGGGTTCGCAATGGGACGACGTGGTGCTGTTCGACGAGAGCTACGCCTTCCGCGAGCACCGCGCCCGATGGCTCTACACCGGCCTGACGCGCGCCGCGAAGCGGGTGACGGTGGTGCGCTGAAGGGCGCTTTAAGCACTTCGGCCAGTCATCCGACGAGGCGCGTCCTTTCGTAGTATCGTGCGTTAGGAAACCGACCAAGACACGCGCAAGGCGTGCGTTCGCTCCGGGAGACCTCGATGTCCACGCCCTTCTCGTCCTCCGCTCGCGGCCTCCGTCGGGGAGCGTACGCGCTCGCGGCGCTCGGCTGCGCCGCCACGCTCGCCGTCGCGCCCGCGCGGGCCGAGGACACCGACAAGACCTTCGCCACCTTCAAGGATGACGCCTTCGGCGCGCGCCCGATCGAGGCGGACAGCCCGTTCGTCATCCTCGACGCGCCCAAGCGCGCGGAAGACGCCGCGGTGGTTCCGATCGACGTGCAGGTGAGGCTGCCCGACAACGATCCACGCAGCATCGCAAAGGTGACCCTGATCGTCGACGAGAACCCTTCGCCGGTCGCCGCCACCTTCGCGCTGGGCCAGAAGCGCCAGGAGTTCGGCCTGTCGACGCGGCTGCGCGTGAACGCCTACTCCTCCGTTCGCGCCGTGGTCGAGACCGACGACGGCAAGCTGCACATGGCCGCCCGCTTCGTGAAGGCGAGCGGAGGCTGCTCCGCTCCCGCCCTCAAGGACGAGGACCAGGCGCTGGCGCATCTCGGCGAGATGAAGTTCCGGCGCGTGACCGAGAAGGCCTCGGAGAGGCCGTCGGAGGCGAACGCCGGCATGTCGCAGGCGCAGCTCATGATCCGCCATCCGAATTTCTCCGGGCTGCAGATGGACCCGATCAGCCGGACCTACGTTCCCGCCCGCTTCGTGAACCACATCGTAGTGAAGCAAGGCGAGGAAACGGTGTTCACGATGGACGGCGGGATCTCGCTGAGCGAAGACCCGGCCATCTCGTTCACCTATCCCGCCGGCAAGGGCGGCGTGACGGTGGCCGCGAGCGACACCGAGGGCGTGCAGTTCTCGGGCGCGCTCGATCAGAAGAAGCCGGGTTCGTGAGCCTGAGGTAAGTCGCAGGACCAAGGCGCGGGGCGCTCGCCCCGCGACCTCTGGACGCGTCCGTAACCGGAAGCGCACCCCTCGCAACCGCCGTAAAGCGAGCGACCGTCAGCCGCGCGCCCCGAGCCGGCGACGGCGCTGGAGTTTTAGGGGAAACACTTCACCTCGGCCTCGGCCTGGGCGCGCCGCATGGTGGAGACCACGTCGCGCAACTGGCCGGTCGAGCGGAACACCTCGGACGACTGGCCGGCCACCTTGTTCATGCGCAGGACCGTCTCGGCCTGCTCGTACTCGGCGAAGGGCAGGATGGTCGCGATGGTGTCGATCGAGCAGGAGCAGCGATCGAGCGACTCGCGGGTCTGCCCGTTCGCGGCCATGCAGCCGAAGATGTAGTCGGCTTTTTCCGCCGTCGGATAATCCTCGCCGACCGCCGCCTGCGCGGCGCCGGCTCCGACCGCGCAGAACACCGCGGCCGCGATCAGCGAAACCTTGAACGTCATGGCTTGGCTCCCGATGCGCCCTCTCCTGTGACCGTCAGGGTCTCCACGAGCAACGGCGTCGTCGCGCCGGCCTTCGGCGTGACGGTGTGGATGGCGTAGAGGCCGCCGGGCACCTTGTCCGAGAAGGTGATCTCGTAGGTCCGGTCGGCGAAGTCCTTCAGCTTCGCGCGGTTCGGGTCTTTCAGGAACGGCGAAACCTTGATCGACCAGGCGTCGATTGATTGGCCCTTGTAGTCGACCTTGACCTCTTCGACCTTTTCCGCAGACGTCAGCGCGTCGCGAATCCGACCTCGGATGTAGTAGGGGCTGCCGCCCAGCACCTTCTGCATCTCGACCACGTCCTGCTCGAGCAAGACCAGCACGACCGGATTGTAGGTGGCGGGCATCGGCCCGAACGAGCGCGCCTTAGCGCCTGAGAAAAGCTGGACCACGGCCGCCTTGCCGCCGTCCGGCGCGTCGTCCGGCTTCACGACGCTGAGCGTCACGACGTCCTCGAACGACGGCGCAAGGTTGGCGTCGGCGGCGACCCGGGAAAACCGGTAGGAGATCGACGCGCCCGGCTCAAACGTCTCGAGGAAGGGCTGCTCGAACACCAACTGCTCGGGGGTCGGCGCGGCCTGCGCCGCCGCCCCGAACGCCCCGGCGAGCATCAGGGCCGACGCGGCGCCGGCGAAACGCCAGCGTACTGACTTCGACATTTTGAACGCTTCCCTTGCCAGGAGCTTCTCGCACGGTCGATCGAGCGGGCTCCGTGTTCTCAGAATACGCTCATTATGGCCCGACGGATGCGCCGGCGCCATGCCGGGGGCGCTCGGCAGATAGGAGGGGCGGGGTCAGTCCGGGGCGTACATGAAGCCGCGGCCGCGCACCGTGACGATCAGTCGAGCGCCGTCGGTCGTCGCGTCGGCGAGCTTGTGGCGGAGGTACCCGATGTAGACGTCGACGACGTTGAGCGAGGCGCCGCCATGCCCGGCCCACAGCGCCGCGAAGATGTCGGCGCGGGCCAGCGGCTCGCCGGCGTGGCGCATGAGCAGGGCGAGCAGATCGACCTCGCGCTCGGTGAGACGGGTGGAGCCCTCGGCGCTCGTCGCGACCCGCGTTTCGAGATCGAGGTCGAGCGGGCCGACGATCAGGTGGCGCTGGTCCGTTCCGTCGTTCTCGCGGCGCAGTTCCTGCACCTTCACGCGCGCCAGCAGCTCTTCGAAATCGAACGGCTTCACCATGTAGTCGTCGGCGCCGGCGAGCAGGCCTTCGGTGCGCTCGGAGACGCTGGAACGCGCGGACAGCATGATGATCGGCGCGGTCTGGCCCGCGGCGCGCAGCGCCTTGCAGACCTCGATGCCCGACCGCCCGGGAAGCATCACGTCGAGGATGATGGCGGCGAGCGGCTTGCCGGAGGCGGCCGCTAGCGCGGAATCGCCGTCGGCCACCAACTCGACGTCGTAGCTCTCGGCCGCGAAACCCCGCCTCAGGACCGAGCCGATGTCGGCGTCGTCTTCAACGATCAGAATGGTCATGAGCGTGCTCCGATCACGAGGCGATGCGTCAGCGCGGGAAGGCGGATGAGAACGGTGGTGCCGGAGGCGGCATCCGGCGAGGCGGTGCGGCTGTCGATCGCGATCGTCCCCTGGTGGCGCTCCACCACCCAGCGGGCCAAGGCGAGGCCGATGCCGAAACCGGAGCCTTCGCGCTCGGAGGCGCCGCGGTAGAACCGCTCGAACACATGGGGGAGATCGGCTTGGGGGATGCCCTCGCCGTCGTCCGAAACCGCGACGGTGACGGCGCCGTCCGAATCGATGCCGCCGATGACGCGGACCGTGCCGCCATAGGCGGTGTGGCGCAACGCGTTCGCGATCAGCGCCTCGACCACCTGGCGCAGCCAGTCGGCGTCGGCCTCGACCTGCAGATCGAAGGGCGGGAGCTCGGGTGCGAGCGCCACGCCACGGGCGCGCGCGCTGGGCTCGAGGCTGGCGCGCGCCGCGGTGATGAGGTCGTTCACCGACAGCGGCTCAAGCTCGAGCTCGAGCTGCCCGCTCTCGGAGCGCGCGACCCTGAGCAGGTCCTCGACGCGCCGGTGCAGGCCCTTGGCGCGTCCCCTGATCTTGGTCAGCGCAGCGGTGAGATCTTCGACGCCGCCCTTGGTGCGCAGCGTCACGTCCGCCTCGCCCAGGATGACGGTCAACGGCGTGCGAAGCTCGTGGCTGACGTCCGTGAAGAAGCGGCGGCGCGCACGGTCGGCGTCTGTCAGCCGCTCGTTCGCGCCCCGCAGCTCCGCCGTCCGCTCGTCCACGATCTCCTGGAGCCGCGCCTGCGCCTCCATCAGCCGCCGCTCGCGGCGGGCGAGCTGCGCGGCCATGCGGTTGAAGCGGATCATGGCGAGGCTGAGCTCGTCGTGACCACGCACCTTCAGCCGGATCCCGCTGTCGCCCCGGGCGATCTCCCCCGCCGCGGCCGCGACGTCCGAGATCCGCGAAACCAAAGGCCGCGCGATGGCGCGATAGAGCACGAAGGCCAGCAGGGCCGCGAGCCCGGCCGCGATCGCCGCGCCGGGCACCAGCGCGGAGCGCAAGCCCGCCATCGCGGCCTCCGCCTCGCGGGCGGTGGCGCGCTCCTCGCCGATCGCCTGGGAGAGCCCAGGCCCAAAGCTCGCGGCGAAACTGTCGAGGGCGACGCGCAGACGCTCGACGTTGCCGCCCTGCCCGTCCCGCGCGTCGCGGATCGACTGCAGGGCCTGACGGTCGAGGAAGTCGAACCGGCCGCGCATCTGCGCGAACACGCGGCTCCGAGCTGCGACCATCGTCGCGCCCTGTTCGTCCCGCGCCCTCGCCACCGCGCGGGCAAGCTCCTCGTCCAGCCGGACGAAGGTCTCCTGCACGCGCTTGCGGGGCAGCGAGAGCCGGTCGGGCTGGCCCTGCGATTCCGTGGTCTGAAGCGCGACGAGCGCGTAGTCGCCCACCCGGCCGGAGATCGCCGACAGCAGCTCAAGCCGGCGCTGCGCCGAGGCGAGCTCCTCCACGTGGTCGTCCGCCACCTTGAAGGTGAGGGCGACCGCCAGCCCCGCCGCCGCGGTCGTGAGCACCGCCGTCGCAAGCAGCAGGGCCATGCGGACCCGAAGCGATCTGAAGATCGAGCGCCACATCCGGCGAACGCCTTCTGGAGAGCCGGCGGCGCGGGGCCGTCGGCGTTCCGGGGGAGCGATGGGACGGGGCGCGGACGCCTCCGTCCCTGTGGAACGTGTCACTTTACTTGGCTCCGAGCGCCTTCTTGGCGTCGGCGACGGCGTCGAGACACTCGTCGTATTCCTTCTCGCCCTTCTCGCGCTTCGCGACCCGCAACGCGGTCTTAAGCGCGTCGGCGACGGGAGCCGGATGCGTCTTGGCCTGTTCGGCCTCGATCATCGCGATTCCCTGGTCGCACTCGGCGGCGTCGTCGGCGCGCGCGGCGCCCGCGCCGAGCGTCATCGCCGCAATCGCGGCGGCCAGAACCGTCATCTTCGTCATGCCAGTCGTTCCTTCCCTCTCGCAGATCGGCGCTTGGCGCGCCTTGTTCTGAGCGCCCGTCAGGGCTTGACCTTGAACGTCCCCGTCATGCCGCGGGATTCGAGGCCGTCGATCCACCATTTGAAGTCCCCGGGCCGGATCACGACGAACTCGATGCGGATAGCGCCGGCGTCGTCCCATTCCAGATGGTGCGGCGCGCCGGGTCCGTGGATCTCGAGGTGGTTGATCACGATCTGGTTGATCCAGATATGACGAAACAACTCCGGCGAGAAGAATTTGTACTCCTTGCCGCCCTTGGAGACGATGTCGAGCTGGTAGGCTTTGCCCGACTCGAGCTCGTAGTCTTTCTGGCTGACGGCGTAGTCGCTGCCGTTCTCCTCGCCGAGCACGAGGTCCGGAAGCGTCACCCGACCCTTGGCGAGGTCCCCCGCGCCCGCCGGCGCAGCCGCGAGGCCGAGGGCGATCGCAGCCGCCGCAGCGGCCAATCTCTTGAGCATCGTTCTCTCCGCGTTGGTCCGCTTGAGGTGCGGACATGTCGTTGGGATCCAAGATCCGTCGCCAAGACCGGAGACGAAACGTCACCCTTCCACGGAGGCCCGACGCGCCGCGCCGCCCGGATGGCCGCGTCGCCCGTTGCGAACGTCGTCGGTCGGAAGACCAAGACGCCACAACGGCGGAGCGCAGCATCGGGCGTGTCCCGTCCCAGTCTTGGACTGCAAGACTAAACACGAGAAAGTACGTCGTCCACTCTTCTAAGTATTATTCTTTTCTTATGATGAAGAGCTTACGGCTCAGTTTGCGCCGATCTTGCGGTCAAGCGCCGCCGCGCGCGACGCACGGCCGCACTTCCAGCGCGCGACGCGCCAGTCGGGGTTGGTCTCGGACCATTCCGCTATCACGGGAACGGCGCCGGCCATGCACATCCGGGGATCGGTCAGCTCGTAGCCGATCGCGACATGCTCTTCGCGGCAGATTTCCGGGGACGCAAGAAGGCACACCATCAGGACGAGATCCATCGGTCAGGCTCCCTTTGGACGCGGCGCGCCACAGCGCCGCCCGTGCGCGCGGGAAACCCAAGAGGCCCCCTCGGCAACTCCAGCCTACGCTTATTATTTTGCGCCGCAACAATGATATGTTGCAATGCAGTGACAGCCGGCGGATGATTTTTGGCCAGTCTGAAGCGGCAGGTCGTCGCGTGCGGCATATGGAGCGCTCCCTAAGAAGCGCTTGCGGTCGCCGGGAAGTCCCGACTAGTGTGCGCGCCGCATGCCCCTGCATGGCGCTATCGGGTCAACCGGTTCGGCTCCCACCGAACGCAGACGCAAAGATAGCCTAGGGCATCGGTCGGCGCGCCCTTCGGGTCGCCGGCTACACCATGGCTTAACCTGGGAGGATGCTTATGGCGAAGATCACCAAGACCCTGATCGGCGAGTCGCTCGTCGGCGACGGCAACGAGGTCGCTCACATCGACCTGATCATTGGACCGCGCGGCTCGACCGCCGAGTCGGCGTTCGTGAACGCTCTGACCAACAACAAGGACGGCTTCACCTCGCTCCTCGCGGTGGTGACCCCCAACCTGCTGGCCAAGCCGAACACGATCCTGTTCAACAAGGTCACCATCAAGGACGCCCGTCAGGCCGTCCAGATGTTTGGCCCGGCGCAGTACGGCGTCGCCAAGGCTGTCGTCGACTGCGTCGCCGACGGCACGATCCCCGAGGACGAGGCCGATGACCTGTTCATTTCGGTCGGCGTGTTCATCCACTGGGAAGCTGCTGACGACGCCAAGATCCAGCAGTACAACTACGAAGCGACCAAGGAAGCCCTCAAGCGCGCCGTCGCCGGCGAGCCGAAGGCCAAGGACGTCGTCGCCCAGTCGGCGACTGCGAAGCACCCCTTCGCTTCGAACGCGTAGAGCGGAAACCACCCTGGACAGACTCCGCCTGCAGCAAAGCCTCCAGGCCTGCTCCAGCGGTTGGCCGCGATCTTATTTGGTAAGTAAGACTGACGGCGACGGCTCGAAGCGCAAGCTTCGGGCCGTTTCCTTCTTCTGACATTCGCCGCGGCGCTGACGCGTCTCGGCGGTTCCAACGAAAAAGGCCCCCGACATCTCGCCGGGGGCCTTTTTTAGTTTCGGGCGTCCGACCCGTTTCAGTACTTCGTGACGAGCACGGGCGCGGGTTCGCCGCCGAACTTGTAACGCACGGACGCGGAGACGATGTGAACGTTGGACTTCGAGGTCGCCTCGAAATCGAACGGCAGGGGAGCGGGCAGGTCGACGTCGATCTTGGAGCGGCCTGGAACGAACACGTAGGAGTAGCCGATGTCGAACGACAGACGGTCGGAATAGTTGTACGTGCCGCCCGCCGACAGCCACCAGCGGTCGTCGTCCGGCAAGCGGACGTCGCGGTTCTTGTCAGTGATCGGCGAGAGCTCGTAGCCGACGCCGGCCCGTCCGGTGAACTCCGGCGAGAAGGCGTACTCGGCGCCGGCCGAGAAGAACCACCCGTCCTCATACTCGAACGGAAGCGAGGTCAACGTCGCGCCGCCGTTCCGCGCCTTGACGTTGATCGTGCTCAGACGGCTCCAGTTCGTCCATTCGACGCCGCCGAGGATCGTGAGCTCCGGCGTGATCGCCTGCCGCACGCCGACGGAGACCGTCTCAGGCAGCGTGACGTCGGCGTCGATCTTCGAATCGCCGAGCGGCGTCTTGAGCTTGCCTTCGAGCTTGTGCTTGATCGCCGAGCGGAAGCCGACGCCGACCGACGTGCCCTCGGCGGGCGTCACCGTGAAGCCTGCCGTGAATCCGAAGCCGACGTCGTCTCCGGTTAGCGTCGCCGACGGCGACGTCGGAAAAACGCCGGTCGCGCGCCGCAGCCGGATGTCGAAATACTGGATCTGCACGCCGCCCGCGATCGACAGCCAGTCGGTGACCGCCACGCCCAGCGTCGGCGAGACGTTGACCGACATGACCTTCGACGAGCGGGCCAGAACCTGCCCGCCCCACGCCCCGTGCGGGTCCGTCACCAGGCCGAAGGGCGCCGTGACGGTGAGACCGACGGCGACCTTGTCGCTGATGCGATAGGCGTTGTAGCCGGCGGCGAGGAGAGCGCCCTGCCCGATGTCGCCGGAGTCGCCGGTGGCGCCCGTCCCGAAAGTCGCAGCGCCGATGTTCCGCTTGGTCGCGTCGCTCACGTCGATCTTCGACGACGGGAACACGCCGGTGACGTGCTGCTCGCTTTGGAAGGTGGCGACCTGATTCACGACCGCCGGGTTCCAGAACATCCCCGAAATCGAGTCGCCGCCGCCCGCCGCCATGCCGGCGAACGACATGCCCTGCCCGGTCGTGCTCTGCTCGCGGAGACCGAACGCGCCCGCCATCGCGGTCGACGAGGCGCAGGCCAACAGCGCTGCGGCGGCGCCTGCCAAGACAAAGCGGCTAGGGCGGGTACGGATCGCGACCATGAACGTTTCCCTCGACAGGCGCCGACCCTGCGAAAGAGCCGGTCGTTGATTCCGTCTCGCTGGACGGCGTAGGTCGAGCGTGACGCGGCCGATTCCACCGAACAACCGTCGCGCCGGAGTTCGCCGCCGTTTCGCCGCAGCAGTGGCAAGCGAGCACCACATTTCGCAGCCGCCTCCCACGTTTCGGTGTCGAAAGTCTAAGGCTGGGGCGCTATTGCTTGCCGCCGCGCGGGTCCGGTCGCATGATCCGCGCGCAAAAGTTCAGGTGACGCACAACGCGCGCTGGTGAAATGAGGAGACGTCATGAAGCTTGTGCGATTCGGTCCCGCAGGCGCTGAGAAGCCCGGTATCGTCGACAAGGACGGCGCAATCCGCGACCTGAGCGGGATTGTTGCCGACATCGCCGGCGAGGCGCTGACCGCCGTGGGGCTCGACAGGATCCGCGCAGTCGATCCCGCCTCTCTTCCGCTCGCGCCGGCCGGCGCGCGGCTCGGGCCCTGCGTCGGCGGCGTTCGCCATTTCGTCGCCGTCGGCCTGAACTACGTCGACCACGCCCACGAGACCGGCCTTCCCATCCCCGAGGAGCCGATCCTCTTCAACAAGGCGCCGAACTGCATCGTCGGCCCGGACGACGACGTGATCCTGCCCAAGACCCATCAGAAGGTGGACTGGGAGGTGGAGATCGCCTTCGTCATCGGCGACAGGGCGGAAAACGTCGCGAAGGACGGCGCGCTGTCCCACGTCGCCGGCGTCTGCATCTGCAACGACGTCTCGGAGCGCCACTTCCAGGTGGAGCGCGGCGGCCAGTGGATGAAGGGCAAGGGCTGCCCGACCTTCGGTCCGCTCGGGCCTTGGCTCGTGACCCTGGACGAGATCCCGGATCTTCAGAACCTCGACATGTGGCTGGACGTGAACGGCGAGCGGAAGCAGACCGGCTCGACGTCGACGATGATCTTCGACATCGAATATCTCGTCAGCTACATCAGCGACTTCGTCACGCTGGACCCGGGCGACGTCGTCACCACCGGCACGCCTCCCGGCGTCGGCATGGGCATGAAGCCGCCGCAGTACCTGAAGGCGGGCGACGTCGTGACCCTCGGCATCGATCTTCTGGGCGAGCAGCGCCAGACCGTCGTTCCCTACGGCGGCTGACGCCCGGACGAGGCCGGCGGCGGCGCGTATTCGCTTTGTCGCCGGTGCGTCATGCGCCATTATTAACCTCCCGCAGCGCTTTGGTGGATCGGCGCGTGTCGCTCCCACGGGCGTAAGCGGACGAGGACACCTCTATGACGGCCTATTCGGTCGCGTCCGGCGACACGCTCGCCGAGCGCCTCACCATGGCGGGCGGCGACATGCTGCAGGTCGACGGGATCTTCTCGGTCGCGGCCAACGCCCAGACCGTGCGCTTCTCGACCGCGCCCGACGGCGCCGAGATCCAGAACGACGGCCTGATCGAGAACACGGCCGCGGGCGGTCGAGCCATCCGCTTCGAAAGCGGGGTCGGCGCGGAGCTCACGGCGGTCATCGACAACGAAGGCACGATCGTCGCTGTCGACGACGCGATCCAGATCGAGGCCGGGACGGTGAGTTCCGGCACGCTGACGATCACGAACGGCGTCCATGGAAAGATCCTTTCCGCGGAAGGCCAAGCCCTCGATCTGGCGGCCGCCAGCGGGGAGTTCGTGGCCTACGTCGAGAACGCCGGCTCCGTCGTCTCCCAGATCTCCGACGGCGTCCGGATCGGCGGCGGCATGCAGCTCCTCAACAGCGGAGCGATTCGCGGTGGCGCAGCCGCAGGCTACGTTCAGGGCGCGGACGGCGTGCAGATCGAGGATGGAGCAGCAGGCCTGATCTGGAACATCGCGGGGGCCGTCATCGTGGGCGACCGCCACGGAATCAACGCGAGCGAGACTCGCTTTTTCGGCCTCAGCAACGACGCCGGCGCGTCGATCGTGGGTCGGAACGGCTCCGGCGTGGGGTCCGACGGCATGGGGCTGGTCGTCAACTATGGCGTGATCACCGGCTTCTTCGCGGACGCCACGGGCTCGGACGTGAATGGGTCGACGACCGGCGTCGCTAACGGCGGCGGCCCGGACGGCGTCAACGACGGCGACGGCGACGGGATCGATATCGACGGCGAGGCGGGGATCGAGAACTACGGCCTCATCCGCGGCCTCGGCGCCGGGGGAACCGGATCGGATGGTCTGCCGAACACCGCCGAGGGCATAGCAGCCGGCGGCGGCGACATCACGAACTTCGCCGGCGCGCGGATCTACGGCGCGGGCCTCGGCATTCTGATCGACGACAGCTCCCAGGGCGACGCGCGGTTCGAGACCACGATCGAGAACGCCGGCACGATCCAGGGCGGCTCGAGCTACGCCATCAAGATCGTCAGTGACTTCGACGACGTCATCATCAACAGCGGGCGCATTCTCGGCGGCGGCGGACACGCCATCCTCTTCGGCTCCGGCGACAACGTGCTGGCGATCGACGCCGGCTCCGGCATCCGGGGCCTGAGCGACGGCGGCGCCGGCGACGACGCGCTCGACTACTCCTTCTACGGCGCGGCGGCCCGCGTCGATCTCGAGACCGGCCGCGCCTCGGGGACGGGCGTCGTCACCAACTTCGAGACCGTGGCGGGATCCGGTTTTGGCGACACGATCATAGGGAACGCTGCGGCGAACACGCTGTTCGGCCAGGACGGAAACGATCGTCTGTTCGGCGGCGCCGGCGACGACACGCTCATCGGCGGAGCAGGCGCCGACACGCTCCTAGGCGACAGCGGCGCGGACACCTTCGCCTTCGACGTCCTTCCGCCCGTCGGAGGCCAGGATCGGGTGGCCGACTTCACCCATGGCGAAGACGTCATCGCCTTCGACTCCGCGGTCTTCACAGCCTTGTCCGCCGGCGCGCTCACCGAGGACGCGTTCGGCGTCGGGTCCGCGGTGACGACCTTGGACCAGCGGATCCTCTACGACGCGCGCACGGGTCGCCTTTTCTACGACGCGGACGGCTCCGACGAGACGCAGGCCGCGGTGCTGATCGCGACGCTCACCGGCAAGCCGCCGGTCGAGGCCTCCGACATCCTGGTGGTGTGAGGCCTAGGACCAAAGCCAACGGCGGTCGTCGCGCGATGGCCGTCCGTTGCTCCGGCATAGGGCTGACGCCCGCCTATCGCCCACAGCGGGTCAGCGGCGTGCGGGCCACCACGCGTGAAAATGGTGCACCGGTCCGTGGCCCGCGCCGATCGTTAGATCGTCGGCCGCGGCGATCGCTGCGCTGACATAGGCCTTCGCGGTCGCGACAGCTTCGATCAGGCTGCGCCCCTTGGCGATCTCCGCCGCAATGGCGGAGGACATGGTGCAGCCTGTGCCGTGGGTGTTGCGCGTGACATGGCGCTCCGCCACGAAGCGCGTCACGCCGCCGTCTTCGTCGACGAGGACATCGACGCTGTCGGCGCCTGCCGCATGACCGCCCTTCACGAGCACCGCCCGGGCGCCCAGCGCCTGCAGCGCCCTCCCCTGCTCGGCCATCTCCTGTTCGTCGCCGGCCGTCGCGCCGCCGAGCAAAGCGGCGGCCTCCGGGAGGTTCGGCGTCAGGAGACGAGCGCGGGGAATCAGCCGGCGCTTCAGCGTCTCGACCGCGTCCTCCTGCAGCAACCGCGCGCCGGAGGCCGCGACCATCACGGGATCCGCCACCACGTCGACGACGGCGCGCGCTTCCAGAGCGGCGGCGATCGCCTCGATCGTCGCGCTCTGCGACACCATCCCGATCTTCACGGCGCCGACCGTGAGGTCGTCGAACACCGCGTCGATCTGCGCGGTCACGAAGGCCGCCGGCGCGTCGTGGATGGCCGTCACCCCGCGTGTGTTCTGCGCGGTGAGCGCCACGATCACCGACGCGCCATAGACGCCGAGCGCCGAGAAGGTCTTGAGGTCGGCTTGTATCCCCGCGCCGCCGGACGAATCGGAGCCGGCGATGGTGAGGGCGATGGGCGTGGTCATGCCTGTCTCTTAGCCGTGCGGCGATCCGTCGCCAAGCGCTCCGTCCCGTCGACGGCGGCGCCTAAAAGAGACCGCCGCGAACAACCCGTCGGCAGGGACCCGCGATCGATCGCGTCGACTTCGCGCGCGACAGCGATTGAAATCTGGCTCGATCCGGCGTAAACGACGGCCGTTCCGCATCGGCGCCCGAATAGCTCAGCGGGAGAGCACACCCTTCACACGGGTGGGGTCACAGGTTCGATCCCTGTTTCGGGCACCATTTTCATCAGTTTTCCATGCTCGGCGCGGACGAACCGCGCGCTACTTGGCGTTTGCGGGATCGGCCTATCGAAGGTTCGTCCCGCTGCTCGGGCGCGCCGGCGCTCCCTGACGTCGGGGCATAGGCTGTTGAAGCGATCCCTTTTCGTGCGGGAGTCCCTGTTAGGTTGACCGCTCACGCTTTCCTGAGACCGAGATGGCGCGCCGAGCGATATTTATCGATTGACGATAAAGACGGAATTGCGACAGATTGGGTGTTGCGGTTCGCTGAAATCCGACCTCGCTCCCCCCTTATGATGTAAGGTTTTATGAGCCACGCCGTCGAGGACCTGCGCGCCACGTTGGACCGCGCCCAAAGCCGTCTCGCCTACGTCCGTTATGTCGGAGCGAACACGACGATCGAGCAGGAAGCGCACGACCTCAATGCAGAGGCTGCTAGGCTGGTGAAGGAAATTGCGCGGCTTCGGAAAGAAATCGAATCCGCGTCAGTCGATCCCGAAGGATCAAACGCACGCGGATGCGGCTAGCGCCTCGCGCCGCTGACGCGAGATCGCAGCACGGACGCGTCCGGTATTCAAAGGGCGATTCCACAGAGCGCTGGACCTGCCCCATCCCGCCGCGGCCGATCGAGCGTGACGGCTATCGCTAGCGACCTCGATACGTCGTCGGCGCCCCCGGCCACATCGGCTTCATGCGATGCAGAAGCGGGGCTCGATCATCGTCGCGCACTTGGAGCGCGGGCCGGCGGCGGCTTGAATTCGCCTCGGCCCCATGTCATATGAGCCTCATCGGAACGTCCAGGCCTCGAACGCGGAAGCGTTTGTCACACGCCGGTCGCCCGACACTCTCATACATCGGACAGGCGTCGCTCCCCGCAGCTTCGCGCGCTGTCCGGCAGTTTGGGCCGCTGACTCAAAAGCTTCAGCGGCCAAAGGAAAACAATGAAAAAGACCACGAAAACTCTTCGCGCCAACGAGCGCAGCCATCGTCGCGTTCATGCGGCCCCGACGCCCATGACCTCAAAGGCGGCTTGGGCTCCCGAGCCCTGCGGTCTGTCGCGCGCGGAAATGCGCGTGATCGTCGCCGAGATGCTCGGCTGAACGAACGATCTGGCGGCGGCGAACCTCGCCGCCGCTCCGCATCGAAAAACGGCGTCTCTCACGACGCCGTTTTTTATTGTCCGCGAGCCAGGCGTGCGGAGTGCGCCCGACGGCGTTGTGAGCGCTCAGCCGAGCGCGAGGCTCTCCGGCGTGAGCCATGGGACCATGACGCCGATCTGCGGCAGCGCATGGGAGCGGGCCACCGCCCTGGCGACGTCGGCGATCCGCGGCGCCAGAGCCTCAAGATCGCCCCGCCGCATCGTCAGCAACAGGTCGCGCGAGAACCCGGGCCCCGGCAGCGGCAGCGCGACGACCGCGGCCGCATGCGCCAACCCCTGCAGCAGGCAGAGCGGGGTGGTGATCGCGACGCCCATGCCGGTCGCGACCATGGCGACCAGAGCGTCGGACGTGTCGAACTCGAAGGCGCGCGGCGGCCTCAGACCGATGCGCTCGAGGTGGCGCTCCACCTGCCGACCGGCATGGGAGCGGGCGCTGTGGCGCACCAGCCGGCGGCTCTCCAACACCTCGCGCAGCGTCGACGCGCGAAGCTCGTCCGCAGCGCCTCGGGGCGCGATCAGCACATATGGCTCCCGGAACAGTAGGATCCGCTCCATGTCCACGAGCCCTTCCATCGGGTCGCAGGTCAGCGCGGCGTCGATCTCCCGCCGCATCAGCGCCTCCGCGTGCGAATGCGCGAGGCCCGACCAGGCGGTGACGCTGAGCGCCAGGGCCCCGTCCGCGAGCTCCTTCACGATGCGCGCGCCGATGGTGCCGGCGAGCGAATCCACCAGCCCGATCCGAAGGTCGATCCGGCCCGGCAGCTCGGCTGCGGCGCGGGCGTCCGCCAGCAACGCTGCGGCGTCTCGCGCGAGGTCATGCGCGCGGCTCGCGACCATGCGGCCCACGGTGGTCGGCGTGAGTGGCCGTCGGCCTCGGTTGAACAGCGGCGCCCCGATCAGCGCCTCGGCGCGCCTCAACGCCTGCGAAGCGGCGGACTGGGTGACGCCGGCCCGTTCGGCCGCGGAGGTGACGCTGCCGGTTTCTGCGATCGCCGCGACGAGTTGCAGGGTCTTTAGGTCAAGGTCGATCATGCCACATCATAAGCTTGATTCATGCTTTGCGGTAGTTTGGCTTCATATGTCCGCCTGCGATTGCTTCAATGCCTCCGTCATGGTCGTTTAGGGACATGACCGATATTTATGCATCTCCTTCATCCGCAACGTCTGAACGCGTGCAGGTCGCCGTCGTCGGCCTTGGCGCGATGGGCGCGGCGGCGCTTTATCAGCTCGCGAAACTCGGGGCCGACGTGATCGGCGTCGACCGGTTCGCGCCGCCCCACACGCTTGGTTCGAGCCATGGCGAGACCCGTATCACCCGCCAGGCTGTCGGCGAAGGCGCGGCCTACGCGCCGCTCGTGCTGGCCTCCCACCGCATCTGGCGCGAGCTCGAGGCGGACACCGGCGAGAGCCTGCTCGAGGCCTGCGGCGTGCTGGTGATCGCGCCCGGCTCAGGGGCCTCCTCGCACCACGGCAAGCCGGATTTCGTCGCGCGATCGATCGCGACGGCGGAGGAGTTCGGCATTCCGCACGAGGTGCTGGACGGCGCGGCGGCGCGGCGGCGGTTTCCGCAGTTCGAGGGCCTCGCGGGCGACGAAAAGGTCTACTTCGAGCCCGGCGGCGGCTACGTGCGCCCAGAGCGCTGCATCGCCGCGCAGCTGTCGCGCGCCGTCGCGCTGGGGGCGCGGACCCGTCTCGACACGCAGGTGACGTCCATCCGGCAGGAGGGGGACATGGTCCGCGTCAGCACGCCCGGCGGCGACGTGCTCGCCGACCAGGCGGTCGTCTCCGCCGGGGGGTGGACCGCTCCGCTGCTCGGCGCGCCGTTCGATCGCCTGCTGACGGTCAACCGTCAGGTCCTGCACTGGTTTCGCCTCGATCGGCCAAGCGATTACGGCCCCAGCGCGCCGGTGTTCATTTGGATGCACGGATCGGGAGACGAGGACTATCTCTACGGCTTCCCGCCCCTGCCCGGCGACGATCGCCTGAAGGTCGCGACCGAACAGTACGGCGTCGCCACGACGGCGGAGGCGATCGACCGCGCGGTCACAGCGTCCGAATCGGCGGCGATGCACGGGACCCATGTCGCCGGCCGTCTCGCGGGCGTAAGGACCGAGGTCGCCGACGCCGCGGCGTGCCTCTACACGGTCACGCCTGACAACGGTTTCATCATCGACCGTCATCCCCGCCAGGATCGCGTGATGGTGGTGTCCGCCTGCTCCGGGCACGGCTTCAAGCATTCGGCAGGCATCGGGCAGGCGGTCGCGGAAGCTGTGGTCGGCGCGCCGAGCGCCTTCGATCTCGCGCCATTTTCGCTTGCCCGCTTCGACCGCTAACCGCAGCATGGCACGCCAATTACTCATCCCTCGCACGATCGTTCCCTTACAGCGACCGTATCCCCCGGGGCCCCTCGCCCAAGCTTCCGCACAAAGGCCCGCTTCCATGCGCAAGACCCTCGCTCTCATCATCGCCGCGGCGATCGCGCCGTTCGCTGCGCAGGCCGCCGACGGCGTCGACGCCATCAAGCAGCGCGGCACTCTCATCGTGGGCGTGAAGGCGGACTACAAGCCCTTCGGTTTCCGCGATCCGAGCGGCGCGGTCATCGGCATCGAGCCTGATTTGGCGGCCGACGTCGCGAAGCGCCTCGGCGTGAAGCTGGAGCTGGTGCCGGTGGTTTCGTCGAACCGGATCGAGTTCCTGCAGCAGGGCAAGGTCGACATGCTGATCGCGACCATGTCCGACAAGCCGGAGCGCCGGAAGGTCGTGCAGGCGATCGACCCGCAGTACTACTCGGACTTCGTCAACGTGCTGCTGCCCAAGAAGGCCGGCGTGAAGGACTGGAACGAGCTCAAGGGCAAGCCGCTCTGCGCCACCTCGGGCGCTTGGTACAACAAGGACATCGCGCGCACCTACGGCCCCGAGATCGTCGCGTTCGACGGCTCCGAGAAGCCCCTGTTCGCGCTGAAGCAGGGCAACTGCGTCGGCTACGTCTACGACCAGACCTTCATCCAGGGCCGCCTGCTGGATGCCGAGTGGAGCACGGACTTCGAGATGCCGCTGAAGGGCGTGCTCGACGCGCCGTGGATCATGGCGGTGGCGCTCGGCAACGACAGCCTCAAGACCCTTTTGGAGGAGACCACCAAGGACTGGATGAAGACCGGCTTCATCGTCGCCGAGGAGAAGAAGTACGGCATCGAGCCGACTGAATACTCGAAGGCGACGCACGAGAAGATGAAAAGCGCGACCAACTGATCGGATGCGCGGCCGGGGTCTCGTAAGAGTCCGGCCGCGCTCCGTTCCCGATGTAACGAACGGGGCGCGCCACGGCGGGCCCGCAACCGGATCGCGCAATGGACGTCATACCGGCCTGGTTCCAGAACCTCTACGAGACGACGGGCCTGAACTTTACGGTCTTCTACGACGCCTACGACTGGAACCGCTACGCCAACGGGCTGAAGACGACGCTGCTGCTGGTGGTGGTCACCATCGTCCTTAGCCTCGTCATCGGCGCCGTCGGGGCGCTGCTGCAGAGCGCGCCCTCGCGCGTGGTGCGCGGCGCGATCAACGCCTTCGTGGTGGTCTTCCGCAACACGCCGCCGCTGGTCCAGCTGTTCTTCTTCTATTTCGGCGTGGGCGCGGTGCTGCCCGCTGGGCAGGACCAGTTCGGCCTGCGCCAGCCGATCATCGACAACCTGCAATGGGCGATCATCGCGCTGTCGCTGTTCGCGGGCGCCTTCAACGTCGAGATCTTCCGGTCCGGCATCGAGGCGGTGCCGAAGACGACGGTGGAGGCGGCCGAGGCCCTCGGCTACACGCGGATCCGGGCCTACCTCTTCATCATCCTGCCGCTCGCGCTGCGGGTGTGCCTGCCGGCGCTCAACAACAACCTCGTCAATCTGCTCAAGACCACCACCCTCGCCTACGCGATCGCCGTGCCCGAGACGCTGTACGCGGTGAAGCAGATCTGGTCGGAATCGCAGAACGTGCTGGAGATGATGCTGGTGCTGTTCGCCACCTATGGCGTGCTGGTCGGCGTGCTGGTCTGGATCATGCACCGCTGGGAGAAGGCGCTGCGCATCCCGGGGTACGGCCGATGAGCGCCGAGCCGAAGACGGGCGCGCCCCTGGCCGTGCTGCTGCCGTTCAAGGTCGAGACCACACGCCTGTCCGCGCCGCGGCTCGCGCCGGTCCACGCCGCGCTGTTCGGCGCGGGGCTCGCGCTTCTGGCGGGGACGGCCTGGGCGCAGTCAGGAGCCGCGCAGCTCTCGCCGCTCGAGGTCATCGTGAAGTGGGCGCCGCTGCTGCTCAGCGGCTTCGTGTTCAACATCCTGATCTCGATGGTCGCCATGGCGCTCGGCACCGCGGCGGGGCTTGGGCTCGGCCTCGCCATGCTGGCGCAGAACCCGCTTCTCGCCCGCGTCGCCTGGGCGCTGACCCAGTTCTTCCGCAACGCGCCGTGGCTGGTGCTGCTGTTCTTCGTGATGTTCCTCGTGCCGTTCCAGGTCACGATCTTCGGCGTGCGCATCCCCCTGCCCGACTGGGCCAAGGCGACGGTGGGCTTCTCGCTCCCCGTCATGGCGAACGTCGCGGAGATCGTCCGCGGCGCCGTCCGCTCCGTGCCCTCGACGCAGTGGGAGGCGGCGGAATCGCTCGCCTTCACGCCGCGGCAGATCATGTGGCGGATCATCCTGCCGCAATGCGTGAAGCGCATGCTGCCGCCGTGGATGAACCTCTACGCGCTGGTGGCCATGGCGACGGTGCAGGCCTCGATCGTCGGCGTCTCCGAGATGCTGACGCTGACCGCGCAGGTCCACACCGCTGAGGGCGGCCGGCCCGAACTGTTCGCGCCGCTCTACGGCTTCGCCCTGCTCTGCTTCTTCCTCTACTGCTACCCGATCGACCGGTTCACCGCCCGGCTCGAGCGTCGGTTCCAGATCCGCTGAAAGCCTCAGTCCCCATGGCCGCTCCGACCGTCTCTCCCCCCGTCTGGACGCCCGATCAGCCGATCGTCCAGCTAATCGACGTCCACAAGTCCTTCGGCTCCTTCGAGGTGCTGAAGGGCGTCAGCTTCGACGTGAAGAAGGGCGAGGTGATCTGCATCATCGGCCCCTCCGGCTCCGGCAAATCGACGCTGATCCGCTGCATCAACGCGCTCGTGCCGGTGAGTTCCGGCACGATTCGGGTGGAGAACATCGAGGTCGCCGACCCGAAGCTCGACAAGCTGGCGCTACGCCGGAAGGTCGGGATGGTGTTCCAGCAGTACAACCTGTTCCCGCACAAGACGGCGCTGCAGAACGTGATGATGGCGCCTGTCCACGTGCTGGGTCAGGACAAGCGCGAGGTCGAAGAACGCGCACGCGCCCTGCTTCAGAAGGTCCGGCTGGCCGGCAAGGAAGACAGCTATCCCGGCGAGCTTTCCGGCGGCCAGCAGCAGCGCGTCGCGATCGCCCGCTCGCTCGCGATGCGGCCCGACGTGATGCTGTTCGACGAGGTGACGGCGGCGCTGGACCCTGAGACCGTGAAGGAGGTGCTCGTCACCATCCGCGAGCTCGCCGAGGAGGGCATGACCTGCCTGCTCGTGACGCACGAGATGAACTTCGCCCGCGACATCGCCGACCACATCTACTTCACCGACCGCGGGGTCATCGTCGAGCACGGCCCGCCGGCGACCTTCTTCACCGCCGCGAGCGACCCCCGCACCCGGGAGTTCCTCTCCCAGGTGCTGTGATGGCGGCCGGTCGGCCGACCGTCGCCGAGCAGGCCGCCGACTTCCTGCTCGGCCTGCGGTTCGAGATGCTTGACGCAGCGGTCGTCGCCGCGGCGCGCGAGGCGATCGTCGACTATGTCGGGGTCGCCCTCGCCGGCGCGCAGGAGCCCGTCGCCCGCAACGTCCGCGCCTGGGCCGCCGCCCGCTCCCACGCCCCTGACGCCGCGGTGCTGGGCGCCGGCGGACTGAAGCTCGACGCCGAGAACGCGGCGATGTGCAACGCCGTCGCCGGCCATGCGCTCGACTTCGACGACACCAGCTGGACCACCATCGGCCACCCGACGACCGTCGTCGCGCCCGCGGCCTTCGCCATCGCCGAGAGCCGTGGCGCGTCGGGCGCGGACGCGCTTGTCGCCTATGTCGCGGGCGTCGAGGTCGCCCATCGCATCGCGGAGTTGGCGATGCCGGGGGCGTCGGAGAACGGCTGGCACACGACAGGCGCGTTCTACGCCCTCGGGGCCGCGGCCGCCGCCTGCGCGCTGCTCCGGCTCGACCGCGCGACGACCGTCAACGCGCTCGGCCTCGCCGCTTCGCGCTCCGGCGGCGTCCGCGCAAATTTCGGGACGCAGGCGAAGCCGTGGCACGCGGGCGTCGCCGCGCGGAACGGGCTGGAAGCCGCATCTCTGGCGCAGGCCGGCGTCACCGCATCTCCCGCCTCGATCGAGGGGCCGGACGGCTTCGTGCGCTGCCTCGGGGGCGCCGAGGCCTTCGAGCGGCTTGACGATCGCCCCTTGCGGTTCGGCGCGCCCTTTGATCTCGCGGCGCGTGGGCTGGCCTTCAAGCGCTACCCCTGCTGCAGCGGATCGCATCCGGCCTGCGACCTGATCGCGGACCTCGCCGCCGCGCACGGCTTCCGGGCGGTCGACGTCGTCGCGATCGACGTCGGCGTAAGCTTGCTGGCCGAACGCGAGCTGGTCGCCCATGCGCCGACCACGCCGCAGGAGGCGCGCTTCTCCATGGAGTTCGCGCTGGCGGCGGCCCTCGTCGCTGGTCCGCTGACGCTCCGATCGTTCAAGGCGGAGACCCTCCACGATCCCGAGGTCCGGCGCCTCATGGGGATCGTGCGGATGAGCCTCGATCCCGGACTCGCCGCTCTTGGCTTCATCGGCACCGCGCCGGTCACCTTGGCCGTCCGACTCGCCGACGGCCGGACGGCGGCCGGAGAGCGCGATCTCGCCGTCGGGAATCCGGAACGGCCCATGAGCGCGCAGGACCACGCCGCGAAATTCATGTCGTGCGCCGGCAGGGCGCTGACCGCCGTCGGCTCCGCGGCGCTACTGGAGCGGCTTCAGGCGATCGAGCGCGAGCCCAGTCTCGTCGCGCTCTGGGCGACATCCCCGTCAGCGGCGTAATCCTCGAGCGCTGCACTGCAGCAGCCTCCGGCGGACCCCTTGCTGCGCCGCAGTATTCGGCATGCTGGTCTTTATTGATTCCTCGCGCTAATCTTCTCGTCGATACGTCTTGAACGACAACGACAGGAGGAACGCGATGCAGTGGCTCCAACTGACGGCGGCGGGGTCGCACGACGTCTTCGTGAACATGTCGCTAGCGGTGCACATGCGGCGCTTCGGCGAGAAGACCGTCATCGACATGCTGACGAGCGCGCTCGACCGGACGCACGCGATCACCGTGGTGGAAACGCCCGCGGAGATTCTGCAGAAGATGTGCGACTGCGGCTGGGTCTCCCCGCCCGCGACGGAAAGCGTGACCGTCCCGCCCCCGCACTGAGCGGGCTCGGCTCAGCCCCGGCTGAGGCCGCGTTCGGCGAGGGCCTTCTCATAGACGGCGAGAAGCTCGTCGCCCTCCTGGCCGAAGCGCCGGAGCGCGGGCCAGGTGAAGATGCCGGTGTCGTGCCCGTCGCTGAACACCAGGCGAACGGCATAGGAGCCCACCTCCTGCACGTCGCGGATCGCGACGTCGCGCTTTCCCGGAACGATGGTCTTCTGCTCCGCCGAGTGGCCCTGGACTTCGGCGCTCGGGCTCTCGACGCGCAGCAGCTCCGCGGAAAGCGCGTCGCTGCGGCCGTCCGCCCAGGTTAGGGTGAGCACGCGCCCGTCACGCGAAAGCTTGATCTCGATCGGCCAGTCCGCGTCCGCCATTTCGTCACCTCTTCGGGCGCTGACCTTTACGCGCGCCGCTCCAACTCCTAGCTTCTGGACGCTGTTCCGGCCAGCCATCCGTGGCGTCGGGACGAAAGAGGTTCCGCATCCCATGTCGTTTGCCGCCGTCACGCCCGCCCCGCTCGTCGATCCGTTTCAGCGGGCCATCAGCTACCTCCGCGTGTCGGTCACGGACCGCTGCGATTTTCGTTGCGTGTACTGCATGTCGGAGCACATGCAGTTCCTGCCGAAGCGCGAGCTTCTGACGCTCGAAGAGCTCGATCGGCTGTGCAGTTCGTTCATCACGCTCGGCGTGAAGAAGCTCAGGCTCACCGGCGGCGAGCCGCTGGTCCGACGCGATCTGATGACGCTCATCAGTTCGCTCGGCCGTCACCTCGACAGCGGCGCGCTCGAGGAGCTGACGCTGACGACGAACGGCAGCCAGCTGGAAACCCACGCGCGGGACCTGTTCGCGGCCGGCGTGCGGCGCATCAACGTGTCGATCGACACGCTCGATCCGGACAAGTTCCGCGAGATCACACGCCGCGGCGACCTCGCGCAGGTGATCCGCGGCGTCGACGCCGCTCTGGCGGCCGGCCTCAAGATCAAGATCAACACCGTGGCGCTGCGCGGCGTGAACGAGGACGAGATCGCCTCGATCGCCGAATGGTCCCATGCAAGGGGCATGGACCTCTCGCTGATCGAGACCATGCCGCTCGGCGACATCGACGGCGACCGGACGGACCAGTACCTGCCGCTCAGCCTCGTGAAGGCCCGCCTGGCGCAGCGCTGGACGTTGAACGAGAGCGCGTACCGAACCGGCGGGCCGGCGCGGTACGTCTCGGTGGCGGAGACCGGCGGGCGCATCGGCTTCATCACGCCGATGACCCACAATTTCTGCGAGAGCTGCAACCGGGTGCGCGTCACCTGCACGGGCACGCTCTACATGTGCCTCGGCCAGGACGACGCCGCGGACCTGCGGACGCCGCTGCGCGCGAGCGAAGACGACGGCAAGCTCGTCGAGGCGATCCGCGAGGCGATCCGGCGGAAGCCCAAGGGCCACGACTTCATCATCGACCGCCGCAACGCGAAGCCCGCCGTGGCCCGGCACATGTCGACCACCGGCGGCTGAGCCTTGCTCCGCCCATGCCCTGCGGCCTGAGCGGAGGTCGGAAACGTCCGCCGTCGTATCCCGGCCTTGAGCCGGGGCCCAGACGCTCGGCGCCGGACGACGTCGCTCGGCCCCCGTGATCTTTTTCGGATAGGGCGATGGTTCTGGGTCCCGGCTCAAGGCCGGGACACGAGCGAGCGATCCCTTGCGTCCGTTCGGAACGATCGCTCTTCAGCGAACGGCGGCGATCCGGCCCGCCTGCGGCGGCGCGGCCTCCTCGTTTTCCAGCGCGTCAAGAAAGCTGCGGCACCACCAAGCGACGTCGTACTCCAAGATGCGCTCGAACATCGACGACCACCGGTCCTTCCGCTCCTCGAGCGGCATATCGAGCGCGCGAGCGATCGACCCGGCGGTGCCGTCGACGTCGTAAGGGTTCGTCAGCAGCGCGCCGTCCAGTTCGGAGGCCGCGCCGGCGAACCGCGACAGCAACAGGACGCCGGGGTTTTCAGGGTCCTGCGCCGCCACGAACTCCTTCGCGACCAGGTTCATGCCGTCGCGCAGCGGGGTGACGAGGCCGACGCGGGCGTAGCGGTAGAGCCCGGCGAGGGCGTTCCGGCCGACGGTGCGATTGACGTAGCGGAGCGGCGTCCAGTCCAGCTCCGAGAAGGTCCCGTTGATGCGGCCGGCCAGACCCGCGACCTCCCGCTCCATGGCGGCGTATTCCGGCACCTCGCCGCGGGATTTGGGCGTGATCTGGAGGTAGGTGCAGCGGCCCCGCCACTCCGGGTCCAGCAGCAGAAAGGTCTCGAACGCCTGGATGCGTTCGGCGATGCCCTTGGAGTAGTCGAGACGGTCGACGCCGATGATCAGCTTGCGGTCGCCCAAGCTTTCCTTCGTCCGGCGCACCAGCGCGTTACGTTCCGAGGCGGCGGCCACGTCGGCGAAGGTCTGCGTTTCGATGCCGACGGGATAGGCCTCGACCCGCACAGTCCGGCCGTGCACCATGAAGCGCCCGTCCGGCAGCCGACGCCCGATCTTCTCGCGGCGGACGTAGGTCTCGAAATTCTCGACGTCGATCGGCGTCTGGAAGCCGACGACGTCGTAGGCGGCGAGCGACCGCACGACGTCGGCGTGGTTCGGGAGCACAGTCAGGATGTCAGGGGGCGGAAACGGGATGTGCAGAAAGAAGCCCATCCGGTTCTTGCAGCCGATGCTCCTGAGCTCGGCCGCGAGCGGGATCAGGTGGTAGTCGTGCACCCAGATGGCGTCGTCGGCGGCGATCTGCGGCGCGAGCAAACGGGAGAACAGCCGGTTGACGCGGTGATAGCCGGCGAGGTTGACCCGGGTGAATTCGGTGAGGTCCATCCGGTAGTGGAACAGCGGCCACAGCATCCGGTTGGAGAAGCCCGCGTAGTAATCGTCGAGGTCGCGTTCGGACAGGTCGACAACCGCGTAGGTCACGCCCTCGCTTTCGGTGAGTTCGGCGGCGCGAGGCTCGCCGGCGTCCGGAGGCAAGGTGCGGCCGCTCCAGCCGAACCAGAGCCCGCCGCGCGCCTTCATGGCGCCCGACAGGGCCACGGCGAGACCGCCGGCCGGCGGCGTGCCGGGCGTCGGCACGGGCACGCGGTTCGAGACGACGACGAGACGGCTCATGGGCGCTCCCCCTTGGTTGGGCCGAGGGCGATGCAGGCTAGCTCATCGTCGCCGGCCGCGGCTATGACCGTTGGCAAAGTCATCGCGCGCATGTGAAAACGGCCGCGTGCGGCCGCGAGTTCCGCCGTCGTGGGGCGGCCCGCCCTCAAAAGGCGTCTTCCCACGGGCGCGACAGACGCATCGCGGCCTTGACGACGCCGACCATCGAGTAGGTCTGCGGGAAATTGCCCCACAGCTCGCCGGTGCCGACATGCAGCCCCTCGGACAGCAGTCCGAGGTGGTTGCAGTGGTCGAGCACCTCCTGGAACGCCGCCCTCGCCTCGTCCATCCGCCCGACGGCGGCGAGCGCGTTGATCAGCCAGAAGGTGCAGGCGGTGAACGCGGTCTCCGGCTCGCCGAAATCGTCGGGCGCCTTGTAGCGGTAAATGTGATTGCCGTAGCGGAGCTGACGCTCCACCTCGGCCAAGGTGCCGAGGAACCGCGGGTCCTGCGGCGCGACGATGCCGATCTCCGGCAGCAGCAACAGGCTGGCGTCCACCGTGTCCCCGCCGAAGACGCTGGTGAAGCTCTTCATCTCGACGTTCCAGGCGCTCTGCAGGATGTCGGCCTTCAGCTCCGCCGCCCGTCCGCCCCACTCTCCGGCCTTCTCGGACAGGCCGAGCCGGTCGGCGATGCGGGAGAGCCGGTCGCAGGCGGCCCAGCACATCGCGGAGGAATGGGTGTGGACGCCCTCGCGGGTGCGGTACTCCCAGATCCCGGCGTCCGGCTGGTCCCAGCGCTGCACGGCCTGCCGGCCGAGCTTCTCAAGCCGCTCGAACAGCGCCTCGTCGCCTGGGGTCGGCAGGCGCGCGTCGAAGAAGCATTGCGCCACCGCGAGGATCACCGAACCGTAGCCGTCGTTCTGCACCTGCGTGTAGGCGGCGTTGCCCTTCCGGACGGGGCCGAAGTTCTGGTAGCCGGGCAGCGCCTCGGCTTGGGATTCGTCGAGCGTGGTCTCGAAGCCGAGACCGAAGAGCGGCTGCAGATAGCCGTTGGGGGACCCCGCCACGAGATTGGTCACGTAGGAGAGGTAGCCCTCCATCGTGTTGGTGGCCCCCAGCCGATTCAACGCTTCAACCGTGAAGTAGCTGTCGCGCAGCCAGCAGAAGCGGTAGTCCCAGGTCCGGCCCGTGTCGCCGTATTCCGGGATCGACGTGGTCAGCGCGGCGACGATGCCGCCCGTCTCCTCGTGGCTGCAGAGCTTCAGCGTGATGGCGGCGCGGATCACGATCTCCTGCCACTCGAACGGCAGCGAGAGGTAGCGCGTCCAGTCGATCCAGTAGTCGCGCGTGCGCTCGTAGAACTCGCGGCTGATGCGCGCCGGCGAGTCGGTCAGCGACTCGTCCGGGCCCAGCACGAAAGCGAGCGCGCGATCGAGCACGAAAGGCGTCTCGTCGGCGACGAAGGCCACCGGCGCGTCAGTCGTCAGCCGCAGCACGCTGTCGCCGAGCAAAAAGCGGATGTGGTTCGAGCCGCGCGTCGTGTCCGGCGCCGCGGCGCCCCAGTCGCGGCATGGCCGCATCCGCACGGCGACGCGCGGCGACCCGGAGATCGGCTCCACACGGCGGACGATCATGTTCGGCCGGAACATGCGACCGGAGCGGCGAAAGCGCGGGGCGAAGTCCACCACGCGGATTGCGCCCTCGTGGCCGAACAGGCGAGTCTCAAGGATCGCCGTGTTGCGGTGATACTCCTGTTCGACCCGCGTCAGGCCTTCAAGTTGGAAGTCCCAGAACCCCGTCTCGGCGTCGTCGCCGGCAAGCAGGCCGCAGAAGGTGGGATCGCCGTCGAACCGCGGCACGCACATCCACACCAGGCGCGCGCGCCGGTCGATGAGAGCGGCGGCGGCGGCGTTTCCGACGACCCCGAGTTCGAGCGACGCGCGACCGTTCGGAACCGTCATGCCGCCGCCGCGAGCGCGACGAGCCAGGCGCGCATAGCGTCGGGATCCGCCAGACCGTGCCGCGCGACGCTCGGACGGCAGACCGCGCCGATCAGAACCGAAACGCCGCCGAGATCGTTCGCCGCCGCGAAGGCGAACTCGTCGGTCAGATCGTCGCCGAACATCCAGGGGGTGCGCCCGGCGAAGGGCTTCTCGGCCATCATGCGCTTGAGCGCGGTGCCCTTGTCGCAGCCGCGGGGGCGCACCTCGACGACCATCTTGCCCGGCTGGAGCTCGTGTGTCGGCGCGAGCTGCGCGACGAGTTCGCCGATGCGCTCCTTCACCTCGCCCTCGCGGTGCGGCGCCTGGCGGAAGTGCACCGCGACGCTCGCGCCCTTGTCCTCGAGCGCAAGGCCGGGACGCGCGTCGACGAAGGCGCCGAGCGCCGCCGTGAGCCTGTCCGGGGGCGCGCCGACGCCGGCCTCGGACACCCGCCCGCCGCCGCAGCGGCGAAGCTCGGCGCCATGGAGTGCCGCGGCGGGAAGCCGAAGCGGCGACAGGATGCGGTCGACGTCCTCGAGCCCGCGACCGGTCACGATCGCTAGGGCGCCGTCGAGCCGCTGGGCCAGCACGCCGATCGCAGCCAGGGCTTCAGGCGTGATCGAGACGCCGCCCGGCGTGGCGGCGAGGTCGAGCACGGTGCCGTCGAGATCGAGAAACAGGGCGATCCGGTCCGGAAAGCCCGCGGGCGCCGAAGGCGGCGAACCGGGACGGCGCGAAGCGTCATTCTCGCGCGCGGCCGTCGCCGCAGTTTCGAGGCCCATCGTCGACGCTCCGATCACGGGATTTCACAAAGGCGACCGATAGCTAGAAGCCGTGGAGGCGAAGGGCAACCCCTGTGCGGCGGCGGGGCGGCGAATGGTGATCGAGTGGGACGTGCCGAAACCAACCGTCCGGGGCTTCGAGACAGCGCCGCATCGGCGAGCGTCACGCCGGGCGATCAGCCCGCGTGACCCGCCAGATGGTTGTCCCACCGCAGCACGCTCGCGCGCCGATCCACGATCGCCGCGCCGTCTTCGCGGACCGCGATCAACGCCACCTCGCCCAGTCCCGACGTCGCCACGAAGCGCCCCTCGCCGGTTGGGGCCAGCCCGCAGACGTCGGGGATCGCGACCGCGCCGACCGCGGCGTTGGTCAGGAGATCGAAGGCGACGACCGCCCCGCCCTTCGGACCGGACGCCGCAGCGAAGCGCCCCGACCGGTCGATCGCGAGCGAGCACACCGAGCCGCCGAGCCGCGCCAGCAGGTCGGGATCGGCGTCGAACCAGCGCAGCCGCGCGCCCTCAAGCCGCGCCACCAGCGGCCGGTCCCGCGCGCCGGCCTCGGTGTCCTGAGCCGCGACCAGAAGGCCGCCGTTCGGCGTCCCGACCACGTGGCGCAGCGACAGGCTCGCGAGATCGGCCTCGGTCTCGGCGATCGCCTCCACCGCGCCGGTCGAGGGGTCGAGCAGCGCCACATTGGAGCGCGCGGTCGTGACGCCGAGGCTCTTGATGCCCGGATCGGTCTTCGGCTCCTTCGCTCCGTTCGCGACGACGATGCGGCCGCCAAGGGACGCGACGTCGTGGGGCCCGATCCCGCCCGAGCGCCACTCCGCCCGCGGCGCGTAGCCGCCCGCGACGTCGCGCAGCACGATCCAGCCCTCGCCGGTGTCGGCGTCGATCTCGGTCGTCAGAAAGGTTCGGCCGCCGGCGGCGTAGGCGCCATGACCGGCGAAGCGGCGGCCGGGGCTGGCGCCGAACGTCGATCGCATCGCATCGCCCGCCTCGTCCAGCACCAGTGCGAGATCGCCGGGCCTGCGGCCCACCGCGACCGCCTCCGCGCCGTCCGGCCGGACGCTCAGCGCATGCAGCCGCACGGGGACCGCGACGCCGTCGCGGGCTTCGAGCGCGCCGTCGAGCCCGCCGATGCGGTACCCGCCGTCGCCGTCGCGGGCGGCGGAGAGAAACGCCCGCTTGTCCGGCGAGGCGTGGGCGCGGCCGTGGCCAAGCCCCGCGAGCGCCAGGGCGCCGAGGCCGCCCAGCGCGGCGCGGCGGGTGAGCGGCATCAGCTCAGTCCCCGTCCAGCGCATTGAAGCCGAGCGGAACGCCGATGGCGGGGGCCACGTCCTTGACGATGTTGGCCTGCGCGACCTTGAGCGCGGCGACCGCCTGCTCCACGACCTTGCGGCGCTTGGGGTCCGCCGCGGCCTCGCCGACGTCCTCGGGGAGCTTCGCCACGGCGGCCTGCGCCGCGGCGAAGGCCTTGCCGTCGCTCGCCGCGATCTCTGCGGGCGCGGCCTTGGCGAAGATCGCGGCCATGGCCGCGAGGCTCGCGACAGACGCCTTCAGCGCGCGCGCCGAGCGGTTCGAGCGCCAGCCTTCTGCGGCCTTCGGCCGCGCGGTGTCGAGGTTTGCGCCCAGCACCGGCAGCAACTTCATGTCCACGTCGCGCTGAATGCCGCCGGCGAGATCGGTGAGCAGGCGCGCGGCCGCCTGGCCTGGATCGGCGAAGTGCACCGGGTCGCCCTGCCCGGCCTTCAGCTTCGCCAAGGGCCCGGCGTCGCTGCGCCATTCGTCGCGGATCTGGCCGGTGAGCGTCGCAAGGTTGCCGGCGATGGCGACGCCGACCCGGCAACGGGCGGCGGGCTCCCCGTCCGGCGCCTCGTAGAGCAGGCGCTCCAGCGCGGGAAAGCCTTGCCCTGCCACGCTCGAGGCCCGGAACGTGTCGTCCGGCACCTCGTCGGCCTTGGCCTTGGCTTCGAGTTCGGCGAGCGCCTTCGCCACCGCGTTGCGCTTGTCGGGGAAGAAGAAGATGCGGTCCGGCCGGAGCGACAGGCTCACCGGCCCGGTAGTGACGTGCTCGACCGCCGCCCAGGCGTCGGCCGCCGCCTGGTAGCGCTGTTTCAGCGCGGCGAGGTCACCGGCGTAGTCGCCGTCCGCGCAGGCCGCGCGCCATGCGTCCCTCTGGACGGCCGCGGCCTCGGCCAAGGCGTCGATGCGCGGCAGGAGCCACTGCTCGATCACCGAGATGGCGAGAGGTCCTGGCTCGGGCGTCGCCGCCCAGGCGGCCCCGGCCGGGGCGAGGACGGAGCAGGCGATCATGAGGGTCTTGCGCATATTGCGCTGGAACCTTGATGTCATCTCTAAAGTCCTGAGACGTAGTCGACGAGCGTCTTACGCTCCGCCGGGGTCAAGGCGTCGAAGCGGGAGCGGGCGGCGGCGGCTTCGCCGTCGTGCCAGCGCACGGCGTCCGCAACCGTGGCCGCGCGGCCGTCGTGGAGCAAGCCCGACCCCTGCGCGAGCGTCCGCGACAGCCCCCACAGCGGAGCGGTCCGCCACTCGGCGCTCGCGGCCGCCTGCTCGCCCACGCCGTCGTCGAGGCCCGGCCCCATGTCATGCAGCAGCAGGTCGGTGAAAGCCGCGACCCCAGCGCCGCCGCCAAGCGGCAGCGACGGCGCGTGGCATGCGGCGCAGCCCGTTGCGGCGAAGAGCGTCACGCCGCGCCGAGAGAGTGCGGGCGGCGGCGGGGCGGGCCGATGTTCGAGAAAAGCGACGAGGCTCGCGAACAGATCGGACGCCACCTCCGGCTCGCCGGGCGGCGCCCCTTGCGGCGCGTCGCGGCACGCGGTCTGGAACGGCGTGCAGTCGCCGGCGACCTCGGGGCGGCGCTCGGTGGAAAGGCCAAGGTCGAGCGTGAACGCGGACGCCGCCTGTGCGGCGAGCGTCGGCTCGGAGGCTTTCCAGCCGAACCGGCCGAGCGACTTGCCCTTCGGGCCTTCGATCCAGTGCGGCCGGCCGGAGACGCCGTCGCGCGCCTCCGTCTCGGCGCGGGCGAGGATCGCGGCCTCCGGCACGCGTTCGAGCAGGCTGAGACCGGCGAGCGACGGCGCCACCCGCGCCGACATGGCGGTGGCCGGTGCGAGCGCGCCGTAGCCCGGCCCCTCGATCCGCCAGGACGGCTTGCCGGACGCTGCAAAGCTGACGGCCGCCCGGCCCTCGCCCGGCGCCTTGCCGAGGCCCTCCGGCTGAAGCTCCGCGCCGTAGATCGGGTCCGGCGCGCCGCTCGACGAACCGAGACGCACGACGAGGCCGGGGTCCTGGCCGGGATCGTCGCGGCCGAGACGGAAGCGCGTGCGGCCGGCCTCCGCCGAATGGCAGCTGGCGCAGGAGCGCGCGGCGAACAGCGGGCCCAGCCCGTCGGCATGGCGCGTGGAGGCCGGCGCCGGGACCCACATCCGCCCGAAGATCGCCTTGCCGATCGCGGCGTCGAGCCCGTCGCGGGCGGCCATGGAGGCTGTGGCGAGGGTGAGGGCTGCGACGCCGAGCGACAGGCCGATGAGGCGAGCTCTTCTCCCCTCCCCCTTGCGGAGAGGGGTAGGGGGTGGGGGTGGCGCCGCGGAGCGCTCACGGACCGTGGCGGACGCAGCGTCGCGTTCCGCGCCCTCTTCTGGACCACCCCCCTCCCCGACCCTCCCCCGCAAGGGGGGAGGGAGCAGAGGCCTAGCGAGCCGGCCCATCACGCGACCTTCAGGTAGCCCATCATCCCCGTCTCCTGGTGCTCGATCAGGTGGCAATGGATCATCCAGTCGCCTGGCCGGTCCGCGACGAAGGCGATGGTGATGCGCTCGTTCGGCGTCAGCAGCACGGTGTCGGCGAAGTGCACGGGCAGGTCGCGCTTGGTGGAGGCCAGCACCTTGAAGGTGAAACCGTGCAGATGGATCGGGTGCACGTGCGGCGTCTCGTTCGAAAGCTCCGCCACGTAGGTCCGTCCCTCCCGGAGCAGGGCGAGCGGCTTCGGAACCCGCGAGTGGTCGCCGACAGGCCAAGCTTCGCGGTTGATGCTCCAGTTCACGGTGGAGGCCGCGCACAGGCTGTCCAGCAGCGCGGCGGCGAGCGGGTCGCCGTCATCCGCCGAGACCGCGAGCGCCGCCTTCTGCTTGGACGCGGTGGCGAAGGCGAAGGTGAGCCGCTCCGCGCCCTTCATCCGGGGCTCGGGAATGGCGGAGCGCGTCAGCGGCGCGGGATCGAACGCCTTGCGTCGGAGCTGCCCTCCCTCGCCCAAGAGCGTCGCCAGGACCACCGGCTCGGCGGCGAAATAGTCCATCAGCCGAACCTCGCCGCCCGCCGCCGGCGCCCGCACCACGAGATCGAGCCGCATGGCGGGGCCGAGGCGCCAGTCCTTCAGCGGGAACGGCGCGATCGGGTTGCCGTCGATCGCGATCACGGCCGCCTCTCCGCCGTCCACGCCGATGTCGCCGACGCGGGTGGAGTCGAGGTTGAGCAGCCGCAGCCGCACGTCGCCGCCGGCGGGAACCCCAATGCGCGGCGCCGTCTCGCCATTGACGGTGCGCACCGTGCCGAAGGTGCCGGCCCGCAGCGCGCCGCGCTGGGTCATGAACGGCAGGTAGCCGCCGGTCGCCGCGTCAAGCCGCCAGTCCTTCAGCACCAGCGCGAGGTCGGCGTCGTAGCGCGCGGTCTCGTCGCCCTCGACGATCAGCACGCCCGCAAGCCCGCGGCCGAGTTGGGCGATCGTGTCGCAATGCGGGTGGAACCAGAAGGTGCCGGTGTCCGGCGGCGTGAAGCGGTAGCTGTGCCGCTCGCCCGGCCGCACCGGCGGCTGCGTGACGTAGGGCACGCCGTCCTGGTCGTTGGGGATCCGGAGGCCGTGCCAATGGATCGCGGTGTGCTCCGGCAGCCGGTTCTCCAGCTCGACCGCAAGCGTTTCGCCCTGGGACATCCGCACGACGTCGAATAAGCGCTCGCCATAGGTCCAGACCGCGCTGTCCGGGCCGTCGGGGCCGAGCAGCTTCGCCCGCCGTTCGGCGGCGACGAGCGACAGCGTCCGTTCGCCGGGCGTCTCCGCGCGGCTGCGCGGCGGCAGCGTCGCGGGCTTCGCATAGCTCCGCCCACGCACCGCGACGACGCCCGCGACGGCGAGCCCGCCGCCGAGAAGCGCGCGGCGGGTGAGACGACGCGATGCGGTGGCCGATGACATGACGCTGATCCTATCGCCTGCGGGCCGCGGCGGAACGAGGCTCGGCGCTCCCCTATGACGCGACGTCGTAGTACCTCTCCCCTTGCGGGAGAGGGGAAGGGTGAGGGGTCGTCCGGGACGCCACCCGTCAGCGTCGAGGATGTCCCGGACGACCCCTCATCCGGCGCTCCGCGCCACCTTCTCCCGCAAGGGGAGAAGGGAAGAGAGCGCGCGCTCGACTACCTTTACTGCGACACCTTCTCCGGCGCGTCGAGGCTGTCTGAGCCCTCGACCGTGATCTTCACGCCGAGCTTGGCGACCACCGCCTCCACGCCGCGGGTCTGCTGCACCAAGCCGTCGATCACGTCCTGCACGACCTTGTTCCCTTCGGCGTTGCCCTCGCCGATCATCTGGTCGTAGGCTTCCCTGCCGCTGTCGGCCCGGTCCTTCAGCACCTGCGCCTTCCCGAGAGTCGCGGCGAAATCCGCGTCGAGCGTCTTGGCCTCCGCCGGCGCCTTCGCCTCGGCGTAGGCCTTGAGCGAGGGCCCTTCCACCTTGGTCCCGTCGAGCCGAACGTAGGTTCCGGCCCAGATCTCGGTCATCCCCTTGATGTCGAAATAGTGCGAGTTGTGGGTGTTGTCGGAAAAGCAGTCGTGCTCCTCCTCTGGATCATGGAGGATGAGGCCGAGCTTCATGCGCTCGCCCGCCAACTCGCCGTAGGACAGGCTGCCGAGGCCGGTGAACATCGTGGCGATCGCCGCGCCGGGCTTCTTCTTGGTGAGCGCCACGCGCGCCTTGCCCTTCGGCCCCCAAAGCGCGGCCATGTCCTTGAGGTCCGCCACCAGCAGATCGGTGACGACGGTCAGGTACTGCGCGCGGCGGTCGCAGTTCTTGTTGGTGCAGCCCTCGCCCTGAACGTAGTCGGTCGCCTTGCGGTCGCCGGCGCCGGGGCTCGTGCCGTTCAGGTCCTGCCCCCACAGCAGGAACTCGATGGCGTGGTAGCCGATGGCGACATTCGACTCGACCTCGCCCGCCTCCTGCAGCGAGTTCAGCAGCTTCGTGGTGATCTTGCTGGCGTCGACCGTCTTGCGGCCGAGCTTCAGTTTCGGGTTCGCGATGACGTTGAGCGTGTAATAGGGGTTTTCGTCTGAGGTTTCGCCATAGGCGGGCGCCACGTAGTCGATCAGCCCCTCGTCCAGCGGCCAGGCGTTGACCCGGCCTTCGAGGTCGTCGACGGACGGGTTGCCGAAGCGGTAGCCTTCGGTCTTCTGGTAGGGAACCCGCGCCGCGATCCACGCCTTCCGGGCATCCGCCAAAGTCGCGTCCGTCGGGTCCTTCAGGAAGGCGTCGATCTTGGCCTTGAGGTCGGAGGCGGCGATGACCGCGTCGCCGTACATGGCGGCGGCGACGTCGGAATAGGTCTTCACCACCTCCTTCGCCGCGGGCGCCTCCGCCTGCGCCCCGCCGGTCGCCAAAGCCCCGAGCGCCACGGCCGTCAGCGCCCCGATCCAGGTCTTGGTCATTGTCCGTCTCCTCGGCCGTGCGACCGTCGCGCCATGCGGTCCGATAGCTCTCCGGGCCGCCCCGCAGAACCGAAACGCCTCGCTCACGAGAAAGTCAAACCCGCCCTAACGGATTTTGAATGAACGACTTTTTTCGCCCGCGACTTGATTTGGAATAAATCCAGTCTGGGCTGGAGCGCTGGGGCGGCGCGTGGTCAGCCGGGTCGCCGTGCCGAGCCGCGGCTCCGCTCCACCGCCGCGAGGATGACGGCGAGCAGTTCCGCCCGCGCCGAGTTCGCGTCGATCTCCCCGATCGCCGCGGCGCTGGACAAGGCGTCCGCGGCGCCGAGCGCGCCGACAAGAGCCGGCGTGGAGACGCCGCCCAACGCAAAGGGATCGAGAGCGGCGCGGCGTTTTTCGAAGAACGCGGCCTCGCACTTCCGTTTGACGCTTTCGAGTTCCGGCGTGTCCTTTCCCGCCGCCGCGCTTGATCGCGCCCGCGCCATCGGCCTCGCCGTCGCTCACGAGCACGGGGCTTGCGGAGGCCGGCGCGTGACGCCGCCGGCGGTCCTCACCGCTCGATGACGATCCGAGGCGCCGTGCGGCCCGGGGCGCCGGACGTCAGCCGGTTCCACACCGCGGCCGCGATGCGGCCGTAGGCCTTGGAGTGCTCTGAGCCGGGGTCCTTGGCGACGATCGGCGCGCCGGCGTCGGAGGTCGTGCGGATTTCAAGAGCAAGCGGAATTTCGCCGAGGAACGGCGTCTTCATGCGCTCAGCCTCCGCGCGGGCGCCGCCATGGCCGAACACCTCCGCCCGGTGGCCGCAGTTCGGGCAGCAGTAGTAGCTCATGTTCTCGACGATCCCGAGGATCGGCACGTCCACCCGTTCGAACATCGCGACGCCGCGCCGCGCGTCGGCGAGCGCGAGGTCCTGCGGCGTGGAGACGATCACGGCGCCGGACAGCTTCACGCGCTGCGCCATCGTGAGCTGGGCGTCGCCGGTGCCGGGCGGCATGTCGACCACCAGAACGTCGAGTTGGCCCCAGGACACCTCGGTCAGCATCTGGGTCAGCGCCGACATCACCATCGGGCCGCGCCAGATCATCGCCGTCCCGGCCTCGACCAGGAAGCCGATCGACATGATCTTGAGCCCGTGGGCCTCGAGCGGCTTCATCATCTTGCCCTCGACCTCAGGCTTCTCGTGCAGGCCGAACAAGGTGGGCACGGAGGGGCCGTAGACGTCGGCGTCCATCAGCCCGACGCGCAGGCCCTGCGCCCGGAAGGCGAGCGCCAGGTTGGCGGCCGTGGTCGACTTGCCGACGCCGCCCTTCCCCGAGGCCACCGCGATGATGTGGCGGACGCCCGGCACGCCGGCGCCGCCGGAGGCCTGTCGCGGCGCGGGCGCGGCCCCCGAGGGGGCGTCGCGGCCGCCGCGCGCGGCCATCGGGCTCGCGGGCCGCGGCGGCGGCGCGGACCCGGCCGGGCGATCGGCGGTGAGCGCGACCAGCACGTCGGTGACGCCGGGAACGGCGCGCACGGCGGCTTCGGCGGCCTTGCGGACCGGTTCGAGCGCGGCCGCGCGGTCCGGCGTGGTCTGGATCGAGAAGATCACCCGGCCGCCGGAGATGGAGATCGGCGACAGCGCGGGGGATTGCGCGAGGCTCGGCGCCCCGTCCGGCGCAGGCGCCGCGTCGAGAGCCCGCCGAACGTCGTCTTCCGTCACCGCCATGTCGCGTCTCCATCCGTGTTTTCTTGGGCTATGGACCTTTCGCCGCCCGAAGGTCAATCAAGTCCGGTGGGTCGAGGAAAGGAATGGCATGCCAGACGTCGAAGCTCCCCTCGCGAGGATCGCGGGGGTCGTCCTGATGGGCGGCGAAGGCCGCCGCATGGGGCGCGCGGACAAGGCGCTGATCGCGCTGCGCGGCCGCCCGATCCTCGCCCATGCGCTCGATCGCTTCCGTCCTCAGGTGGCGACGCTCGCGCTCTCCGCCAATGGCGACCCCGCGCGTTTCGCGGCCTTCGGACTGCGCGTGCTCGCCGACGCGGTTGACGGTCCCGGGGGGCCGCTGGCCGGAGTGCGAGCCGGCCTCGCCTGGGCGGCGACGCTCGAGGGCGTCACCCACCTCGCCACCATTCCGGGCGACGCGCCCTATCCGCCCGCGGATCTCGTGACGCGCTTGGTGGCCGCGGCGGGCGAAGGCCCGGCGGTCGCGGTCTCGCCCTCAGGCCTCGAGCCGCTGCATGCGCTGTGGCCGCTCGCCTGCGCGGAGCCGCTCGAACGGCTGGTGCGGGACGGCGTCTCCGCGCCGCGCCGGGCGCTGGCCGAGCTTGGCGCCGTCGAGGTCGTCTTTGCCGATACGAGCGGGTTCCGCGACGTCGACACGCCGGACGATCTGGCGCGTCTCGCCGCGGACGATGCCGCAAACATAGGCTCGCCCACCACTTGAGCGTGCGGGGCAACGGTGGAATGCTGCGCCGCGTTGGGGGCCTGCGAGCGGCCCGAAGCGTCAGCCTGAGTCGGAGACCGTCGTCATGTCGTCATCCCGGTTTGCATTCGCCGGCGCCGCGGCGCTTGCGCTCGCCTGCGCCCTGATCGCCGGTCCGGCTGCGGCCAAGGACTGGTCGAAGATCAAGATCGGGACCGAAGGCGCCTATCCGCCGTTCAATGTCGTGGGCGCGGACGGACAGGTCCAGGGCTTCGACATCGATATCGCCAAGGCGATCTGCGAGAAGATCAAGGCCGAGTGCACCTTCGTAGCGCAGGACTGGGACGGCATCATCCCCGCGTTGCTCGCCAACAAGTACGACGCCATCTTCGCCTCCATGTCGATCACCGACGAACGCAAGAAGACTATCGCGTTCTCCAAGCGCTACTACCAGACGCCGGCGCTGTTCGTGACCGACAAGCGCAACGCCTCGATGGGCACCTCCACCGACGCGATGAAGGGCAAGACGATCGGGGCGCAGTCTTCCACCGTCAGCGGCACCTACCTGCAGGACGTGTATGAGCCGGCGGGCGCGACCGTGAAGCTCTACGCGACCCAGGACGAGGCCAACCTCGACCTCGCTTCGGGGCGGCTCGACGCGGTGCTCGGCGACAAGACGGTGATGCTGCCCTGGCTGGAGAAGGCCGACGCCGGCAAGTGCTGCCAGGTGATCGGCCAGGACATCCGCGACGAGAAGTACTTCGGCGAGGGCATCGGGGCTGGCCTCCGCAAGGAGGACATCGAGCTGAAGGAGCTGATCGACAAGGGCATCGCGGAAATCCTCGCCGACGGCACCTACGAGAAGATCAACGCCAAGTACTTCCCGTTCAGCCTCTACTGACCGCCGCGTGACCGACCTCTTCGGGCTGCTGTCGTTCGGATCCGAAGGCTGGGGCGACGATCTCGCGCGCGGCGTGGTCGTCACGATTACGCTCGCGATCGCCACGCTGCCGCTCGGCCTCGCCCTGGGCCTCGGCGTGGCGCTGCTCAAGAACGCCAAGGGCCGGGTCGCCCGCGCGCTGGGCGAGCTCTACACCACGGTGTTCCGCGGTCTGCCCGAGCTGCTGACGATCCTGATCGTCGCCTTCGGCGCCCCGCGGCTGATCGCGTCGCTCACAGGCGCGACGGTGGAGATCAACAGCTTCGTCGCGGGCGTCGTGGCGCTCGGCCTCGTGTTCGGGGCCTTCTCCAGCGAGGTGCTGCTGGCCGCAATCCGCGCGGTGCCGAAAGGGCAGAGCGAGTCGGCCGCGGCGCTCGGCCTGTCGCGCCGCCTCGCCTTCCGCCTCGTGGTGTTTCCGCAGCTGTGGCGGGTCGCGCTCCCCGGCCTCTCCAACACCTGGCTCGTGCTGCTGAAGGACACCTCTCTGGTCTCGGTCATCGCCCTCGCCGACCTCACCCGGCAGACCAACCTCGCGGTCAACGCGACCAAGCAGCCGTTCTTCTTCTATCTCGTCGCCTGCCTGCTCTATCTGGCGCTCTCGGGCCTCTCGACGGCGATCGCCCGCCGGCTCGAGGCGCGCGCCGACCGCGGCTTCGCCGCCGCAGGGCGCTGAGACCGTGGAAGCGGCTCTCGGCCAGGCCATCCTGACCGTCTGGGGCGCGCTCGGCTTCGACGCCGAGCTGATGGCGCGCTACGGCCCGCGGGTCGTCGACGGGCTCTGGACGACGCTGGGCCTCGTCGCGGCGTCCTGCTCCGTGGGCTTCCTGCTCGCCCTGCCGCTCGGCGTCGCCCTGGTCGAGGGCGGGCGCGTCACCCGGGCGCTGTGCCTGTCGTTCTCCACCTTCTTCCGCGGCACGCCGCTGCTGGCGCAGGTCTTCCTCGTCTATTACGGCGCCGGCCAGTTCCGCGACGCGCTGGACGCCGTGGGCCTCTGGGGCGTGTTCCGGGACGCCTGGTGGTGCGTGGCGATCACCTTCACCCTCAACACCGCGGCCTATCAGGCCGAGATCATCCGCGGCGGCGTGCGCTCCGTCGCGCGCGGCCAGGGCGAGGCCGCGGCCGCGCTCGGGCTGCGGCGCGGCCAGACCTACCTCACCGTGATCCTGCCGCAGGCCCTCGCGCAGGGGCTTCGGCCGCTCGGCAACGAGCTGGTGCTGATGATCAAGGCGAGTTCGATCGCAAGCGTCGTCACGGTCTACGACGTGCTGGGCGCAACCAAATACGCCTTCAGCCGCTCCTACGACTTCGAGGTCTACCTATGGGCCGCGCTGATCTATCTCGTGCTGGTCGAGACCGTCCGCCGGGTCTGGAACCTGCTGGAGCGCCGCGCCACGCGGCATCTTCGGCCGCGCGAGGCCTGAGCGGCCTGTCGGGACGACCGATCCCAGGTGACCTTGCGCGTGCTTCGAGACGCCCGCCGAGAGGCGGGCTCCTCAGCATGAGGAGGGTTTGCTCCGGCCCAGCCCTCGTCATCCTGAGGAGCCGACCGCAGGTCGGCGTCTCGAAGTACGCATGTCGCTCCAGCGGGTCTTTAAATTTCCAAATGGGTTCCGACCGGCCCTTCGCTCAGGCGCGGTTCGCGACCGCGGCTTCCGAGAACGTCGCCATGCCGGAGTGGCAGGCGGCGGCGGCCTTGATGATCGCGACCGCGAGCGCGCCGCCGGAGCCCTCGCCGAGACGCATCCCCAGATCGAGCAGCGGCTTCAGCTCCAGACGCTCCAACAGGCGGCCATGGGCGGCCTCGGCCGAGCGATGTCCGGCGACGCAGTGGTCGAGCGCGCTGGCGTCGAGCGCGTGCAGCACGCTGGCGGCGGCGGTCGCCACATAGCCGTCGATGACCACCGGCACGCGCTCCATCCGCGCCGCGACGATGGCACCCGCGATCGCGGCGAGCTCCCGGCCGCCGAGCCGCCGCAGCGCCTCCAGCGGATCGCCGAGATGGCCTTTGTGGGTCTCGAGGGCGGCGCGCACGGCCTCGGCCTTGCGCTTCAACCCCGCCTTGTCGACGCCGGTGCCGCGGCCGACCCAATCCTCCGGCTCGCCGCCGTAGAGCGCGCAGGCGATGGCCGCGGCGACGGTGGTGTTGCCGATCCCCATCTCGCCCACGACCAGCAGATCGATCCCGCCGGCGATCGCCTCCATGCCGTAGGCCATGGTCGCCGCGCATTCCTGCTCGCTCATGGCCGCCCGCTCGGTGATGTCCGGGGTCGGCCGGTCGGAGGCGAGGTCGAACACCTTGAGGCCGATGTCGAAGCTCGCGCAGATCTGATTGATCGCCGCCCCGCCGCTGGAGAAGGCGCCGAGCATCTGGCTCGTGACCTCGACGGGGTAGGCCGAAACGCCCTTCGCCGTCACGCCATGGGCGCCGGCGAAGATCGCGACGAGCGGACGGGCGACGCGCGGCGGCGCCTTGCCCTGCCAGGCGGCGAGCCACTCCGCGATGTCCTCGAGCCGGCCCAGCGCGCCGGTGGGCTTCACCAACTCCGCCTCGCGCGCGCGAACCGCCGCGACGGCCTCGACGGCGGGTCCGGGCAGACGACCGAGCAATGCACGGATGTCGTCGAACGGCAGACCGCTCGCGGATGCGGGCCTCGCGGCGTCCGGAGAGCGGGTCATGGAAGCGTCCTCGTCACGTCGCCGGCGTGGGGGATCGCCGTCATCGGAGCGTCGCAGATAGCCGATCCCGCAGTGCACGCCAAGCGCGCTCCGCGCACGACCATGCTAGTGAGGCGCGACCGCAACCCTATTGTCGTCCGATGACCGCCAACCGTTCGAATTCCATGGCTCGCGCCGCGCGCGACGCCGCCGCCGACGCGCTGCGGTTCTTCACCCGGCTCCCCGTCCCTCCGGCCTGGGGATCGCCGGAGTCCGCCGCGATCTTCGAAGGGGTGGCGCGCGCCGCGCCCCTGGCCGGGCTTGTGGTGGGTCTTGTGGGCGGAGCGGTTCTCGCAGGGCTGACGGCGCTCGGGCTATCGCCCCTCCCCGCGGCGACGCTTGCGGTCGCGGCTGGCGTCGCCCTCAGCGGCGCGCTGCATGAGGACGGGCTTGCCGACGTCGCCGACGGCTTCGGCGGAGGGCGCGACCGCGAGCGCAAGCTCGCGATCATGCGCGACAGCCGCCTGGGAAGTTTCGGCGCGACCGCGCTGATCCTGACGCTGCTCGCCCGCGTGTCGCTCGGGGCCGCGCTTGTGGAAGGACTAGGCCCCGTCGCAGGCCTTGCAGTCGCCGCGGCCTCCACGATAGCGCGACCCGCCGCCGTGCTGCCGACCGTGCTGCTGCCGCCCGCCCGCGCCGAGGGCGCTGGCCACGCCGCGCGCCCGGCGGCGAGCGCCGTCGCCCTCGGCTGGGCGCTCGCCGCGGCGCTCGCGGCGTTGCTCGTAGGGATAGGGCCCGGCCTCGCTGCGGCCGCGTTCGCCGCGCTCGCCGCCTCGGCGCTGTCCGCCCTCGCCCGCCGCCAGATCGGCGGCGTCACCGGCGACGTCTGCGGCGCGGCGGCCGCTCTTGGCGACGCGGCCGCTCTCACCGCGCTCGCCTTGACCCTTATGTGACGCGCCCATCGAAGGAATAACGCGTCGCAGTCTTGCGCCCGGCGGAGCGGTCGGCCATCCGTTAGAGCATGCTCGACAGCCGTCCGATCAAAAGCCCCTGCATTTCGGTCTGCGTCATGGATCCCGCGACCGGCTGGTGCGAGGGCTGCCTGCGCACGCTCGCCGAGATCGGCGCATGGTCGCGGCTCTCGGCCGACGCGCGGGAGACGGTGATGCGTGGGCTCCCGGCGCGTCGCAGGATCTTCGCCGAGAAGCGCGCTCCGACGGAGGCCGGTCAATGAGGGAGCGCAGCATCGGCGAGATCCTCGTCGTCGCGATTCTCGCGACGATCCTGGTGTTCGTCATCGCGGACCTCGCCGGCGGCTTCGGCGATTTTCCGAACGAGCGCTGGGCGTCGGCGGTGGCGCTGGTCTGCGTCGCGGTCTGGATCGGACCGGGCCTGCTGGCGCGCTGGCGCGGCAACGCCAGCGGGGCCGTCCGGGCCGTCGCCCTCTGGCTCGCGATCGCGCTGGTGATCGCCCTCGCCTATGTCTACGGCCACGGTTTCCTGGCCGATATGGGCGTGCGGGTCTGAGGGCCGCCGCCGCTCAGGTCGCCAGATCGTAGAGGAAGCGGGCCGCGACGAGCGCGAGGAAGACACCGAACGCGACGGTCAGCCTGCGCTTCGACAGCCCATGCGCCAGACGCACCCCGATCGGCGCCACGAGCACCGAGATCGGCGCCATGAGCGCGAACCCGATCAGCGACACGTATCCGATCGAGAGCGGCGGCAGCTGGGCGAGGTGCGGCAGGCCGGCCACCGCGTAGCCGATCGCGCCGGGGACCGCGATCAGCGCCCCGAGGCCCGACGACGTGCCGATCGCCACATGGATCGGCCGGTTATGCAGCTTCAGGAACAGCGCGCCCAGCGCCCCGCCGCCGATGCCGATCAGCGCGGACAGCAGCGCGATGCCGAACCCCCAGATCGAGGTCGCCCGCCAGCCGGGAAGATCATCGGCGAGCCGCCAGTCGTCGCGGCCGAACAGCAGATTAGCCGACATGCCGAGGCCGAACAGGGCGAACACAAGCTTGAGCGCGTCGGAGCTGACGAAGGCCGCGACCCCGGCGCCGCTGACCGCTCCGAGCGTGACAGGGAGCAGCCACGCCCGAAGCGCCGGGCGATCCACCGACCCGCGCGCGGCGTGCGCGCGAAAGGAGCGGATCGACGTGGGTATGATGATGGCGAGCGACGTGCCGACGGCGAGCTGCATCTCGATGTCGTCAGGGACGCCGAGGTGATCGAACAGCACCGCCAGCACGGGCACGATCACCGCGCCGCCGCCCACGCCGAAGACCCCCGCCAGCAAGCCTGTCACGACGCCGCCGAGCGCGAGGCCGAGAACAAGCTCGACGATGTCGCCGATCGGCAGCGAAGCGAGAAGGTCCACGGCGGCGCTCCAGGAGGGGGTCGCAGCGCCGCCGCCGGAACGTCAGGCGGCTTCGCTTGCTCGGGCCATGGAGCCGCTCTCGTCCACGAGGTCAAGCGCGGCGCGCAGAACCTCGATCCCTGCGCCGGCCTTGGGCGCCTCCACGCTGAGATGGCGGCGGAACGCCCGCGCGCCCGGCTTGCCCGGGAACAGCCCCAGCATGTGGCGTGTGAAGTTCGACAGCCGCCCGCCGCGGGCGAGATGCGCCTCGATCGCAGGCGTCAGGCTCTCCGCCGCCTCTTTCGCGCTGGCGAAGGGCGCCGCGCGGCCGAACAGCAGCGGGTCCACGCCCAGCAGCAGCTCGGGGTTTTGGTACGCCGCCCGGCCGAGCATGACGCCGTCGAGCGCGACGCCGTCCCGCGGGGCGAGCAGCGCCTGCGCCGCGTCGAGGTCCGCGATGCCGCCGTTGATGGCGATGAACGCCTCCGGCCGCCGCGCCTTCAGCCGCAGCACGCGGCCGTAGTCGAGCGGCGGCACGTCGCGGTTCTCCTTCGGGCTCAGGCCTTTCAGCCAAGCCTTGCGGGCATGGACGATCAGCGCGTCGGAGCCGGCCGCGAGCACGGCGTCGGCCAGGGCGTCGAGCGCCTGCTCCGGGTCCTGATCGTCGATCCCGATGCGGCACTTCACCGTGACCGGGACCGAAACCGCGGCCTTCATCGCCGCGACGCAGTCGGCGACCCGCGTAGGCTCCGCCATCAGGCAAGCGCCGAAGCGGCCGTCCTGAACCCGGTCGGAAGGGCAACCGACGTTGAGATTGACCTCGACGTAGCCGAAGTCCTCGCAAATGCGCGCGGCCTCGGCGAGTTCCGCGGGCTCCGAGCCGCCGAGTTGGACCGCCACCGGCTGCTCGGCTGGGGAGAATCCGATCAGGCGCTCGCGGGGACCGAACCGCACTGCGCCGGTCGTCACCATCTCGGTGTACAGCAGAGCCTCGCGCGTCAGCGCGCGGTGAAACAGCCGACAGTTTCTGTCGGTCCAGTCCATCATGGGCGCGACTGAAAAGCGGCGCGCTGCGGCGGTCGTCACGGCGTCAGGCCCGATCGTTCGGAAAAGATGGGGGCTTATAGCGCAGATCGCGCGCGCTGGGCGCCCTTACCAGACCTCGTCGGTCCAGACCCTGAAGGTCTTGAGCGAGTTGGGTCCGAAGGCGTTGGTGAGCGCCACGTCCGCCGCGTCGCGGCCCCGCGCCATGACGATGCGTCCCACGCGCGGCTTGTTGTGCCGGGCGTCGAAGGTGTGCCAGCGACCGCCGAGATAGACTTCGAACCAAGCGCTGAAATCCATCGGCGCGGGGTCTTTCGGAACGCCGATGTCGCCGAGATAGCCTGTGGCGTAGCGCGCCGGGATGTTCATGCAGCGGCAGAGCGCGATCGCGAGATGGGCGAAGTCCCGGCATACGCCCTGTCGCTCGTTCCAGGCGTCGAACGCCGATTTCGTCGCGCGCGCATGGTTGTAGCCGAACGTGATGTGATTATGGACGAAGTCGACGATCGCCTGCACCCGGCCCCAGCCCAGTGGCGTGTTCCCGAACATCGCCCAGGCGTCGTTCACGAGGCGGTCGGTTTCGCAGTAGCGGCTGCCGAGCAGGAAGACGAGGGTGTCGTCCGGCAGGTCCTCGACCGCGTGCTGATAGGCGTCCCACGACGCGACGTCGGGCTCGCCGCTGTCGAGCACGACGGCGTCGGTCGTCAGCGTGAAGTCGCCCGCCGGGGCGACCAGCCGGCCGCAGACATTGCCGAAGCCGTCGAGGTACACCGAGATCGGCGTGTAGGGGTAGGACGTCACCTGGTCCGGCTTGACCAGGTCGAGCTCACGGCTCGGATGCACGTTCAGCATCACCATCATGGGGGTGGGCTGAGGAAAGTTATGCGTGATCTCGAAGCCGATATTGATCTTCACCGCGCAATCCCTCTCGTTCGAAGGCGCTCGCCGGCCAACGAGTGGCAGGTCGCGCGAGCCAACGCCGCAACGCGCTCATTCGTTGCGCTGCAGCGTTGAAATTCGCGACGATCAGCTCGCGGCGGCGTAGCGGGCCGACGCCTGGTCCGAAACGCCGGGGACATGGTCCGCGATCAGCCGCTCGCACAGTTCCCGCAGCGCGCCGCGGCCGCCCAGCGCCGTGGTGACGAAACGCGCGGCGGCCTTGGCCTCCGCGCGGGCGTCCGCGGGGGCCACGGGGAAGCCCACAGCCCTAAGGCATTCAAGATCGTTGACGTCGTTGCCGATGTAGACGGTCTGCTCGCGGGTCAGACCATTGGCGGCGAGCCAACGGTCGAGCTCCGGCAGCTTGTCGTCGATGCCTTGCAGCACCTCGATCTTGAGCTTGGCGCCCCGCGCGGAGACAACGGGGTTCGGCTCCTTCGACAGGATCAGAGTGCGGATCGAGGTCAGCTTGCGCAGCCGCTCGAGACCCATGCCGTCGGAGCGGCTGGCGAAGACGGCCTCGCGGCCGTCCTGATCCACCAGCACGCGGTCGTCCGTGAAGACGCCGTCGAAGTCCATCACCAGCGCTGTGACGCCGGCGAACCCGCTCGGCGCGCCGGCCGGGGCGGTCGAGCCCTCGCCCGCAGGCGCGCGGCCGTAGTCGTCCTCGATCCGCTCGATGTCGTCCTCGTCCAGCGGATCGCCGCGCTGCACTTCAATAAACACCAGGTCAACCTTCCCCGGGTTCTCGACGCGGTGCACGCAGTGCAGCGGGAGATGCACGGCGACGCCGGTCTTCACCGGGATGCGCTCGTCGTCGCGGGTGACGATCCCCTCGCCCTCGACGACGATCCAGTGCTCCTCGCGGTGCTGGTGCTTCTGCAGCGACAGGCGCGCGCCGGGCGACACCACGATCCGCTTTACCGCGTAGTTCTCGCCCCCGGCGATGACCTCCCACGTCCCCCAGGGCCGGGTGTCCTTCTCCCCGACCTCGTAGCGATTGGCCATGTCAGTCTCCTGAAAATTGCGCCCCAATGCGGCATGTCAAAAAGCATTCAAAGCGTGACCGATCGACGACCGGCGCATCCCCTAATGCTGCGGCGCCGAACGGCCTCTGCGAACTAACCGCCTCATGAGGCCGGCGGCAAGGCCAGAAGCCGGTTTTGGCGCTTCCGGAGCGTCCGGAATGATCCGGCCCGCGAGCGACTGGCGGAGCGGAAGCGCCGATTCGCGCAGGTCCTGGCCCATCAGCAGGGCCTCGCTCATCCCGAAAAGCCCGTCGGCCGAGGGGGCCAGCGCCGCGTTGGTGGCGTCCACGCCGAGCGCCGCCGCCACCCTGCCGTAGAGCGCGAGATCGGGATGGCTGCGCAGCCGCAGCACGTCGGCGGGCACCCGGGCCGCCATCCAGTCGACGGCGCCGGAGCCCGCCGGCGCCGCGTCGACGGCGATCACGAGCGGGCGCGACGGCTCCCGGGCGAGGTCGGCCTCGACATAGGCGGCGAACAGCGCCCGGAAGCCCGCGTCCGACAGCGCCGCGAGCACCAAGTGCGAGCCGCGGAACAGCCGCGACGCCGCGAGCGATTCGGGCAGGAAGACCGGCGGCTCCGGCTCGCCCTCCAGCGCGAGCGACGCGACGCGCAGGTCCGCGCCTTCCGCCCCGAAGGCCGCCGCGGCCTCCTGCGCGAGGCCGAGCGCCGCGTCCGTGTCGCCGAGCGCCAGCACGCGTCGCCCCTCGAAGCGGCCGCTCATGCCGCGATGACCTCGAAGCGGTTCACGTCGACCATGCCGAAGTCGCTGATCTTCAGATGCGGAATGACGGTGAGCGGCAGGAAGGCCACCTGCAGGAACGGCTCCGACAGCGTGCAGCCGAGCGCGACGGCCGCGGCGCGGAGCGCGACGAGCCGGTCGTGCACCGCTTCATGCGGCTCGAGACTCATCAATCCCGCCACCGGCAGCGCGAGTTCGGCCTTCACCTCGCCCTCGGCCGCCACGACGAAGCCGCCGCCGAGCGCGATGACCCGGTTGGCGGCCAGCGCCATATCGTCGGCCGTGACGCCGACGACGCAAATGTTGTGGCTGTCGTGCCCGACCGAAGAGGCGATCGCGCCGGCCTTCAGCTCGAAGCCCTTCACGAAGCCGCGGCCGATGTTGCGGTTGATCCCGTGTCGGGCGATCACCGCGACGGCGAGGGCGTCCTGGGCGAGATCGGGCCGCACCGCGCCGCCCTCGGCCGCGAGCTCCAGCGTCAGATGGTCGGTGACGATCTTGCCGGGCACGACGCCGATCACCGGCCGCGGCCCGCCGGCGCCCTTCGACGTCAGGTCGTCCGCCGTCACCGGCTCCGCCTTCATGCTGTCGAGGCCGACGGGGTCGGGGACCGCCCGGGCGGCGAACAGCGCGTCGGTCACCACGCGGCCGCCGGCGATCACCGTCTGCACGCGGCAGTCCTCGTAGTCGGACAAAAGCACGAGGTCCGCGCGCTTGCCCGGTGCCACGATCCCCCGGTCGCGCAGCCCAAAGGCGTTGGCCCCCGACCAGCTCGCCGCGCGGTAGACGTGGGCGGCGGGCGCTCCTTGCGCGATGGTCCAGCGGATCATGTGGTCGAGATGGCCCTCCGCCGCGATCTCGACCGGGTTACGGTCGTCGGTGCAGAAGGCGACGAAGGCCGATGTCTCGGCCGTCAGCAGCGGCCACAGCGCATGCAGATCCTTGGCGATCGAGCTTTCGCGGATCAGCACCGTCATGCCCTTGCGGAGCTTCTCCAACCCCTCCTCGTAGCTGGTGGCCTCATGGTCGGTGCGAATGCCGGCGGAGAGGTAGCCGTTGAGGTCCTTGCCGCGCACCAGGGGCGCGTGGCCGTCGATGTGGCCGTCCTGGAAGGCGGCGAGCTTGGCGAGACAGCCGGGATCGGCGTTCAGCACGCCTGGAAAATTCATGAACTCGGCGAGGCCCAGCGCCTTCGCCCGGCCGCGGAACGGCGTGAGATCGTCGACGCCGAGCCGCGCGCCCGAGGTCTCGAGCGGCGAGGCGGGCACGCAGGACGAGAGGTTGACGCGGATGTCCATCACCGTGGCCTCGGCCGCCCGCAGCGCGTAGTCGATCCCCTCCGCCCCCAGCACGTTGGCGATCTCGTGCGGGTCCCACACGATCGTCGTCACGCCGTGCGGCAGCACGCAACGGTCGAATTCCAGCGGCGTCAGCAGCGAGGATTCGATGTGGAGGTGGGTGTCGATGAAGCCCGGAACCACGGTCAGCCCGCGGCCGTCGATGATCTCCCGCCCCTCGTACTCGCCGAAGGTGCCGACGATCCTGTCGCCGGCGATCGCGACGTCGCTCTCGAACAGCGTCGCGGTGACCACGTCGAGCACCCGCGCGCCCTTGATGACGATGTCGGCGGGCGCGAGCCCCCGCCCCTGCGCGATGCGGCGGGCGATGGCGTCGGGGGTCGTCGCTTCGGCGGTCATGGCGTCTCCTGAAGCCGGGGAGCGGCGATCGTGGCCCGACCCCGGCTTCAGCTCAAGGTGCGGCGTGACGCTTCAAGGCCGCCTCCTCGGCGCGAATGCGGACGGCGAGCATGCCCGCGTTCAGCAGCGAAAACACGAAGGCGAAGACCGGCAGCCCGAAAACGAGCGGCAGGACGGCGATCTCGCCCGCGACGACCACATAGTTCGGGTGGGCCACGAAGCGATACGGCCCGCGGCGCACGAGCGTCTCGCCCGGAATCACCAGAATGCGCGTCGTCCAGCGCCGGCCGAGCGTGGCGAGCGTCCAGACCCTCAGGACCTGCAGCGCCCCGAAGGCCGCCAGCCAGCCGGGCGACACGGTCGCGTCACGCCCGAGCCACCACAGGCCGGCGAGCCACGACGTGTGGAGCGCGACCATCGCCGGATAGTGGCTCGCCCCCGCTTCGATCGCGCTCCGCGCCTTCAGCCCAGCGACGTTCCGGGCGGAAAGGACGAGTTCGCCAAGCCGGGAGGCGGTGACGAACAAGAGCAGAAGGACTGCGCCGCTCACGTCGTGGGCCTCAGCAGCGCCATGCTGGCGGTGAAGCCCGGCCCCAGGGCCAGCAGCGCCGTGGGGTCGCCGAGACCGCCGGCGAGCGCCCGCTCCAGCACGAACAGCACGGTCGGCGCGGACATGTTGCCATGCGCGGCCAGCACGGCGCGCTCGTCGGCCAGGGCGCCGTCGGCGAGGCCGAGCGCCCCCTCGAGCGCCATGGCAACCTTCGCGCCGCCGGGATGGCAGACGAAGCGGCGGACATCCTCCAGCGCGACGCCGCCGCCCGCGAGGATCGCACGCGCGGCGATCGGCAGGCGTTCCGCCGCGAACGCCGGGACCGCGCGGTCCAGCACGACGTCGAAGCCGACGTCGTCGAACCGCCAGCCCATCACGTCGAGCGTGTCCGGCCAGCGATGCTCGCCGACATAGGCCACCTCGGCGAGGCCGCCCGGCCCCGCCGCGAGCACGCAGGCCGCCGCGCCGTCGCCGAACAGGGCGGTGGAGACCACGCTCGCCATGTCGAGGCGGCCGAGCCGGAACGCCAGCGTGCAGGTCTCCACCGCGACGAGCAGCACGCGGGCGCCCGGCGTCCCGCGGGCGAGGCTAGCCGCGATCCCGAGGCCCGATACGCCGCCGGCGCAACCGAGGCCAAAGACCGGAACGCGCATGACGTCGGCGCGCAGGCCGAGCGCGTCGCCGAAGCGCGCCTCGAGGCTCGGCGTCGCGACGCCGGTGGAGGACACGGTGACGACCACGTCGATGTCTTCGGCCATGAGTCCGGCGGCGGCGATGGCGCGCTGGCCGGCCTGCACGAACAAGGCGCCCGCCCCTTCGAGGTAGGCCGCCGTTCGGTCCTCCCAGCCGTGCGGCTCGGCGTACCAGTCGAGCGGCCGGACGGACTGCCGGCGCAGGACGCCAGCGTTGGCGTATACCGGCGCGACGCGGTCGAAGTCGCGGCGGCCGGCGTCGAGGAAGACACGTCGCGCCGCGGCGACAACGTCGTCTTGCCCGAGGTCGTGCGGCGCGGTCGCGCTTGCGACCGAAAGCAACTTTGCAGGATGCGTCGTCATAGCGCCTCGCTCGGCCCGCGGCCGACACGACCGATCACGGTTCAGTTACGTGACTATGGCCTCTTTGGTTCGAAAGCTGGCTAAGCCGTCACGGCGTCGGGCGGAAAGCGGGCCATGCGAGCGCTTGAGCGCGGGCGTCGGGCGATCTGCTTGTCAGGCCGGCCGTTCCGGCCCAAGCATCGCGGCCCGCGCCGGCGGTCTGAGGGGATGCGCATGTCCGACACGGTCGAGGTTTCGCCCTATCCAGCGCCGGACGCCCGACGGCTTCCGACCCTCGGCGAGGCGCTGCGCGTCTGGCTCAAGGTCGCGCTGCTTAGCTTCGGGGGACCTGCCGGCCAGATCGCGACCATGCATCGCATCGTCGTCGAGGAGCGCCGTTGGGTGTCGGACGCGCGGTTCCTGCACGCGCTGAACTACTGCATGCTGCTCCCCGGGCCCGAAGCGCAACAGCTCGCGACCTATCTCGGCTGGCTGATGCACGGCGCCCGCGGCGGCGCGATTGCGGGCCTGCTCTTCGTCCTGCCCGGCGCCCTCGCCATGCTGGGCCTCAGCCTTCTGTACGTCACGGCGGGAACGACGCCGCTGATCGCCGGGGCGTTCTATGGGCTGAAGGCCGCCGTCATCGCCATCGTGCTGCAGGCGCTGCTGCGCGTCGGCCGGAAGGCGCTGACGGGCCTGGCGCAGGTCGGGCTCGCCGCCCTCGCCTTCCTCGCGATCTTCGCCTTCGGCGCGCCGTTCCCGGCCGTGATCGCGGCGGCGGCGCTAATCGGCTTCGCCGCCGTGCGTCTCGGCGTTCCGGGTTTCGGCGCGGGAGCGACCGCGGCCGCTCTCGACGCGGAGGACGGCGGCGTGCTGAGCCCGAACGCTCCGATGCGCGGGCGCGCGCCGTTCCGGGAGGCGATCGCGCCCGCGGCGACGGCGCTTGCGCTGTGGCTCGCGCCGGTCGCCGCTCTAACGTTCGCACTCGGGACCGGAAACGTGTTCGCGGACATCGCCACGTTTTTCAGCCAGATGGCGGTGGTGACCTTCGGCGGCGCCTATGCGGCGCTGGCCTACGTCGCCCAGCAGGCGGTCGAGGGCTACGGCTGGCTTCGGCCGGGCGAAATGCTCGACGGACTGGGGCTCGCCGAAACCACGCCGGGGCCGCTGATCCTTGTGCTCCAGTTCGTGGGCTTCCTCGCCGCGCACCGGGCGCCGGGCGGGCTTGACCCGCTGTTTGCCGGCGCGCTTGGAGGGCTGCTCGCGAGCTGGGTCACCTTTGCGCCGAGCTTTTTCTGGATCTTCCTCGGCGCGCCGTTCGTGGAGCGGCTTCGAGACAACCGCCTGCTGTCCGGCGCTCTCGCCGGCGTCTCCGCAGCGGTCGTGGGCGTAATCCTGAACCTGGCGCTCTGGTTCGCGCTCCACGCCCTGTTTCGGGAGACCGGGCGGACAACCGCCTATGGTCTCGACCTGTCCTACCCCGCACCCGCCAGCCTCGACGTGGTCGCGCTGGCGCTGACAGCTGGAGCGCTCCTATTTGCGTTCCGGCTGAAGGTCGGCATCGTAACTTTGCTGAGCCTGATGGCCGCAGCGGGCGTCGTCTGCAAGCTTTCTGGGATTAAGTGAAAGCGCGCGGCGCGCCAAACGCGAACCCTGTCAGCTCGCGAGACGCAGCCCGTCGTCGATCCATCCGCAGTTGAGAGACGCATAAGCCGGCAGATGGCCGGCCTGAAGGGCGTCAAAACGCGCCTCGACGGCGGCGCAGACCGCCGCCTTGTCGGAGAACACCTTGTCGTCGAGGTCATAGACCTCGGGGAGCGACGCCAAAAAGCGGAATCCGTCCTCGAGGCGAATGAGCAATCCCGCGTGGCGACCACGCACCTCGACCACAAACGCGTTGCCCATCTCCGCCTCTTTCACGACGCCGGCTGTCGCGCATCGCGCGCGAACTCCACCGTCGCGTCAAACGCCGCTGATGAGATTAAGTTCCTTCGATGGTGAACCCGATTTTCAACGTCACCTGATAGTGCGCGACCTTGCCGTCCTCGACATGGCCGCGAGTCTCGACGACCTCGAACCAGCGGATGTGATGGACGCTCTTCGCGGCGTCGGCGATGGCGCCGCTGATGGCCTCCTCGATCGAGGTCGCGGACGATCCGACGATCTCGATGATCTTGTAGGTCCGATCTGACATTCAGGTCCTCGTTCTGGCTGAGCCGCTCTGCGGCTTCGCGGTGGGGAGAACTGGAACGTCCCGGCCTTGGCGATCGATCCCTCGGGGGGAGCTTTTTGCGGCGCAGCCCGTCAGCGGGGGGCTGCGCGCTGGGCGACCCGTTGCGGCGAAGGGCAGACATTGGGCGTGGCGAACGAGGTGGCGTCGTAGGCCACGAGTTGGCCGGCCGAGCCGTCGCCTTGCGGGTCGAAGGCTAGCCGGCCCGTCGGATCGAGCCGGAAGATCGCGTCGGACGGGTAGTGCATGTAGGGGCCCTGCTCCAGCGAGCGCGCGACGTTGCCGGAACTCATGTCGTAGCCATAGGCCGTAAGCAGATCGACCGTGCGGTAGAGCCCAGCCTCGAGGTAGCGCCGCAGCGTGCGCTGGCGGCGCCCCGGCCCGGCCGGGTCCGGGCCCGCGAGAGCCGCCGGCACGCGGCGCACGAGCGCCGCAGGATCGCGCCCGACGAGCGAGGCGATCAGCGCCTTCCGCCCCGGCGCGGCCGCTCCGGCGAAGGCGACGTCGCGGCCGCCGGTGAGGCTCAGCCCGCCCGTCGTTTCGCTGAGGACGAACTGCCCCGGCGCCCAGATCGCGGTCATCTCAGGCGCGCTCGTGTAGGCGGTCGGGCGGCCTGCGGCGTCGAGCGCGCCCACGGCGTAGACGCCGTCGTTGAGCGCAAGCACGTTGATCAGGCCGTCCGGCCCTGTGTTGCCGGACGCCGCGAACACCGGCACGTCGAGCCGCGCGAGCGTCGCCAGCGCGTCGCGCACGATGCGATAGGGATTGCGCGGATCGCCGTCGCCCACGAGCGCCGCCATCACGTCTCCCCGCCGGGCGCGGAGGTCCGCCTCGGAGACGGCCTTGTCGGCCGGCAGGGCGCGATTGACGTCGTCGAGATCGACCGGCAGCACGATCGAGGTGACGACCGCGGCGGGACGGGCGACCTTGCCGCTCGCCACGTCGCGCGCGAGCGCGGCGATATCCCTTGCGAGGGTGAAGGCGTTGAAGACCGGGTCGATCTGGTAGGTCGTCACCGCGCCGTGGCCGAGCGCGGCGATCGCCGCCACGACGTCGCCGTGGCTGATGTGCGCGTCCGCGCCGTCCGACGGATCGCCGAGGTCGTCGTCCAGGTTGGCGGGGCGCCCGAAGCTGAAGCTGTCCAGCACGACGAAGGGCGCCGGCGATGCGCAGGCGCTGCGGACCACCGCCTCAACCGCCGCGTCGGCGTAGCGCCGGGGGTCAAAGCTCGGCCCGCGCCAAGCCGGCGGCTGGACGCTTTCCGCGGTCCGCGCGTCGCGATAGGGCCCAAACCGCTCGCCGCCGACCACGCCGCCCGCGAGCCCGAGCATCGCCGCGATTGCGACGCTTAAAAGGCCTGCCGATCGGAGACGCGGCCTGAAGGCCATACGCGCGATCCCTCTCCGTCAATCCCTGGGCGGCGACGCTCCAAGGATGTCGTACGACGACGCCGTGACGCAACGTACGATGCGAAACGTCTCATAGTTTTCTTATGCTGCAAAGCAGCATTCGCAGGACGCAGTCTCGCGCGGCCCAGAGAAGATCTGGGGTCGACGGTCCAAGCCCGGACGCCCGGCGTATCCGTGAGCGTCAGTTGCTGACCGAGGACGCGTTCCCATGCGCAAGGCTATCGTCGTGGCGTCGTATCTTCTTGCGACCGCCGCCGCCGCCGGCACGGAGACGCTTGGCGGCTGGACCACCACGTCGGAGCCCGACGAACGGGCCACGCTGGTGACGGCGCTCGCCGCAGCGCGCGGCGCCTCGCAGGACGATCCGTCCTTCATCATCGTGCGCTGCCTCGGCGGGCGCACCGAAGCGCTCGTCGGAACCGCGGGCGACTGGGGCCTGCCGCGCTCGTCGCTGGAGGTCGTGACGCAGTCGGACTCCGGGGCGCAGGAGACCTCACGGTGGGACGTCTCCACGAACGGCAAGGCGGTGTTCCGGTCCGAGGGGGTCGAGGATTTCCTGCGTCGACTGCCGGCCGAAGGACGGCTGACGATCGAGGTGAGGGATCGCATTGGCGGCGTTCACGCCAACGCATTCTCTCTCGATGGCTTCGGCGAGGTTCGCGCCCGGGTCGCATCCGCATGCGGCTGGACGCCCTGAGATCAGCCGCCGTTCGCGCGACCGCGTTTGGGGAACAGCTCGCGCAGCGCTTTGCCGACCAGCCTGAACTCCGCTTCCAGCCGCTGGATATGGGTGCGGCCGCGCACGGCGAGGTCGCGCGCCTCGATGTTTCGCCACGACAGGCATAGTTCGTACATGCCGCGCGCGCCGATGTTGGCCGCGCCGCTGCGCAGCGCATGGGCCTGCTCACGGAAAGCCGCCGTGTCGCGGTCCTCCACCGCCTGACGCAGCGCCTCCAGGACGATCTCGGCGTCCACGAGGAACTCGTCCACCAGATCGCCGACGAAGGCCCGGCCGCCGAGCTGCTCGAGTTCGGTCAGCGTCCTGCGATCCAGCACGACCCGGCGCGCGGGCCGGAAGCCGGGATGCCGGGCGAGCGGGGCGATGGTCTCGTCGTCGTGGAACGCGTCCGTCAGGGCTTCGGCCGCGGCGACGGCCTCGCCCGGTCCCTCGCCGGCCAGCTGGGCGATCAGCGCCAGCAACTGCGCGGGCTCGATCGGCTTGGTGACGCAGGCGTCCATTCCCGCCTCCTCGCAGCGCCGCCGCGCCTCGGGAGTGGCGTCCGCCGTGAGGGCGACGATGGGCGTGCGCGGCTTTCCGATCGACGCGAAGCGGAACAGCTTCGCGGCCTCGACGCCGTCGAGCACCGGCATGTTCACGTCCATCAGCACGATGTCGAACGTCCGCTCCGCGAGCGCGTCGAGCGCCAGCTCGCCGTTGTCGACGATGCGCGCCTCGTGGCCGGCGCGCTCCAGCACCTTGCGGATGACCTTCTGGTTGACTCGGTTGTCCTCGGCCACGAGCACGGACAGCTGGCGGGACGGGACGGCGTCGGGCGTGACGCTGCGCGGCCGGGGATCGCCCGCGACGCCGATGGTCGCGATCCGCACCATGGCGGCGAGCCCCGCCGCGTCCGGCAGATCGCGCGCGGCGGCGGCGCAGACGAAGCGCAGGTCGAGCTCCGGAAGTCCCTCGCCGACCCGCCCATCGATGATGACCGCCTCGAGATCGTCGCCGTCGAGACCGGCCCGCAGCGCGGTCGCGATCGCCTCTCCGTCGGCGCCGCGGCCGTCGATCACGGCGGCGCGCCGTCGTCCGGCGCGTTCGTGCTCCCGCAGGGCGCGAACCGCTTCGCGCACGCCGCCGCAGGCGTCGGCCACGACGCCGGCCTGCGCCAACGCGGCCGCGAGCTTCGCGGCGCGGCCTTGATCGGTCGCCACGGCGACGACATGGGCGGACCGCGGCGCGACCTCCGCGCCCGCGCCCGAAGCAATGGCGAGATCAATCTCGAACCAGAAGACGCTGCCGGCGCCGACTTCGCTCTCGACGCCGATCGATCCGCCCTGCAGCTCGATCATCTGCTTGGAGATGGCGAGCCCGAGGCCAGTCCCGCCGTGGGAGTTGATGATGCTGGCGTCGGCCTGCGTGAAGGTCTCGAAGATGCGCGCGCGGGCCTCCGGAGCGATGCCGATGCCGGTGTCCGCGACCTCGAAACGCAGCCGAACGCCCCGCTCGTCCCGTGAAATCGCGTCGACCGCGATCGTGACGCCACCCACGTCCGTGAACTTCACCGCGTTGCCGACAAGATTGACGAGGACGTCCTTGAGCTGACGCGCCTCGCCCGCCAGACGGTAGGGCGTGCGCGGCGTGACGTGCAGCGCGAGGCGCAGACGCTTGTCGCGCGCCTGCGCCGTCAGCATGCCGCGCACCTCCGCGAGCATCCCGTGGAGGTCGAAGTCGACCGTGCGGCTCGGCATACGGCCCGCTTCGATCCGGCTGAAGTTCAGCAGATCGTCGATCAGCCGCAGCAGCGTCCGGCCGGCGTCGCCCGCCGTGCGCGTCATGTCGCGCTGTTCCTCGTCCAGCGTCGTGCCGTCGAGCAGGTCCGTCATGCCGATGACGGCGTTGAGCGGCGTGCGGAGCTCGTGGCTGACGCTTGCCAGGAACAGGCTCTTCGCGCGGCTCGCGTCCTCGGCCGCCGATTTCGCGTTGGAGAGCTTGCGGATCAGCGTCGCGGCGTAGGCCGGCAAGATGAGCAGGCCCGCGAGAAGACCCAACGAGAGCCTGAGATGATCCCCCCAGTAGGGCGTCGTCACGATGACCACCGAGAAACCGGCGATCGCGATCGCCGCGCCGATGGCGAGCATTCGCAGGCCGAAGCGGAAGCCGTTGCCGAAGATCACCCAGAGGTAGATCGGATAGAGGATCGCGGTCGTCTCTCCCCCGACGTGCATGCAGTAGGAGATGCCGGACAGATCGAAGGTGATCGCGAGGACGCGACGCGGCAGCGAGGCCGCGGGACGCCACGCCAGATGGGCGACGAAGCCGAGCCCGCCGAGGAAGAAGGCCGCGGTGATCAGGAAGGCCTCGCCCAGCGGATCGCCGTAGAGCGCGGTCTCCGCCAGCAGATAGATCAGCACGCAGGTCGCCAGCGCGACGCGGTTCAGCGCGATCTCGTGCTCGCCGGCCTCGCTCGCCCGAAGACGGCGCATCACGGCGGCGAGCGGCCCGGCGGAGGCGCCGTCCTTGGCGGCCCGCCGCGCCGGCCGGGTGCTCATGCCGTCCGCGCGAGAAGCGTCTCGCGCCGCACAAGGGCGACGAAGTCGTCGGCGGGCATGGGCCGGCCGAAATAGTAGCCCTGAACCTCGTCGCAGCCCTCGGCGCGGAGATGCGCGACCTGCGCCGCCGTCTCCACGCCCTCCGCGACCACGTCCAGCCCGAGGCTGTGGCCGAGGTTGATGATGGCCCGGACGATCGCGGCGTCGTTGACGTCGGCCTTGAGGTTGTGAACGAACGACTTGTCGATCTTCAGCCGGTTCACGGGGAAGTTCTTGACGTAGGCCAGCGACGAGTAGCCGGTTCCGAAGTCGTCGATCGAGAACGTCACGCCGTGCTGCTGCAGCGCCTTGATCTGCGCGACCACGAGGTCGGTGTCCTGCAGCAGGATGGTCTCGGTCAGCTCGAGCTCGAGGAGGGAGGGTTCGAGCCCGGAGGTCGCGATGGCGTCCATCACGACCTTCTGGACGTCCTGCTTGCGGAACTGCACCGCCGAGAGGTTCACTGCGACGCGGAGCGGCGGCAGCCCCGCCTTCCGCCAGGCCGCCGCCTGCTGGCAGGCGTGGTTCAGCACCCATTCGTTGATCGGGATGATGAGGCCGGTCTCCTCCGCGCTGGGCAGGAAATCGCCCGGCGGCACCAGGTCTCCGTTCTCGCGCCGCCAGCGGATCAGCGCCTCGGCCCCGAGGATGCGGCCGGATTCGAGATCGACCTGCGGCTGGAAATGCAGCACGAACTCGCCGCGCGCCAAGGCTCGGCGCAGGTCGCTCTCGAGCACGGTGATCGCCCGCGCCGTCGTGTCCATGTCGGCCTCGAACACGCGGAAGCCGTCGCGGCCGTCGGCCTTGGCGCGGTACATCGCAATGTCGGCGCGCTTCAGCAGCTCCTCGAAATCGAAGGCGCTGTCGGGAAATAGCGCGATGCCGATGCTCGCGGAGGTCGTCACCTCCTCGCCGTCGAAGACGAAGGGCGCCGACAGCGCGGCGCGGACGCGACGCGCGAGTTCCTTGGCGTCGTCGGCATGGAGGACGTTGGTCTGCAGGATGGCGAACTCGTCCCCGCCGAGCCGCGCGACGGCGTCGGTCTCGCGCACGGTTCCGCGCAGGCGGTCGGACACCGCCTTCAGCAGCCGGTCGCCGACGTGGTGGCCCAGCACGTCGTTGATCGCCTTGAACCGGTCGAGATCGAAAAGATGCAGCGCGAACTTGGCGTCGTTGCGCCGCGCGTGGGCGATCTCGTGCCGCACGCGGTCCTGCAGCAGCGCGCGGTTGGGCAGGTCGGTCAGCGCGTCGTGGTGCGCGAGGTGGCGGAGGTGTCCTTCGGCGCGCTTCCGGTCGGTGATGTCGAGCGCGGTCGTCAGCACGGCGACGATCTCGCCGCCGCCATCCCGCAGCGGCGACTTCGTGGTGAGGAAATGCCGCCGCTCGCCGGAGCGAGTAACGAACTCCTCCTCGTAGCTCGGCAGAGCCGCGCCGCTCTCGCAGATCAGGCGGTCGAGCGACGCGCTGCGGCCGCCCTGCTCCGGCCCGAACATCTCGACCGCCGTGCGCCCGAGCAGCTCCGGCGGTTCGACGCCCTTCATCGCGGCCTGGTAGGCATTGACGAAGATGCAGCGCCCGGAACGGTCGGTCGCGCTGATCAGCGCCGGCACGGTGTCGATGACCTGCGCCAGCCGCTCGGAGCTGTCGCGCAAGGCTTTCTCGTGATCGCGCTCGCTCGACCGAAGCTCGCGCTCGAGCGACAGGGCGCGGCTGGCGATCAGCACCTGCTGCCGGCGCATCTTGAGAAGATTACGCGCGCGCGTAAGAAACTCGTGGTGATCGACCGGGCTCTGCAGAAAGTCGGTCGCGCCGGCCTCCAGCGCGTTCAGCCGGAAACTCCGCTCTTCATAGACCGTGAGGACCACGACGGGCACGTCGGCGCAGCCGTCCAGGGTGCGGAAGCGCCGGGTGAACTCGGCGCCGTCCAGTTCCGGCATCTTGTAGTCGGTGATGACGAGATCGGGCGTGTTGCCCGCGAGCCAGGCCAGCGCTTCGACGGGGGCGCCGAACGACCGAACGACCACCCCGCCTTCGATCGAAGCTGCCAGCTTCGCGAAGATGTTCCGGTTCGTAATCCGATCGTCGACGATGACAACGAGCGCCATGGATGACGTCCCATGCCTTCCCTTCGCACCGGGCCGCCCGCCGGGACGGTCGCGCGGGCCGAGTGATCGAGATAAGTAGGCGGTCTCAGCTTAAGGAAACGAGAATCACGATGCGAGCGCAGACGTGGATCGAAGTCGAATTTCTATCTTCCGAACCGATCGGAAGTCGATTCCTCTTTGGCGCACGCTGAAGTTCCATGACAGCGCAAGCACTCGTCATCGGCGGCGGCCCCTCCGGCCTGATGGCCGCCGAAACGCTCGCGGCGTCCGGGCTGCACGTCCGGATCGTCGATCGAATGCCGTCGCTTGCGCGAAAGTTCCTGCTCGCCGGGCGCGGCGGACTGAATCTCACGCACTCCGAGCCGCTGGAGCGCCTGCTTGACCGGTATGGGCTTGCGCGCCCGCGACTGGAGCGCGCCCTCCGCGACTTTCCGCCGGACCGGCTCGTCCGCTGGTGCGAGGACCTCGGGCTCGAGACCTTCGTCGGGTCGAGCGGCCACGTCTTTCCGAAGACGCTGAAGGCCTCGCCGCTGCTCCGGGCCTGGTTGCGCCGGCTCGAAGCGCAGGGCGTGGCCTTCGCGCTACGGCGACGCTGGACGGGCTGGTCCGACGACGGCGCGTTGACCTTCGAAGGGCCTGAGGGTGCCGAGACTGCGCGGCCCGACGTCGTCGTCCTCGCGCTCGGCGGCGCGAGCTGGCCGCGGCTTGGAGCGGACGGCGGCTGGACCGGCGCGTTTGAGGCGGCCGGGATCGGCGTTGCTCCGCTCGCGCCCGCGAACTGCGGCTTCCGCGTCGGCTGGTCGAGCTTCTTCGCCGAACGCTTCGCGGGTCAGCCGCTGAAGCGCATCGCCCTGACGTTCGATGGCGAAACCCGCCGCGGCGAAGCGCTGGTCACCGGCGACGGGATCGAAGGCGGGTTGGTCTATGCGTTCTCCGCCCCGCTTCGGGACGCGATCGCGCGAGACGGCTCCGCGATCGCGACCCTCGACCTGCGGCCGGACCTCGTCGAAACCGACCTTGCCGGCCGCCTCGGCGCCGGCCGCGGCGACCGGTCGCTGTCCACCCATCTCCGCAAGGCCGCGGGCCTGCCCCCGGTCTGCGTCGCGCTTCTGCGGGAGGGCGGCGATCTCCCCCGTGAGCCGGAGGCGCTCGCGCGGCGGATCAAAGCGACGCCGCTCCGGCTGATCGCCCCGCAGGGCCTCGCCCGCGCCATCTCGACCGCCGGAGGCGTCCGGTTCGACGGGCTCGACGAGCGGTTCATGCTGTCGCGACGGCCCGGCGTGTTCGTCGCCGGCGAGATGCTGGACTGGGAGGCGCCGACCGGCGGCTATCTGCTGCAGGCGTGTTTCGCGACCGGTCGCGCCGCAGCCGAAGGCGCCGTCGCCTGGACGCGCTCGGAGTTAGGCGTGGGATGAGAGCGCGAGGGGTCGGACGCAGGCCCCAATCCGGCACCCCCTCGCTCGTGTCCCGGCCTTGAACCGGGACCCAGACGCCCGCCGATACGGCAGGTTCGCGTTTGAGACTTCAGACGCACCCCGAAAGCGTCGTGTTTCTGGGTCCGGGCTCAAGGCCGGGGCACGATCGCGACTCTTGCTTCACCGCTCCCTCAGCTCTGGGTGGGCCTTGAGGCTCAGATCGTCCCGCCTCAGGCCTTCTTCCGCCAGCGCCCGTCGTCGTCCTGCTGCCAGTAGGTCAGCGCATGGCCGCCGGCCTTGAGCGTCTTCCACTGCGCGCGCGCGGCGTCGAGCGCCTCCGGATCATGCCCGTCGAACAGCAAGAGCGCGCGCTCGTAAGGCGCGAGGTCCGGAGGCGCGGCGCCGTCGACCAGCACCCGCACGGCGGCCCCGTTGGGATTGCCGTCCGAGGTCGTCAGCCAGATCGGCTCATCCGCTCCGTCGGCGTCGGCGCCGTGGGGGAGGAAGCTCTCGTCGGAGTAGGTCCAGAGCGCGTCGTCAAGCGCCGAAACGCGTTCCAGCGCAGAGGCCTGCACAACGACCTTCCACTTCCGCTCGAGGCATTTCTCGAGCAGCGCCGGCAACGCCTTGTCCAGCGGCTGGCGGGTGAGATGGTAGAAGAAAATCTCGGTCACAGGCGCGGCCCCTCGGCGAACCGGTCCAGAACAAGACGCGTCGTCCTCCGGCTTGACCGGAGGACCCATGTCGGACGTCGAACGCGACGTCGACGATGATGGTCCGGTCAAGCCGGCCCATGAAGCCCCGCCGTGACGGCGCCTCGCGCTTACTCCTCGTAGTAGTCCTTCACCAGCCGGTCGAGCAGGCGCACGCCCCAGCCCGAACCCCAGCTCTTGTTGATGTCGGAGGCCGGCGAGCCCATGCCGGTGCCGGCGATGTCCAGATGCGCCCAGGGCGTGTCGTTGACGTGCCGCTTCAGGAACTGGGCCGCGGTGATTGAGCCGCCATGGCGGCCGCCGGTCTGCTTCATGTCGGCGAACTTCGAATCGATCAGCTTGTCGAACTCGGGGCCCATCGGCATGCGCCACACCTTCTCGCCGGTGGCCACGCCGGTCTTGTAGAGCCGCTCGGACAGCTGGTCGTCGTTCGAGAACAGGCCGGCGTTGTCGACGCCAAGCGCCACCAGGATCGCGCCGGTCAGCGTCGCAAGGTCGACCATGAACTGCGGCTTGAAGCGGTCCTGCACGTGCCACAGCACGTCGGCCAGCACGAGCCGCCCTTCGGCGTCGGTGTTGATGATCTCGATGGTCTGGCCGGAGAGGCCAGTGACGATGTCGCCGGGCCGGTAGGCGTTTCCATCCGGCATGTTCTCGACGCAGCCGATCGCGCCGACGACGTTGACCTTGGCCTTGCGCGAGGCCAGCGCGTGCATGAGGCCGACCACGCAGGCGGCGCCCGCCATGTCGCCCTTCATGTCCTCCATGCCGGCCGACGGCTTGATGGAGATGCCGCCGGTGTCGAAGATCACGCCCTTGCCCACGAAGGCGACCGGCTGGGCGTCTTTGTCCTTGGCGCCGTTCCAGCGCATGATGGCGACGCGGCTCTCCTGGCTGGAGCCCTGCCCCACCGCGAGCAGCGCGCCGAAGCCCGCCTTCTTCAGCTCCTTCTCGCCAAGGATCTCGACCTCGACGCCAAGCTTCTCCAAGGCCTGCGCGCGCCGGGCGAACTCGCTCGGCGTCAGCACGTTCGGCGGCTCGTTCACGAGCGTGCGGGCGGTCTCCACGCCCTCGGCGAGGCCTTCCTTCAGCTTCCAGGCCTTCTTGGCCGCCGACTCGTCGGCGACGGCGAACGTGGCCTTGGCGAGGCCGACCGCGTCGTCGTCCTTCTTCTTAGTCTTGTACTGGTCGAAGGCGTAGCCGCGCAGGCGGAAGCCGAGAGCGACATCGGAGACGGCTTCGGCGTCGATCCCGGGGACGGCGTCGAGCAGGACGGTGGCGCTTTCCGCGAAGGTCGGCAGCTTGCCGCGGATCTGGCCGCCGAGCTTGACCCAGTCGGTCGGCTCCTTGCCGTCGCCGAGGCCCACCACGATCAGGCGCTCGACGCCGGGCAGCGCCGGCGACAGCAGCTCGAAGGCGGCGCCCTGGCGGGCCTTGAAGCGCTCCGAGGTGGCGGCCGCGCCCAGCGTTCCGAGGATCGGCGCGAGGAACTCAGCGGTTGCGGCGCCGAGGGCGAGGTCCGGCCCGGCGAGCGCCACGACGACGCCGCTCGCTCCCGCGCTCAGCTTCTGGAAGCCGATCTTGATCGGCCCACGGGCCTGGTCGGAGCTCTTGGACATCGGAAGCGGCACTCCTTGACTGCGTTCGCGCGCGCTCGAAGACCGCGCGCTGCGCTGGGTTGTCCTCATCTATACGACGCGACCTCCGCATGAAAGCGCCCGCGACCGCGTCGCGCAGGGCGCGCGCTTGCGTTTCGCTTCGAACCGGCTTTGAAGTGGCGGCGGGACGCGTTCGTGACCGCAGCAGGTGCGGCCGCGCGGTCGATCGTGAGCGCATGCCGGTTCTGGAACGCTACATTTTCGGCCTGACGGCGAAGGCCTTCGTCGCGAGCCTCGTCATCCTGACGGCGGTGATCTGGACGACGCAGGCGCTCCGCGAGCTGGACGTGGTGACCGCGCAGGGCCAGACGATCTGGATCTTCCTGCTGATCACGGGGCTCACCATTCCCTCGCTCTCGGTGATCCTCGCGCCGATCGCTCTGTTCGGCGCGGCCGTCTGGTCGCTCAACCGTCTGAACGCCGATTCCGAACTGGTGGTGATGTCCGGCGCCGGCGTCGGCCCCGCCCGGCTGCTACGGCCGCTGATGGCGCTGACGCTGATGGTCTCGGTCGTCGTCGGGCTGATGAGCGTCTGGGCCATTCCGGAGTCGCTCAGGGCGCTGCGGTTTCAGCTGACGCAGGTGCGCGCCGACGTCGTCGCCAACATCCTCCGCGAGGGGCAGTTCACGCCGATCGAACAGGGGCTCGTCGTCCATGTCCGGGAGCGCCGCGGCGGCGCCCTGCTCGGGATCTTCGTGCAGGACACCCGCGACGCGCCCCAGGAGGTGACCTACCTCGCCGAGCGCGGCCAGATCGTCGAGGAGCAGGGCTCGACCTTCCTCGTGTTGGAGAACGGCTCGGTCCAGCGCCGGGAGGCGCCGGACAAGGACCCTGCGATCGTCGTGTTCCAGCGCTACGCCTTCGACCTCTCGCCCTTCACCGGCCTGAGCGAGGTCACATCCTATAAACCACGCGAGCGCTACACTTCGGAGCTCGCGGCGCCGGACGTGAACGACGCGGCCTATCAGGCCCAGCCCGGCCGGTTCCGCGCCGAACTGCACGAACGGCTTGTCAATCCCTTGTACCCGGTCGCGTTCATGTTGATCGCCTTCGCCGCCATCGGCCGCCCGAGGACCACGCGTCAGACGCGGGCCTACGGCATGCTGGGCGCGATCGCGGCCATGGCGGCGCTGCGGATCGCGGGCCTCGGAGCCACCAACCTGCTGGTCGCCACGCCCTACGCCGCGCTTGCGGTCTACGGTCTCCCGATCGGCGCCGGCGCTGCGGCGCTCTGGCTCGCCTTCGGGCGCAGACCGCGGTCGCCGGCCCCGCCCGTCTCCTCCCCCCTCGCCGCCGCGGCCGGCGCGTGACCGGCTCGCTCGCCATGCCCGTCGGCGCGCTCACCGGGACGCTGTCGCGCTACTTCGCGCGCAAGGTCGCGCTCTCGATTCTCGGCGTCATCCTCGCCACGATCCTGCTCGTGTTCGTCGTCGATTTCGTCGAGCTCCTGCGCCGCGCGGGCGACGCCCGTGGCGGCGGCGCCTCGATCACGGCGATCGCCAATCTGTCGCTGCACCGGACCCCTGCGATCATCGAGCGCGTGCTGCCGTTCGCGACCCTGTTCGGCGCGATGGGCGCCTTTGTCATGCTCAGCCGTCGGCTCGAGCTCGTGGTGGCGCGGGCGAGCGGCGTCTCGGCCTGGCAGTTCCTAGCACCCGCCGTCGCGGTCGCGATCGGCGTCGGCGTGGTCTCCACGCTGGCCTTCAACCCCCTCGCCGCGCGCATGCAGGACCGCGCCGAGCGGATGGAGGCCCGCCTGTTCTCATCCGTCGGTCGATCCTCCGGGCAGGCCCGCTGGCTTCGGCAGCGCAGCATCGACGGCCAGGCGGTGATCCGCGCTAACAGCGCGGCCAGCTCCGGCGTGTCGCTGAACGGCGTCACGGTCTTCAGCTTCACGCCCGAGGGCCAGTTCCGCGAGCGCCTCGAGGCGCGCAACGCCAAGCTGGTCGACGGCGCCTGGGATCTCGAAGACGTGCGGGTGATCGCCGTGGGGCGGGAGCCGCAGTCCCTGGCGCGCTATCGGCTGCCGACGAATCTCTCGGCGGCGCAGGTGCGCGAGACGCTCGGCGCGAAGACCATGGTGGGCTTCTGGAACCTTCCCGCCGCCATCGCTCTTGCGGAACGCGCAGGACTGTCGCCTCTGCGCCACAGGCTTGAACTCCAAGAGCTTCTTGCCCGTCCAGCGTTGCTCACCGCCATGGTGCTGATCGCGGCCACCGTGGCGCTCCGGTTCTTCCGGTTCGGCGGCGTGGCCCGGACGATTCTCGGTGGCGTGGGTGCGGGCTTCGTGCTTTATGTCGTCACCGAATTCGCCGACGATTTGGGGGCGGCGGGCCTTGTGAATCCAGTCGCGGCGGCATGGCTTCCAGCCGTCGTTGGATGTCTCGTGGGCGCCACCGTGTTGTTGCATCAGGAGGACGGATGACGCCGGCGACGCGCCCCGCCCCTCCCACATCTGGCAGTTCATTCCGACCGATGCAGCTTCTCGGCCGTTTCCTTGTCGCCGCGCTTCTTAGCTCGACCGCGCTCGCCGTCGCGACGCCGTCGCTTGCGCAGAACGCGAACGAGTTCATTCCGGCTGCGCCCAGTTCGGGCAGGTCCAGCAAGGGCGGCGTGCCGAATTTCATGTCGGACCGCCCGTCCTCGAACGGCGCCGTCGTCGACCGCTATACGGCCGCCCGCCGCGACCCGAACGCGCGGATGCTGATGGAGGCGAAGGAGCTCGTCTACGACTTCAACAACGAGGTCGTGACGGCGGTCGGCTCCGTGGACATCTATTACGATGGCCGAGCCGTGCAGGCCGACCGAGTCGCCTACGACCAGAAGGCGAACCGCGTCCGCGCCACGGGCAACGTCAAGCTGACCGAGCGCGACGGCACCATCGTCTACACGAACGCCGCCGATCTCAGCGACGATCTCCGCGACGGCTTCATCGAGTCGATCCGTGTGCAGACCACCGACAACGCGCGGCTCGCCGCCGCCCGCGGCCGTCGCGAAGGCGGCAAGCTCTCGGTGTTCGACCGCGCCGTCTACACCGCCTGCGAGCCGTGCCGGGACAATCCCGAGAAGCCGCCGCTGTGGCAGATCAAGGCGAAGCGCATCATCTTCCGTGAAGACGAGAAGATGGTCTATTACGAAGACGCCACCTTCGAGCTCTACGGCTACCCGATCGCCTGGCTGCCGTTCTTCTCGCATCCCGATCCGTCGGTGAAGCGGAAGTCCGGCTTCCTCGCGCCGTCCTACGGTCAGTCGGGCGACATCGGCTATTCGATCGAGACGCCCTACTTCTGGGCGATCGCGCCGAACATGGACGCCACCATCGCCCCGATCATCACGTCCAAGCAGGGCGTGATGCTGAAGGGCGAGTTCCGTCACCGCCTCATCGACGGCGCCTACAAGATTCGGGCGGCCGGCATCCACCAGCTCGACAGCGATCAGTTCGACGACAAGCTCGACGAGTCGAACCCCAACAGCCTGACGGTCGGGCCGGGCGACAAGGACAACCGCTGGACCTTCCAGTCCGATGGCGAGTTCGCCATCAACGACAAGTGGAAATGGGGCTGGGACGTCGCGCTCTATTCCGACAAGTGGGTGCGCGGCGACTACGACCTCTGGGGCAGGAGCCGCGAAGCCGTCTCGACGCTCTATCTCACGGGCCAGGGCGACCGCAGCTACTTCGATTTGCGCGGCTACCACTTCTACGGCATGACCCGGTACGATCAGCAGGATCGCCTGCCGAACGTCGCGCCGGTGCTCGACTACAACTACGTGTTCGAGAACCCCGTCTACGGCGGCGAGCTGGCGTTCAACGTCAACGCCACCAGCCTCTACCGCGACGACAACGAGTTCCGCCGCGGCCGGCTGGGCGTCGGCTCGTTCAGCGACGTGGCGCTGATCGGCGCCGCAGGAACCTACAGCCGCCTCTCCGTCGACACCGAATGGCGCAAGCGCTATGTCGACCCGATCGGTCAGGTGTGGACGCCCTTCGCCTTCCTGCGCGGCGACCTGATCTATTCGAACCCGGACTCCTCGGCCCGGGTCGGGCCGTTCCTCGACGACGGCCAGGAGGCCTTCCTCCGCGGCATGGGCGGCGTCGGCCTGGAGTATCGCTATCCGTTCATCGCGATGAACAGCCTCGGCACGCATCAGATCGAGCCGATCGCGCAGATCATCCTGCGGCCGAACGAGACCCACATCGGCGACTTCGCCAACGAAGACGCCCAGAGCCTGATGTTTGACGACACCACGCTGTTCTCGTGGAACAAGTTCTCCGGCTTCGACCGCATCGAAGGCGGCAGCCGCGCCAACGTCGGCTTGTCCTACACGCTGACCACGGCTGGCGGGGCATCGTTCAATGTGATGGGCGGCCAGTCCTACCATCTGTTCGGCCAGAACTCCTTTGCGAACGGCGACCAGGACGTAACCCGCGCTGGATTGCAGTCCGGGCTGGACACGACGCGCTCCGACTACGTCGCCGGCGCGACCTTCGTGCCGGTCAAGAATTTCGCGATGGCGACGCACTTCCGGTTCGACGAGAAGAGCTTCGCCGTGCGCGCCGCCGAAGTCGAAGGTCGCGCGACGCTCGGCCGTTTCCAGGGCAACCTGTCCTACGGCCGCTACGACAAGCAGCCGGAGCTCGGCTACGACGACATCCGCGAAGGCGTGCTGGCCGGCGCGCGCGTGTTTGTCACCAAGGACCTCTATGTCGGCGGCGGCGCCCGCTACAACTTCGACCGCAACGAGTTCGACAAGAGCCAGATCGGCTTCGGCGTCAACAACATCGAGGACTGCATCAATCTCGCGTTCGACTACATCCGCGAGTACGACATCGACACCAGCACGAAGCGGCTCGACAGCATCGATCACAAGTTCCTGTTGCGCGTCGACTTCCGGACGCTGGGTTCGGCCAGCGTCTCGACCAGCCGGTCGAGCGATGTTTTCGACGGCGAGAACTGATCCGGCCGTTCACGACGGTTGACGGGCCGCCCGGCGGCGGAGAAAAAGACCGCCGCATGACAGCCGCGGCCGCGACTCCAGGCGTCCGCCCGACGAAACGGAACCCGACGTCCATGCTTTCGCATCCTCGTCCCCTGCGCTCCCGCCTTCGCCGGCTCGTCCTTCCCGCCGTCGTCGGCGCGGCGCTTGCCGGCGCCGCCCTGCCCGCTGCGGCCCAGTCGATCGCGGTCGTGGTGAACGGCCAGCCGATCCTGTCGAGCGAAGTGACGGGCCGCGTCGCCCTGATGAACCTCGCTGGCGGCGGCAAGGGCGGTTCCGTGGCGGCGGCCCGCCAGGAGCTGATCGACGAGAAGCTGAAGCTCACCGAGGCCAAGCGCTACAACATGGTCGTGAGCGACGAGCAGGTCGAGGCCGCCTTCGCCTCGATCGCCCAGCGCACCAAGCTGTCGCCCGCCCAGTTCACCCAGGCGATCGGCCAGCGCGGCGTGCCCGCGCGCACGCTGAAGGACCGGCTCAAGGCCGAGATCTCCTGGGCCCAGCTTGTGCGCCGCAAGTTCGCGGCGCAGATCGCCGCCCGGGAGAAAGACATCGCCTCGAGCGTCGGGGCGACCGGCAAGCCGGACAACCGCGCGACGCAATACACCCTGCGCCAGGTGGTGTTCGTGCTGCCGAAGAACGCCTCCGACGCGCAGGTCAATCAGCGCCGGGCCGAGGCCAACGCCGCCCGCGGACGCTTCCCCGGCTGCGAGCAGGCGGTTCAGTTCGCCTCCAGCCTGCGCGACGTGGCGGTGAAGGAGCCGATCACGCGCTCCACCGCGCAGCTCGGCAAACCGATTTCCGACAACCTCGCCAAGGTGAAGGTCGGCGGATTGACCTCGCCGGAGCGCAGCGAGCAGGGCGTCGAGATGATCGCGATCTGCGAGCGCAAAGACATCGCCGACGACAGCATGATCCGGCGCCAGGCGGCCGAGGAGCTCGGCAGCAAGCAGGCCGAAGAGCAGTCCAAGAAGTACCTCGAGCAGCTCAAGAGCCGCGCGATCATCGAAGTCCGCGGGTAGAATGACTGGTCTCGTCGACGTCCCGCTCGCCCTCAGCCAGGGCGAGCCCGCGGGCGTCGGCCCCGAGATTGCGCTCATGCTGTGGGCCGCGCGCAAGATGCGCGACGTGCCCGCCTTCGTCGCGATCGGCGATCCCGCGCTGTTCGCGGCGCGCGCGAAGCTGATCGGGCTCGACGTGGCGGTGGTCGAGGCGGAGCCCGAGGCCGCGCCCGCGCTGTTCGCGGACCGTTTTCCCGTCACGCCGATCGGCGAACGCTGCGTCGCGGAGCCCGGCCACCCCGATGTCCGCGACGCGCCCACGGTCATCGGCGCCATCCGCCACGGGGTCGAACTGGTGCACGCCGGCCGCTGCGGCGCGCTGGTCACCGCCCCGATCGCGAAGGCTCCGCTGGTCGAAGCCGGTTTTCCTCACCCCGGTCACACCGAGTACCTCGGCGCGCTGGCCGAGAGCCTGTGGGGCGCGCCCTGCCGCGCCGTCATGCTGCTCTGGGCCGAGGAGATCGCGGTCGTCCCCGTCACGGTGCACATCCCCTTGAGCGAAGCGCCCAAGCGCCTCACTGAGGAGGAGATCGTGGAGACGGCCCGGATCGTCGCGCGCGACATGCGCCGCCGTTTCCGCGTGGAGGAGCCGCGGCTCGCCGTCGCCGGGCTGAACCCGCACGCCGGCGAGAACGGCGTGCTGGGCTTCGAGGACGACGCGATCGTCGCGCCCGCCGTGCGCCGGCTGAAGGCCGAGGGCGTCATGGCCACCGGGCCGCACCCGGCGGACACTCTGTTCCACGCCGCCGCCCGCGCCCGCTACGACGTCGCGATCTGCATGTACCACGACCAGGCGCTGATCCCGGTGAAGACGCTGGCCTTCGACCGCGCGGTGAATGTCACCCTCGGCCTGCCGTTCGTGCGCACCTCGCCGGACCACGGCACGGCCTTCGACATCGCCGGCACGGGCACGGCGAACCCCGATAGCCTGGCGAGCGCGCTGACGCTGGCCCGCCGCCTCGCCCGCGAGCCCGCGCTCGCGTGAGCGCGATCGACGACCTGCCGCCGCTCCGCGACGTCATCGCCCGCCACGACCTCGCCGCCAAGAAGTCGCTCGGCCAGAACTTCCTGCTCGACCTCAACCTCACGGCCCGCATCGCCCGCACCGGCGGACGGCTGGAGGGCGTGACCGTGGTCGAGGTCGGCCCCGGCCCCGGCGGCCTCACGCGAGGCCTGCTGGCCGAGGGCGCGAAGCGCGTCATCGCGATCGAGAAGGACACGCGGGCGCTGGGCGCGCTGGCCGAGATCGCGGCGCGCTATCCCGGCCGGCTCGACGTCATCTCCGGCGACGCGCTGGAGGTCGACATGGCGGCGCTGGTCGGGGACGGACCGGCGCGGGTGGTCGCGAACCTGCCCTACAACGTCGCGACCCCGCTGCTGATCGGCTGGGTCGCCGCCGACCGCTGGCCGCCGTGGTGGGACGGGCTGACGCTGATGTTCCAGCGCGAGGTGGCGGAGCGCATCGTGGCGCAGGCCGGCGACGACGCCTACGGCCGTCTCGGCGTGCTCTGCGGCTGGCGCTGCGAGGCGCGGATCGCGTTCGACGTCGGCCCGCAGGCCTTCACGCCGCCGCCCAAGGTCACGTCCTCGGTGGTGCGGCTCACGCCGCGCGAGACGCCGCTGCCCTGCCCCATTCGCGCGCTGGAGGCCGTGACGCAGGCCGCCTTCGGGCAGCGCCGCAAGATGCTGCGCCAGAGCCTCAAGAGCCTGGGCGACGCCGCGGCTCTGCTGGCAGCCGCCGGCGTCGAGCCCACCCGCCGGGCCGAGGAGATCCCCGTGGAGGGCTTCGTCGCGCTGGCGCGGGCGTTCGAGGCGACGCGGGGCTGAACCTGCGCGCCGCGTTTGAAATCGTATAGGGTCCGTCGACCCTCCACGCCGCAAGGGACCGCCTTGGCCCGTAAAATTCCTGCTCCCCCGAAAGCTCCGAAGCCCGCCCTGCCGCGCGGCCTGCCCTCGCGCGACGAACTCGTCGCCTTCATCAAGGCCGAGGGCGGCAAGGTCGGCAAGCGCGAGATCGCCCGCGCCTTCCGCATCACCGGCGAGGGACGGATCGAGCTGAAGCAGATGCTGGCCGAGCTCGAATCGGAGCGGGTGCTCGACCGGCGCGGCAAGCAGATCGGCACGGCGGGCCACCTGCCCTCGGTCGTGCTCGCCGACGTCACCGGCCGCGACCGCGACGGCGACCTGCTCGCCAAGCCCGCGGACTGGGACGAGGACGAGTTCGGCCCCGCCCCGGTGATCCTTGTCGACGTGCCGACCCGCGGCCGCAAGCCCGGACTCGCGCCCGGCGTCGGCGACCGCATCTTGATGCGCGCCGAGCCGCTCGGCGACATCGACCCCGGCGGCCCGACCCACCAGGGCCGCGTCATCAAGATCCTGTCCAAGCCATCCGCGCGCGTGCTCGGCATCTTCCGCGCGCTGCCCGACGGCTCCGGCCGGCTGGTGCCGGTCTCCAAGCGCGACGCCGGCAAGGAGCTCGCGATCGCGGCCGACGCGACCGACGGCGCCAAGGACGGCGACCTGATCGCCGCCGAGATCGTCAAGCAGGGCCGCTACGGCTTGCCGGCGGCCCGCGTGCGCGAGCGCCTCGGCTCGCTCACCAGCGAGAAGGCGGTGAGCCTGATCGCGATCCACACCCACGCCATCCCGCACGTCTTCCCCCGCGAGGCGCTGGCAGAGGCTGAGGCCGCGCGGGAAGCCACCATGAAGGGGCGCGAGGACTGGCGCGGGCTGCCGCTTCTCACCATCGATCCCGCCGACGCCAAGGACCACGACGACGCAGTCCACGCCGAGCCGGACCCGGACCTGACCAACGCCGGCGGCCACATCGTCACCGTCGCGATCGCCGACGTCGCGGCCTATGTCCGGCCGGGCTCGGCGCTCGATCTCCAGGCGCTCGACCGCGGCAACTCGGTCTATTTCCCCGACCGCGTGGTGCCGATGCTGCCCGAGCGCATCTCCAACGACCTCTGCTCGCTGCGGGAGAAGGAGAACCGGCCGGCGCTGGCGGTGCGGATGGTTGTCGGCAAGGACGGACGCAAGCTCCGCCACTCCTTCCACCGCATCATGATGAAGTCGGCGGCCAAGCTCTCCTACAGCCAGGCGCAGGCCGCGATCGACGGCGCGCCGGACGACGCCACCGGCCCGCTGCTGGAGCCGGTGCTTAAGCCGCTTTGGGCCGCCTACGCCTCGCTGAAGGCCGCCCGTGACGCGCGCGGGCCGCTGGACCTCGATCTCCCCGAGCGGAAGCTGGTGCTGAAGCCGGACGGGACGGTCGACCGCGTGATCGTGCCGCCCCGCCTCGACGCCCACAGGCTGATCGAGGAGTTCATGATTCAGGCGAACGTCGCCGCCGCCGAGACGCTGGAGACCAAGCGCACGCCGCTGGTCTACCGCGTCCACGACGCGCCCTCGATCGAGAAGCTGACGGCGCTGCGGGAGCTGCTGGCGACGCTCGACATCGAGTTTCCCCAGTCCGGAAACCTGCGGCCGGCCGCGTTCAACCGCATTCTGGGCAAGGTCGAGGGCTCCGAAAACGCGAGCCTCGTCAACGAGGTGGTGCTGCGCACCCAGGCGCAGGCGGAGTACGCCTCCGAGAACTACGGCCACTTTGGCCTGAACCTGCGCCGCTACGCCCACTTCACCTCGCCGATCCGGCGCTACGCCGACCTGATCGTGCACCGGGCGCTGATCCGGGCGCTCGAGCTCGGCTCCGACGGCTTGCCGGAGACGGCGACGCCCGAGACGCTGGGCGAGATCGGCGCGCGCATCTCGGCGGCCGAGAGGCGCGCCATGGCGGCGGAGCGCGAGACGGTCGACCGGCTGATCGCGCATTTCCTGGCCGACCGCGTGGGCGCGACCTTCACCGGCCGCATCGCGGGCGTCACCCGCTCCGGCCTGTTCGTGAAGCTGGCCGAGACCGGCGCCGACGGCTTCGTGCCGATCGGCTCGCTCGGCAACGACTACTTCGTGCACGACGAGGCGGCCCGTGCGCTCACCGGCAGCGCCACGGGCGAGAGCTTCCGGCTGGGCGACACGGTCGAGGTGAAGCTCGTGGAGGCGGCGCCGGTCGCCGGCGCGCTCCGGTTCGAGATGCTGTCCGAGGGACGCGCCGCGCGCCCCGCCGGCCGCGGCAAGCGCGGCCTGCGCCGGGCCGCGGCGACGGCGCGCCCCTCGAAACCTGGTCCGAAAGGGCCTAAGTCAGGGCCGAAGAAGCCGCCGTCGAAGTCGGGCAAGGGACGCCGTTCATGAGCGCACAGGTCACGATCGCGGGCGGCGGGACCGAGGAAAGCCGCCCCGTCGCCCGCTCCATGGGACGAGGGCTGATGCTGCGCTGCCCGGCCTGCGGCGAGGGCCGGATGTTCCGGGCCTATCTCAAGGTGGTCGACGCCTGCGAAAGCTGCGGCGAGGAGTTGCATCACCAGCGCGCCGACGACGCGCCGCCCTATGTCGTCATCACCATCGTCGCCCACGTCGTCGTCGCGGGGCTGCTCGCGGTGGAGGTGGCCTACAAGCCCGCGATCTGGGTGCATCTCGTGCTCTGGATGCCGCTCACGATCATCTTGTCGCTCGCCCTGCTGCCGCCCGTGAAGGGCGCGCTGGTGGGGCTGCAGTGGGCCCTGCGCATGCACGGTTTCGGAGGCGAGGACGACAGCGCCCATCTCGCGGACGGCGGGCTCAAGCCGGAGAGCCGCCCGTGAGCGACGGCGGCGCCGAGCAGGTCGCCGAAGCCGCGCCGGCGAAGGCCTCCGCCCCCCGACTCGTGCCGAAGGACGCCGCGACCATCATCCTGGTGGACCGGCAGGCGTCAGAGCCGAAGCTGCTGATGGGCAAGCGCCACGAGGGCGTGCGCTTCATGCCCGGCAAATACGTGTTTCCCGGCGGGCGCGTGGAGCCGGAGGACGGCCGCGTCAACATCGCCGGCGCCTACGCGCCGCACGTGGAGCGCCGCCTGCAGGCGGGCGTCCAGCGCCCGTCGATCACCCGCGCCCGCGCCTACGGCCTCGCGGCGATCCGCGAGCTCGCGGAGGAGACCGGCCTGCTGATCGGCGAGACCGAGACCGGCGCCTTCGCGCCCCGCGGCGAGGCCTGGAAGCCGTTTGCGGACGCCGACGTGTTCCCCTCGCTCGAGGGCCTGCACTTCGTCGCCCGCGCCATCACGCCCCCCGGCCGGCCAAAGCGCTTCGACACCCGCTTCTTCGCAGGCGACGCCAGCCTAGTGACGGCGAAGGTGGACGGGATCGTCACGGCCGACGCCGAATTGGTCGAGCTGGTGTGGGTGTCGCTCTCCGAAGCCCGCGCGCTGGACCTGCCGGCGATCACCCGCATCGTGATCGACGATCTCGCCCGCCGGATGGATGAGGGCCTGGAGCGCGACCTGCCGGTGCCGTTCTACCGCCAGGGCTCCAAGTCCGAACGCGCGTACCTCTAGGTCAGCGCAGGCTCGTGTCCCGGACTTGATCCGGGACCCAGAGACTCGTGGGCGACCGGCATGACGTTCCGACCGCCATCAACCGTCTTCTTCGGAACGCCCGGTGGTTCTGGGTTCTGGGTCCCGGCTCGAGGCCGGGACACGAGGACGGAGCTGGCCTTCTGGCGTCAGCGAACCCCATCCGCGCAGTTGTAGTCATCCTTGGCGTTGGCGAGCGCTTTGGTCACCGTGCCGGACACCGTCCTGTCCAGGACCACGCAGACGTCGTAGCTCAGCGTGCCGCCCGCCGGAAAGCCGTCGAAGGGCTGCGAGGTCGTCGACGTGTCGTAGACTTGATTGATCGACATGCCGTAGTAGGCCGTCGAACCCCAGGCCGTCTTCTTGCTCGTCGTGGTGGCGTTGGCGTTGTTGTAGGGCAGCTCGTACTGAGCCGACTGGTAGGGCCACTCGTAGTCGCAGGGAATCTTCTGCGCCTGGAAGGGGCAGCCGTTGCCGCCGTTGTACGTCGTCGACGTGATCCCGCGGCCGTCGGCGTAGCCTTGGCGGGTGCGCGTGCTGCTGTAGGGCCGCGGCTCGACGAGCCCCATCTCGAACCCTTCCGCGGTCAGCACGGAGTAGCGCGAACCCTTGTTCGCGGTTTCCCAGGTCCAGGTGGAGTTTCGGGTCAACGGCGTGGTGAGCGTCCGGAACTGGAACCGGTCGCCCCAGAGCACCTGCTTGATCGGACCGGGCGTCGCGCCGTCGAAGTTGAGCGCGCCGTACGGTCCGCGGAGATCGAAGCTCGCGCGGTTCGCGCCCGGGAGGTTGTCGAGCATCACCTGCGTCCGGATGCGCGGGTGGTCCTTGCCCTCTTCGAAGTACCAGGTGATCCGCACCGGCAGCTGATAGAGCGCGTAGGAAGCCGCCGTCAGCGGCAGCTTGGGCGAATCGCCGCCCGTGTTCGGGTTGAGCGTCGTCGCGTTGACCGTGCCGTAGCGGGGATAGCTCACCTGATACTGGATCGCGGCCTTCTTCGGCGTCGAGGTCGAGAGCGGGACCCGGGTCGCCGCAAAGCCCCGCCCGAGCGGCGAGTCGTCCTTGCCGAAGATCTTGCCGGCGATCGTGTCCTGCGTGTTGTCCGAGAAGTCGCGGTAGCGCTCGTGCGACACGAAGTAGCCGAAGCCCTCGGCCGACGACGGCGGATTGGCCCTCATCGTCTTCCAGACGCCGTTTGCGAGGTACTGGTAGGTGAACTGAACGGCGTAGCCGCCATGCCCGGCGTTGCCCTCGCCCTCGCGCTTCAGCGACACGGAGCGCTTGCGGCCTTTGGAATCGAGCCAGCTGTAGCGGTCGACCTTGAAGCCGTTGACCGTCGTCTGCTGGATCAGAATGTTGGCGCTGGCAGGCGCCGTCGCCAGACCGCAGGCGAACGCCAGAGCGCCCGCCCCGGCGATGCGGATGAGTGTCATGATCTTAGTCCCCCTTGTGGTGCGCCGGTCCCGGCCGCCCGCGTCCCGCCTCGGCGGCGCTTGCGGCGGAGCCCCGGAACAGCGCCCCCCGACGCCGTTCGACCTGCGCGACAAGTCCAATCTAGGTCCAAAATAATCCTTCCAGTCAATCGCTATTTTCTGCCTGCGGTCGCTCGCCGGGCGCGGTCGGAGCGTGGGCAGTGGCGCTTCCGGCCAGCCTGTGCTTTGTCCGCCCGGCCATGACCGCCGTCGCAGACCCCCTCGCCGACTTCACGCCACGCGACCGCAGGATCGGCATCACGGTGGCGATCGCCTGCGTGTCGCTCGTGGGCGTCGGGCTCAGCCTGTCGATTCCGCTGCTGTCCTTCGCCATGGAGCGCCGCGGCGCGAGCGGGGCCATGATCGGGCTGAACACCGCCATGGGCGGCGTCGCGACGGTCGCGGTGGCGCCCTTCATTCCGCGCCTCGCGGCGGGGCTCGGCGTACGGCCGACGTTGTTCCTGGCCCTCGCCATCGGCGCCGCCGCGATCCTGGGCTTCGCCTTCATCCAGCCGTTCTGGGCTTGGTTCCCGCTGCGGTTCGCCTTCGGCGTGTCGCTCGCCATCATGTTCGTGCTGTCGGAGTTCTGGATCAACGCGCTCGCCCCCGCGCAGTCGCGCGGGCTGGTGATGGGCGTCTACGTCACCGCGCTGTCGGTCGGCCTCGGCGCGGGGCCACTGATCTTGGCCGGCGTCGGCATGGATTCGCTCGCGCCTTACCTGACCTGCGCCGCGCTGTTCGTGGTCGCGGCCGGCCCGCTGCTGTTCGCAGGCTGCTCCGCCCCGCCGCTGGAGCGCGCCGAGAAGGGCCGGGGCGTCCTGTTCTTCCTGGCGCTCGCGCCGGTCGCCACGCTCTCCGCCTTCATCTTCGGCGCGGTCGAGACCGGAGCCTTCGCCTTCCTGCCGCTCTACGGCGTCCAACTGGGCTTCGGGGCCACCACCGCCGCCCTGCTGGTGACCGCGATGGAGGTCGGCAACGTGCTGCTGCAGATCCCCCTCGGCTTGCTGAGCGACCGGATGGACCGCCGCAAGCTGCTGCTCGCGATCGGCGTCATCGGCTTCCTCGGCGCGCTGGCGATTCCCCTGGCCGGCGCCTCGGCCCCGCTGCTCTACGCGGTGGTCGCGCTCTGGGGCGGCGTCGTGTGCGGGCTCTACACCGTCGCCCTCGCCCACCTGGGCGCGCGGTTCTCGGGGACCGACCTCGCGACCGCCAATGCGGCCTTCGTGGTGATGTACTCGTGCGGCCTGATCGCCGGCCCGCCGGTGCTGGGCGTGGGCTTCGACCTGTGGCCGCCTTACGGCGCGCCGGCCGCGATCGCCGTGCTGATGGGCGTTTTCGCCGTCGTCGCGGCCTGGCGCGTGCGCGCGCCGTCTTGACACAAGGCCGCGCCTGAGTAGGTTGCGCCCTCACATTCAGACGCTGGCGTTTCGCGCGCCCGCCCGCACGAGGTCAACGCCATGGCGAAAGCCGCCAACATCAAGATCAAGCTGCTGAGCACCGCCGACACCGGCGTGTTTTATGTGACCAGCAAGAACTCCCGCACCAAGACCGAGAAGATGGTGCTCAAGAAGTACGATCCGGTCGCGAAGAAGCACGTCGATTTCAAGGAGACCAAGATCAAGTGATCTTGGCCTGAAGTCGCTTCGAGGCTTCGCGACAAGGCGCCCTCCGGGGCGCCTTTTGCGTTTCAGAGCCCGTGCAGCAGCCGGCCGGGCCGCGTGGCGGTCATCCAGTCCGGCGCGAGGCCGAGCCACTGCAGGCCCGCGACCGCAAGGCACAGCGCCAGCACGACGCCGATCATGATCAGGCGCTCGGTCGATTGGCGGCGGCGCGCCATGAGCGCGAGTCGGGTGAAGAGCCGGATGAGGTCCATGCGCGATCGTTAGCAGACCCGAGCCGCGCGGACAGCCTCACGCCGCGTCGGCGACCACGCGGTTGCGGCCTTCGCTCTTCGCCCGGTAGAGCGCGACGTCGGCCCGCTTCAGCAGCGAGGCCGCGTCGTCGATCGCGACGTCGAAGCTCGCGACGCCGATCGAGGCGGTGACGTCGATGGCGCGCGCGCCCCGCGCGATCCGGAACGGGTCCCCCGCCATGCGGCGCCGGATGCGCTCCGCGACCAGCTGCGCGACCTTGGCGTCGGTCTCCGGCATGACCACGACGAACTCCTCGCCGCCCAGCCGGCAGGCGAGATCGATGCCGCGGACGCTGGCCTTGAGGCGCGCCGCGAACTCGCGCAGGACCTCGTCGCCGGCGTCGTGGCCGTGGGTGTCGTTCACCCGCTTGAAGAAGTCGATGTCCACGACCAGCGCCGACAGCGGCCGGTCGCGCGCGGTCGCCTGGTCGAGCAGGCTCTGGAGATGCATCTCCATGTAGCGCCGGTTGTGCAGGCCGGTCAGCCCGTCGGTGATGGCGAGCGCCATGCTCTCCCGCAGGTTCGAGCGCAGGCGCTCGGTGTAGCGCTTGCGGCGGATCTGGGTGCGGACGCGCGCCACGAGCTCGTTGGCGTCGAGCGGGCGCAGCAGATAGTCGTTCACGCCGACCTCGAGCCCGCGGATCACGCGGGCCGTCTGGTCGTGGTCCGCGACCAACAGGATCGGCAGCATCCGGGTGCGCTCAAGCGAGCGGACCTGCGCGCAGAGCCTCAGGGCGTCGAAATCGCGCAGCTCCAGCGCGACGATCATCAGGTCGAACTCGCCCTCCGCCGCCCGGAACAGCGCCTCGTGCGGCGAGGGCTCCGACGAGACCGACTGCCCAGAGGCGAGCGCCATCGCGATGCGGGACTGCGAGCTGTCGCGGTCGTCGACGAGCAGCACTCGCCCGTGGAGGCCGTCGTCCGCCATCGCCTCGACCAGCGCGTCGGTCATCCCGATCTCGCGGGTCGTCTGGGCGCGCAGGCGGAGCTCGTCTCCGAGCATCTTCAGCCGAGCGAGCGAACGGATCCGCGCGAGCAGCGCGACGTCGGCCACCGGCTTCGTCAGGAAATCGTCGGCGCCGGCCTCGAGCCCGCGGACGCGGTCCGCCGGCTGGTCGAGCGCCGTCACCATGATCACCGGGATGTGGTGCGTCTTCGGGTCCGCCTTGAGCCGGCGGCAGACCTCGAAGCCGTCGAGACCCGGCATGACTACGTCGAGCAGGACGACGTCGCATTGCGCCCGGGCGCAGATCTCAAGCGCCTCGGTCCCGTTCGTGGCGGTCATCACCTCGAAGTACTCGGCGGTCAGACGCGCTTCGAGCAGCTTCAGGTTGGCGGGCACGTCGTCGACGACGAGGATCCGGGCGGTCACGGCTTCAGCGCTCCCTAGGAATCGCCGAGGTAATGACGGACGGTCTCGAGGAACTTCGCGACGGAGATCGGCTTCGACAGATAGGCCTCGCAGCCGCCGCCCCGGATGCGCTCCTCGTCGCCCTTCATGGCGAAGGCGGTGACCGCGATCACGGGGATCGCCCGCGTGCGCTCGTCCTCCTTCAGCCAGCGCGTCACGTCGAGGCCGGAGACCTCCGGCAGCTGGATGTCCATGAGGATCAGGTCGGGATGGTGCTCGCGCGCCAGTTCGAGCGCCTCGATTCCGTTGCGGGTCTCGAGCGTCGCATACCCATGCGCTTCGAGAAGATCGTGGAAGAGCTTCATATTGAGCTCGTTGTCCTCCACGATCAGGACGGTCTTCGGCATGATGACCCTGTACTCCCCGCCCGCGCGACATTGCGCGGGTTCGACGCCGTCCGGGCCGGCTGTCGTCTCGGACGGAACGATGTCCTCGCGAAACGGCGACGGCCTCTTCATATTTCGCAAAATGTTACAGAAGATTCCTTGAGAAAACGCGAACGCTCAGCATGAAACAGCTTCAGCACCCAACGGCGGACGCCGCTCTCGACCTCGCCGCCGCGGCGCTCGGCTTTCTCGCGTCCGACCCCGAGCGCCTCGGTCGGTTCCTGGCGCTGTCGGGGCTCGATCCGAGCGGCGTGCGCGCCGCCGCCGCCGATCCCGGCTTCCTGCCGGCCGTGCTCGACTACGTGCTGGCCGACGAGACGCTGCTCGTCGCCTTCGCCGGGTCGCAGGGGACGGAGCCTGAGCGCGTGTCCCGCGCCCGCGCGGCCCTCGGCGGCGTCGCCTACGACCGATCGACCTGAGGACGGACCGATGGGCGCGCCTCCCGCCCCCTTCGCCTTCTGCCGGGACTGCCTCACGCTCGCTGGATCAGCGCCGCGGTGCCGCGCCTGCGGCAGCCCGCGGATCGCGCGGCACCCCGACCTCGGGCGGATGAGCATCGCGCATGTCGACTGCGACGCCTTCTTCGCAACCGTGGAGAAGCGGGACGACCCCAGCCTCGCTGACCGTCCGGTCATCATAGGCGGCGGAAAACGCGGCGTCGTCTCAACAGCTTGCTACGTCGCGCGCATCCATGGCGTGAAGTCCGCGATGCCGATGTTCAAGGCGCTCAAGCTCTGCCCGGACGCGGTCGTCATCAAGCCGAACTTCGCGAAGTACGTCGAGGCCAGCCGCGCGGTGCGGGCCAAGATGCAGGCGCTCACCCCACTTGTCGAGCCGCTGTCGATCGACGAGGCCTTCCTCGACCTCTCCGGCACCGAGGCGCTGCACGGCGCCCCCGCGGCGCTCGTCCTGGCGCGCTTCGCGCAGGAGGTGGAGCGCGACGTCGGCATCTCGGTGTCGGTGGGCCTCGCCTCCAACAAGTTCCTCGCCAAGATCGCGTCCGACCTCGACAAGCCGCGCGGATTCGCGGCGCTTTCGATCGAAGAGGCGCCGGCCTTCCTCGCGCCGCGGCCCGTGGGCTTCCTCTGGGGCGTCGGCCCGGCCTTCGCCGAGACGCTGACGCGCGACGGCCTGCGCACGATCGGCGACCTGCAGCGCGCGGAGCCGCGCGACCTCGCGCGGCGTTACGGCGACGGCGGCCTGCGCCTCTCGCGCCTCGCGTTCGGCCGGGACGACCGCAAGGTCACCCCGGACCGCGAGCGCAAGAGCGTCGGCGCCGAGACGACCTTCGACAGCGACGTCGCGCGTCTCGAAGACCTCGCGCCTCACCTGTTCCGCCTGAGCGAGAAAGTGGCGGATCGCCTGCGGGCGGACGGCATCGCGGGGCAGACCGTGACGTTGAAGCTCAAGACCGCCGACTTCCGGCTGCGCACCCGCGCCCAAGCCCTGCCCGCCCCGACGCGGCTCGCCGGCCGCATCTTCGAGACGGCGCAGGCGCTCCTGACGCGCGAGGCGGATGGCACGCCGTTCCGCCTGATCGGCGTCGCGGTGTCGGAGCTCGCGCCGGAAGCGCTGGCCGACCCACGCGACCTCGTCGACGACCGCACGGAAAAGCTCGCGGCGGTCGAGGCCGCGGTCGCGACCCTGCGCGCCCGCTTCGGCCGCGAGTCGGTCGAACGCGCCTTCGCCAAGCGACCCCCGCGAGGATGAAACCCGCGCTCGTGTCCCGGCCTTGAGCCGGGACCTAGAAACATACCGATCGCCAAACGAGGCGCCGCGAGAGCCGAGGGTCAGGTTCGTCGACGCCGGGGGTCGGGGTCCCGGCTCAAGGCCGGGACACGAGGCCGAGGCTTTTTACTTGCAGACCGTCGCTTTCAGGAACTTCAGCTCCTTGAGCTCGCCGTCGAGGACGAAGTCGCCGTAATCGATCTTCATCGCCCGGCTGACGCCGTTGTCGTAGAGGTCGAAGCTCATGGCGTAGATCGGCGTCTGCTCCCCACCGCTGTCCTTCTTATCGTCGCCGTCGGGCGCCTTGCCCCGCTCGAAGTAGCTCACCGACACCGGCCAGCGGGTCGCCTTCGCCAGCTCCGGCGTCTTGGCGGCGGCCTCGAGGTTCGCGGGCTCCGCGGTCTCCGGCTTTCCGATCACGGTGAGCGTGTCGTAGACCTTGTCGCCGTCTTCGGAGCCGTCGTAGACCGCGGCGGACAGCAGCTTGTCGCCGCGCTCGGCCGCCTCGAGGATCTTGCGCAGGTGCTCGGTCGGGAACAGCGTCTCCTCGCCGAAGCCCTTGTCGGACTTCTCGGGCTTCGAGATCGTCACCTTGAGCGCGTCGGCGCCGCGCTCGGCGCGTCCGTCGGTGTCCTTCTCGAGCTGCTGGTTGAGGTAGTTCTGAGCCGTAAAGCGGAAGCTCTTGGCCGCCCCGTCCTCCCAGGTGGCGGAGCGCAGGTCGGAGACGTTGGTCTCCCCCTCGCTGTTGCCGATCTCGGTCACCTGCCGGAACGACAGCGCGTAGCCCTCGCACGGAGCTCCGGTGAACTCGTAGACGATCCGGCCGCGGATCTGGTCCACGCTGGAGGAGCCTCGGGTCTCGCGAAGCTTCAGCTCGTAGACCGCCCGGTGGGGCGCGAGCGTCGGTTCGGCGAGCGCCGGCGCGGCGGTCGCGAAGGTCGCAGCAGCGGCGGCGGCGAGAAACACGGGGCGGATGGGGTGGATCACGTGAGGACAGCCTCGCTCGATACGTCATCGTCATCATGCGGCGCCGCGGCGCGAACGCAACGGAAGGTTCGCGAGATGCGCCGCCGTCATCGTCATCGCGGGCCAGCGTGGCGGAAATGGGTCTTATGTCCGCTTGCGGCGCGACGCGCCTTGGGCCACACCGGCGCGAACCTCGCCTGATACGGAGATTGCGCCCCATGGCCGGACAGATCGAAGCCAAGCTCGCCGAACTCGGCGTCACGCTCCCCTCGCCCAATCCGCCGGCGGCGAACTATGTGCCCGCGGTCGTGTCCGGGTCCTACCTCTACGTTTCCGGCCAGCTTCCAATCGACGCGAACGGCCTCACCCTGAAGGGCACGCTCGGCGCCGGCGTCTCGATCGAAGACGCGCAGGAGGCCGCGAAGCTCTGCGCCATCAACATCCTGGCCCAGGCGCGCGCGGTGCTGGGCGATCTCGACCGCGTGGTCCGCGTGGTGAAGCTCGTCGGCTTCGTCGCCTCCACGGCGGACTTCGGCGACCAGCCGAAGGTCGTCAACGGCGCCTCCGACTTCATGGTCGCCGCCCTCGGCGACAAGGGCCGCCACGCCCGCTCCGCCGTCGGCGTCGCGGCGCTGCCGTTCGGCGCGGCCGTCGAGGTCGAAGCAGTCATCGAAATCGCCTGAGGGCCCTCCCTGTGGCGTCGCGGCTGTCCTGGCTGGTCGCCCGGCCGATCGCCCATCGCGGCCTGCATGACAGGGCGGCCGGGGTGATCGAGAACACGTCGAGCGCGGTTCAGGCCGCGGTCGACCACGGTTTTGGCGTCGAGATCGACGTTCAGGTGACGGCGGACGGCGAGGCGGTCGTGTTCCACGACTCCAAGCTCGACCGTCTGACGGAGGCCTCCGGCCTCGTCGCCGACCGGCCGCTCCGCGAGCTCGTGACCTTGAACGTGGGCGGCGGCGCGGACCGCATCTGGACCCTCGCGGAATGCCTCGATCTGGTCGGCGGCAAGGTTCCCCTGGTGGTCGAGGTCAAGACCTCCCGCGGCGGCGACACGCGGCTGGCGCGCCGGGTGGCCGAGCTGCTGTCGGAGCGCGGCGGCCCTGTCGCGGCCAAGTCCTTCGATCCGCGCGTGCTCGTGCTGCTGCGGAGCCTTGCGCCCCGCACCCCGCGTGGCGTCGTGGGCGACGCCTTCGATCCAGCCGACGCCGGCTGGGCGCATCTGTCGGGCGCGCAGCGCTTCGTCGCCCGCAACATGCTGCACTGGCGCGCCACGAAGCCGGACTTCGTCTCGTGGAACGTGCGCGACCTCACGCGACGATCGGTGCGGCTCTCCCGCAGCTCCGGCGTGCCGGTGATGGCCTGGACGGTGCGCACGCCCGAGGACCAGGCCCGCGCGGCGCTCGGGGCGGACCAGATGGTGTTTGAAGGCTTTGTGCCGGCCCTCACCCTTGGAACGGGCGGCTCGCCGGCCTAGCTTCGTCCAGGACGGAGCCTTCCCCGATGCCGATGGACACGACCCTCAGCGCACGCGTCGCCGCGCGCATCGACGAGATCGACCCCGCGCTCTGGAACGCCGCGGCGTTGGCGAGCGGTCCCTACAATCCGTTCGTCGACCACCGCTTCCTGAAGGCGCTCGAGGACTCCGGCTCGGTCGGCGGCCGCTCCGGCTGGGCGCCGGCCCATGTGGTGCTGGAGGACGGCGACGAGGTGGCGGGCCTCGCGCCCTGCTACCTCAAAAACGACAGCCAGGGCGAGTACGTCTTTGACCACGCTTTCGCGGACGCCTACGAGCGGGCGGGCGGCAGCTATTATCCCAAGCTGCAGATCTCTGTGCCCTTCACCCCAGCCACAGGCCCGCGGCTTATGCCCGCGCCGGGGCGCGATCCCGCGAGGGCGCGCGCGGGCCTCGCGGCGGCGTTGCGCGGACTGATGCGCCAGACGGAGGCCTCGTCGATCCACGTCACCTTCACGACGCCGGAAGAGCAGGCCGGTCTCGTCAGGGAGGGCTTCCTCCCCAGGGTCGACAAGCAGTTCCACTGGCGGAACGAGGGCTACGGCTCCTACGACGACTTCCTCGGCGACCTCGCCTCCCGCAAGCGCAAGCAACTGAAGCGCGAGCGCCGGGACGCGCTGGCCGACGGCGTCGTGGTGCGGCATGTGACCGGCGCGGACCTGACGGAGGCGCATTGGGACGCCTTCTTCGCGTTCTACATGGACACCGGGTCGCGCAAATGGGGCCGGCCCTACCTCAACCGCCGCTTCTTCAGCCTTGTCGGCCAGGCCATGCCGGAGAAGATCCTGCTGGTGCTGGCCGAGGTCGAGGGGCGGCCGATCGCCGGCGCGCTCAACTTCATCGGCGGCGACGCGCTCTACGGCCGCTACTGGGGCGCGCTCGAAGAGCGGCCGTTCCTGCACTTCGAACTCTGCTACCACCAGGCGATCGACGCCGCGATCGCCATGGGGCTCTCGCGCGTCGAGGCCGGCGCGCAAGGCGAGCACAAGATCGCCCGCGGCTATCGCCCGGTGACGACCTACTCCGCCCACGCCTTCGCAGATCCGGGACTCCAACGCGCGGTCGACGACTACCTCGTGCGAGAGCGGGCGGCCGTCCTGGCGATGCAGGAGGAGCTCGCCGAACAAGCGCCCTTCCGTCGCGGGGACGCGCCCTCGGCTTGACCTTGCCCCCCGGCTGCGATCCTGTGCCGGCGCTGATCACACGGAGAACCGGCATGGCCGACTACGATCCGGATAACGTCTTCGCCAAGATCCTCAGGGACGAGATGCCGTCCCAGAAGGTCTACGAGGACGACGCCACGATCGCGATCATGGACGTCATGCCGCGCGCGGACGGCCATGTGCTGGTCATCCCCAAGGCGCCGTCGCGCAACGTGCTGGAGATGGACGCGGCCGACCTCGGCCCGCTGTTCGCCGCCGTCCAGAAGGTCGCGCTCGGCGTGAAGGCCGGGCTCGGCGCCGAGGGCGTCACCATCCAGCAGTTCAACGAGACCGCCGGCGGACAGGTGGTGTTCCACACCCACGTCCACATCCTGCCGCGCTGGACCGACATTCCGCTGAAGCCGCACACCGGCCAGATGGAGAAGCCCGAGGTGCTCGCCGCCCACGCCGAGCGCATCCGCGCCGCGCTGGAGGGCTGAAACCTTCCGCCGCGCTCAGATGTCGAGCGCGGCGACGCCCGCGATCAGAGCGGCTTCGCCCACCGCGACGCCCAGGGTGAGCGAGCGGCGGGAGGCGCCGTAGGCCGCGAGCCCGCACCCGACCGCGGCGAGGCGCAGCCACAGCGGCGCGAGCGCCAGCCCGCCGGCGGGCGCCAGAATGAGCTTGGCGACCAGCCCCGCGACGAGGGCGGTCGCGACCATCCGCACCCAGGCGAACAGGCCGCTGTCCTCGTCGAGCCGGGCCGAAAGCACCACGCCCAGGACGCGCCACAGGTCGTTGCCGACGAACGAGAGCACGACGGCGAGCAGCAGATAGCCGGGATCGAGCGCCGGGCTCACGGCCGCCGCCTCTTGTCGACGACGCGCTGGACGAGGAAGCCCGCGGTGCCCCCGATCACGCCGGTCCACAGGATGTCGGACGCGGGCGCGACGAGGCCGATCACCGGCGCGAGCGCAAGCCCGAGGCCGAGCGCCACGCGCTCGCCCAGCGACTTCGCGCCGCGCTCCAGCGACAGCAGGAAGTAGAGCGGGGTCAGGCCGAGCAGGCCGATCGAGAGCGCGCTCGGCAGCACGCCCGCGGCGGCGTGGCCGATCGCGGTCGTGATCGACGAGCCGAGCACGAGCGCGTTCGCCAGCCCGAAGAAGAACGGCATCCGCGCGGTGCGCGGCAGGGTCGGCGTCAACCTGAGGCCCTCGAACCAGGCCGTGACGGCGACGTAGTGGGCCGCGAGCAGCCGGGCGCCGAGCGAGGTGCGCTCGCTCCTGAGCACCGGCAGCAGCGCGACCACCATCGGCAGCAGGCGCACGCCGGAAACGGTGACCGCGAGCGCGGCGCCCAGGAGCCCCGCCCCGTTCGCGAGCGCGCCGGCGAGCACGACCTGCGCCGGCGCGGCCCAGATCAGCGCGGTCGACAGCACCGCGATCCACAGCGGCCAGCCGAAGTCGTGCGTCATGGCGCCGAAGCCGAGAAAGCTGAGAAACAGCACGACGCCGGGCGTGTTCACCGCCGCGACCGCGCCCCTCAGCGCCCAATCGAGATCGCTGCGGCCCGAGGAGTCGACGACGTCGAGGTCGCCTTCCGCGCTCATGCCGGGCGCGCCCGGTCGCCGGAGCGTCCGGGGCGGAGGAGGTCGTCAGGCGCGAGGGGCATCGGCAGGACTCTGAACTGGGAGGGCTGCGCCGTCGCAAAACGAAGCGGCCGCGGACCTTTCGATCCGCGGCCGCTTCTAGCACGCTCCGCGACGCTTTGGCGCGCCCGTTGGCGGGTATCAGGTCCGCACGAGCGGCGGGGTCTTGGCGGCGGGGGGCTTGCCCTCGCCGTCCCCGGCCCGACGCTTGCGCGGCGCCTTTGGACCCGGCTCGTCCTCGCGGGCGATCGACTCCGGCTTCGGCGTCACCGGCCCGTCGGGGAACTCGAAGACGAGGCCGGGCTCTCCGCCCTCCTTCGCGCCGAGCACCACCCGCACCGCCCCGCCGCCCTTCAGCTTGCCGAAGAGAACCTCCTCGGCGAGCGGCGTCTTGATCGTCTCCTGGATCAGCCGCGCCAGCGGACGCGCGCCCATCTGCGGGTCGTAGCCGCGCTCGGCCAGCCAGTCCGTCGCCTCCGGCGTCAGCTCGATCGTGATGTTGCGGTCGGCGAGCTGCGCCTCGAGCTGGAGCACGAACTTCTCGACGACGTGCCGCACCACCTCGATCGGCAGGTTGCCGAAAGCGATGATCTGGTCGAGCCGGTTCCGGAACTCCGGCGCGAACAGGCGGTTGATCGCCTCCGTGTCCTCGCCCGAGCGCTTCGGCCGACCGAACCCGATCGGCTCCTTCGCGAGATCGGACGCGCCCGCGTTGGTCGTCATGATCAGGATGACGTTGCGGAAATCCACCTGCTTGCCGTTGTGGTCGGTCAGCTTCCCGTGGTCCATCACCTGCAGCAGGATGTTGAACAGGTCGGGGTGGGCCTTCTCGATCTCGTCCAGCAGCAGCACGCAGTGCGGCGTCTGGTCGATGCCGTCGGTCAGCAGGCCGCCCTGGTCGAAGCCCACGTAGCCGGGAGGCGCGCCGATCAGGCGGCTGACAGTGTGCCGCTCCATGTACTCCGACATGTCGAAGCGCAGCAGCCGTACGCCGAGCAGCGAGGCGAGTTGCTTCGCGACCTCGGTCTTGCCGACGCCCGTCGGCCCCGAGAACAGGTAGCAGCCGATCGGCTTCTCCGGATCCCTGAGACCGGCGCGCGCGAGCTTGATCGTCGAGGACAGCGCCTCGATCGCGGCGTCCTGGCCGTAAACCACCCGCTTGAGGCTCGTGGTCAGCCCGCGCAGCACCTCGGCGTCGTCCTTGGAGACGGACTTCGGCGGGATGCGCGCCATGGTGGCGATCGTGGTCTCGATCTCCTTCACGCCGATCGTCTTCCGGCGCTTGGCCTCGGGCAGGATCATCTGGCTGGCGCCGGTCTCGTCGATCACGTCGATCGCCTTGTCCGGCAGCTTGCGGTCGTTGATGTAACGAGCCGACAGCTCCACCGCAGCCTTGATCGCCTCGTTGGTGTAGCGGACCTGGTGGAAGGTCTCGTAGTAGGGCTTGAGGCCCTTGAGGATCTCGATCGTGTCCGGGATCGAAGGCTCGGCCACGTCGATCTTCTGGAAGCGGCGGACGAGCGCCCGGTCCTTCTCGAAGTACTGGCGGTACTCCTTGTAAGTGGTCGAGCCCACGCAGCGCAGCGTGCCGGAGGCGAGCGCCGGCTTCAGCAGGTTGGAGGCGTCCATCGCCCCGCCCGAGGTCGCGCCGGCGCCGATGACCGTGTGGATCTCGTCGATGAACAGGATCGCGCCCGGCGTCTGCTCAAGCTCCTTCACCACCTGCTTGAGCCGCTCCTCGAAATCGCCGCGGTAGCGCGTGCCGGCGAGCAGCGCGCCCATGTCGAGCGAGAACACCGTCGCGTCCTGCAGGACCTCAGGCACCTCGTCGCGCACGATCCGCAGCGCCAGACCTTCCGCGATCGCCGTCTTGCCGACGCCAGGGTCGCCCACCAGCAGCGGGTTGTTCTTGGTGCGGCGGCAGAGGATCTGGATGGTGCGCGTCACCTCGGCGTCGCGGCCGATCAGCGGATCGACCTTGCCCTCGCGCGCCTTCTTGTTGAGGTTCACGCAGTAAGCGTCGAGCGCGTCCGCCTTTTTCTTCTGACCGCCCTGCTCTTCGCCTGGCCCGGACGACTCCTCCTCGGAGCCGCGCACGGGGCGCGCCTCGCTGAGGCCGGGCCGCTTCGCGATGCCGTGGCTGATGTAGTTCACCGCGTCGTAGCGCGTCATGTCCTGCTCCTGCAGGAAGAACGCGGCGTGGCTCTCGCGCTCCGCGAAGATCGCGACGAGCACGTTCGCGCCCGTCACCTCCTCGCGTCCCGACGAGGTGACGTGGATCACCGCGCGCTGGATGACGCGCTGGAAGCCGGCGGTCGGCTTGGAGTCCTCGGAGGTGTCGCCCACGAGATTGTCGAGTTCGGCGTCCACGTATTCCACGAGGTTGCGGCGCAGGATCTCGAGGTCGACGTTGCACGCCCGCATGACCGCGGCCGCGTCCTGATCGTCGACGAGCGACAGCAGGAGGTGCTCCAGCGTCGCATATTCGTGATGGCGCTCATTGGCGAAGGCCAGCGCCCGGTGGAGAGACTGTTCGAGGCTGCGCGAGAAAGACGGCAAAGGATCACCTCACTTCTTTTCCATGACGCACTGCAGAGGATGCTGATGCTTTCGCGCAAAATCCATCACCTGCGTCACTTTGGTTTCGGCCACCTCATAGGTGTAGACGCCGCACTCCCCCGCGCCGTGATTATGGACGTGCAACATAATGCGCGTCGCCGCTTCACGGTCTTTCGAAAAGAACTGCTCCAGCACATGAACGACGAACTCCATCGGGGTGTAGTCGTCGTTCAAAATCAGCACGCGATAAAGGCTCGGCCGCTTGGTCTTCGGCCGCGTCTTGGTGACGACCGCGGCGCCGGGGCCGCCGTCGTCAGGCCGCCGCGGCCCGTTCGCGGCCCGAGGGCCGTCATATCCGTTCAGATCTGCGCGGGCAGAGATAAGAAGCGTCGTCGCGCCGTCGTTCATTTCACCGCCGTTCGCCTTCGGCTCGTCGCTTGCGCCCGGCGCGCCGCGCGGCGCGGCGCCGGGTCGCTTCGTCGATCCTAACCCAATTTTCCGGGTGCGCCAGATCGGACGCCGACCCGACGCTTCGTCAGGTATGATCGCCGCGGCCAAAAAAAAGCCCGGCGCGAGCCGGGCTTTCATGCAGATGGATCATGCCGGGGCGTGAGACCCACGGACTGTCGACCCTCGTGACGCGCAGGCTGCGACGTTACGCCCGCCGACGACGCGTCACGCGGGCCGTCACTTGGCCTTGGAGATCGCGGTCTCGATCGGCTTGTAGCTTTCCTTCGCGAGGTCGGCGTAGAGTTCGCCGATCTTCGTCATCCGCGAGACGTAGGTCTCATAGCTGGACTTGACGTAGTCGGTCTGCAGCTCGATCGCCTTGTCCAGCGTCTTCACGCCGAAAAACTTCTCGACGAAACCGGTGCTGTCCTCGAACGACTTTTTGGAGTAGTCGGCGACCTCGACCGCGATGGCCTGGAAGCCCTTGCTCACAGCGCCGAAGCTCTTGAGCGCGACATCAACGTTTTCTTTGCTGATCTTCTGCACGTCGTCAAAATTGGCGTTCATTGTGGTTGCTCCCTCCGGGCGAGCGCGCCCGTCTCCGTTCAGCAATCGACCGGCCCTCTGGGCCTCCCTCGGCGCGGATCAGACCCGCAAACCGTGACGGAGATATATGCACTGCAACATTTTTGTCAACGAAGATGTTTGCGGTGCACAATTATCAATCGATTTAACCCTCCCGTAACCGCGTCTGCTTAGCGTCGTTGACTGTGCCGTTCAGAGGACGGTGCGCCGCGCAGGTCCCGGATTCGTCCGGCGCCTCTCTGGAAGCGATCGCGAAGACGGGCCCCCCAGCGGCTGGACTTCGCGGCGCTCCGAGCTCCGTGCGGTAGGTGCGGCGACTTCCGGTTATCGGCCGGAGACGACGAGGACAGGGCGTCATGATTGCGAGTTGCGTAACTGGCCGTGGCGGCCGCATCGTCACCGGACTTCTGGCCGCGACGGTTTTCGCGGGAGCCACCTTCGCCGGCGTCGCGGAGGCCGACGCGCGGTCGAAGCGTAAGGTGAAGGCGACGTCCTCCCGTCCCGCCATCGCCCAGTCGATCTCCGCGCGGGCCAACTACGCCGCGCTGGTCGTGGACGCCAAGACCGGCCGCACGCTGTTCGAGAAGAATTCGGACTCGCTGCGCTTCCCCGCCTCGATCACCAAGGTCATGACGCTCTACCTCGTGTTCGAGGATCTCGAGCGCGGCCGGATCGAGCTCGATGGACGCATCACCATGTCGTCCCGCTGCTCCATGATGCCCCCGACCAAGCTCGGCGTCCGCACCGGCGGCGCGGTGCGCGTCGAGGACGGCATCAAGGCCCTCGTCACCAAGTCGGCGAACGACGTCGCCTGCGCCTTCGCCGAGAACCTCGAAGGCTCGGAAGCGGCGTTCGCGGAGCGGATGACGCGCAAGGCGCGCGCGCTCGGCATGAGCCAGAGCACCTTCCGCAACGCGTCTGGCCTGCCGAACCCCACCCACGTGACCACCGCCCGGGACCTCGTCACCCTCGGCCGCGCGATCCAGGATCGGTTCCCGCGCTATTACGGCTACTTCGGAACGCGGGTGTTCAACTTCGCCGGCCGCTCGATGCCGAACCACAACCAGCTTCTCGGCCGCGTCGAGGGGGTCGACGGCATCAAGACCGGCTACACCAACGCCTCCGGCTTCAACCTGCTGTCCTCGGTGAAGAGCAACGGCCGCTCGATCGTTGCGGTCGTGATGGGCGGGCGCTCCGGCGCCTCCCGCGACGCCCACATGCGCGAACTGATCGCGCTCAACATGCCGAAGGCGGCTCCTGGCTCGCGCACCGCGCCGCTGGTGGCCGAATCCGGCGAGCGCCCCCCGGCGCGCACGCGGCCTGCGGTCATCGCCGCCATCCCGATGCCGATCCCGGCCCCGGTCGTCGAGGCCGCGCCGGCCCCCGCTCCGGTGCCCATGCCAGTCGCCGCGCCCGCCGTCCCGGTCGTCCCGCCCGCGCCGCGCGCCGCGGCCGTCGCGGCCACCACGACGCCTTCGGCCGCCCGCATCGTGCAGACGGAACGCATCGTCGCCGCGGAAGCGGAGCCGGTCGTCGCCAGCTCGGGCGGCGCCACCACCACGCCGCAGACCCTGCGCTGGGTCGTGGGCGCCCCCGCCACGACCGGCAGCGTCGCCCGCGCCCGCGAACTCCCGCAGGAGGCGAGCGCCTACGCCGAGACCCAGGCTTCCGCGCTCCCCACGCCCTCCCCGCGTCCAGTCCGCGTCGCCTCTGCGTCCAACGACATCGAAGGCGCTCCGCAGGTCGCACCGACCGCCGAACGGCAGCCGGTGCGCAAGGGCTGGTTCATCCAGATCGGCGCCACCACGGCCCCGGACTCCGCGCAGGCCCTGCTGTCGGACGCCAAGTCCAAGGGCGGCCGCGCGCTGTCCTCGGCCGAGCCGTTCACCGAGGTCTACGCTAAGGGCGACACGACCTATTACCGGGCGCGCTTCGCCGGCTTTAACGAACGTTCCGCAGACGCCGCCTGCAAGGCTCTCAAGCGCAGCTCCGTCAGCTGCTTCGCCGTCAAGAACTGAGCGGGGAGGTCAGCGATGTCGCGGCCCCATCAGCATATCCTTCGCGGCGTTGACGCGGGCGGCGAGCTCCGTCGTCCCCCCCTGGTCGGGATGGATTTTCTTCATCAGCGCCCGATGCGCACGGACGATTTCTTCCGCCCGCGCCCCCGGCTGCAGGCCAAGGATCTGATACGCCTCCTGTTCCGTCATTACGCCCGACCGACGGAACCCTCCCCCGCCGCGCCGCCCGTCCGCGTCGCGCTGAGCGCCCTCACTCCCGCCGGCCGCCCCGCGGTGACGATCACCTTCGGACGCGGCTGAGCGGCGCCGGGCGCCGGGCAGCGCGACGGCGCCGAGTCCGACGGCGCCCAGCCCGAGCAGCGTCAGGCCGAGCACCGGCTTGCCGGACACGGTCATGGCGAAGCCGATCGCCCAGGCGGCCCCGGCCAGAAACCGCAGCGTCTTCCGAAGGCGCTGCACGTCGGCCGCCACGAACAGGCGGCCGAGCGCCACGAGCGCGGCGAGCGCCATCGCTCCCACAAGAACCCAGATCATCGACTCACGACTTCCATAGCTGCGGCGCTTGCGTCGCCCGGCGCCACCAAAGCATGACCGGGCGGCGCCCCGCCATCGCCCAGGCGCCGTGGCGCGGCGCGCCGCATCCTGCTAACCCGCTCCCCGCGAACCGGGCCAGAGACCCGGAGAAGCCCGCGAGGAGCCCGATGTCCCGACCCGCCGTCGTCACCACCGTCGCCGAGCTGCGCGCGCATCTGAAGCCCTGGCGGCAGGCCGGCGAACGGATCGCGCTGGTCCCGACCATGGGCGCGCTGCACGCCGGCCACATCTCGCTCGTGCGGATCGGCCACGCCCGCGCCGAGCGCGTGGTGACGTCGATCTTCGTGAACCCCAAGCAGTTCGCCCCGACCGAGGACCTCGCCACCTACCCGCGCGACTTCGACGGCGACCTCGCCAAGCTGGCGGAGGCCGGCGTCGACCTCGTGTTCGCGCCCGAGGCGGGCGAGATGTATCCGGACGGCGAGGCGACCGTAGTCACGGTCGGCGGGCCGTCGGCGGGCCTCGAGAGCGACGCGCGGCCGCATTTCTTCGCCGGCGTCGCGACCGTCGTGACCAAGCTGCTGATCCAGTGCGCGCCGGACGTCGCGATCTTCGGCGAGAAGGACTTTCAGCAGCTCGCCGTTATCCGGACGTTAACCCGCGATCTCGCTTTGCCGACCGAAATCGTGGCGGGCGCGACCATGCGGGAGCCCGACGGCCTCGCGATGTCCTCGCGCAATCTCTACCTCGGCAAAGAGGATCGCAGGCGTGCGACCGCGCTGTCCGCGGCGCTCGCCGCCGCGGGCGAGGCGATCGAGGACGGCGCGCCGGTGGACGCCGCCCTCGTCTCAGCCCGCCGGGCGATCGAGGCCGCCGGCTTCACGATCGACTACGTCGAGCTCCGCGACGCCGAGACGCTCGCGGCCTCGACGCGGCCCGGCAAGCCGCGGCGGCTGCTGGCGGCGGCGCGGATCGGCGGCGTCCGGCTGATCGACAACATCGCGGTCGTCGCCGTCGAGTGAGGCGGACGCCTTAAACCAGCGACGACCGGGAGCGCTTGGCGTCGACGCTCCAGGGGCCGGGGCCGGCGAAGACGATGTAGAGGAAGACGAAGCAGAACAGGATCGCCAGTTCGCCCTTGTTGACGATCGGGTAGAAGCTCTGCGGCGCGTGCGCCATGAAGTAGGCGACCGCCATCTGGCCCGAGAGAATGAACGCCACCGGCCGCGTGAACAGGCCGATCGCCAGCAGCACGCCGCCCACGAGTTCGAGGATGCCGGCCGTGAGGCTCAGCGTCGACAGCGGGTTGGGATAGGGGGTCGGAAAGCCCAGCAGCTTGACCGTCCCATGCTGAAGGAACAGCAGCGCGGATATGATGCGCAGGACGCTGAGGACTTGCGGGCGCCAGGCGGTGAGAGCGTTCATCGGGAGCTCCTGTGATCGATGCGCTCGATGATAGAGCCATCGCGCCGCCCGACGAACCAGCGGACGCGCAAAACCCCTCGTCCGAACGTGCAATAAGACGCTATCCGAACGACGCTTGGGTTACGCCCCCCCGACGCCAAGCCCGCCAGCCGGCCTCGTCGTCGACATCCGAGAGCCGTTCCAGAAATCCCACCGAATCGCCTGCGTTCGCGCGCGTGTCGGCAAGCGCGTGCTCCGTCGACCACCGGACGTTTCGAAACAGGTTCGGGACGCGCGGACGCCCGCGCGCGCCGATCAACCAGTAGCCGCCGTCATCCGCGGGACCGAACACGATCTCGTGCGTCCCCAGTGCGCGGAACGCCTGCGCGACATGGCGGCGCCGCACGCCGGGGATGTCCGACCCGACGATGATGGTCGGGGCGCTGCGGTTGAGGTCGATCAGCCGCTGCATCCGGGCGCCGAGGTCGCCCGACCCCTGCCCGATGCGCGCGATGTCCGCCGGCCAGAACCCCTTCGCCGCCGCTACGTCGGGCGCGACCGCCAGAATCGTGCGCCAGCGCGGGTCCCGGCCGACCCGCCGGAGCAGCGCCGCCGTCGCCGTGCGGTAGAAGCGCAAGGCCTCCGGCGCGCCGATGGTGCGCGCGAGCCGCGTCTTCACGCGGCCCGCGACCGGCGCCTTCACCATCACGAACAGCGTGGGACGCGCGCGAGGCTCAGCCATAGAGCCTCGCGATCCGCGCGGGCGACACCCCGCCGAGATACAGGGCAAGACAGAGGGCGTTCCGCGCCATGCGGCGGAGATAGCCGGCGCGGCGGTAGCGGGCGGCGCTCGTCACCGCGCGGACGGGCAGGATCGTCAGCCGCCGCCGGCCGATGCGGCGAACGAGGTCGACGTCCTCCATCAGGGGCGCATCGGCATAGCCGCCGAGGCGATCGTAGAGCGCGCGGGAGATCAGCAGCCCCTGATCGCCGTAGGGCAAGGCGAGCAGCCGACCGCGCCAACGCACCATGCGCTCCAACCTCCGGGCGGCCGGAACGTCATCGTCCAGCGCGAAGGCGAACGCCGCGGCCCCATTGTCGCCGGCTTGGATCGCGAAGCGCTCGGCGACCGCGCTCCAGCCGGCGTCCAGCCGCGTGTCGGCGTGGAGGAACAGCAGCCAGTCGCCGGTCGCGAGCCCGGCGCCCCGCCGAAGCTGCGCCCCGCGGCCCCGCGACCCGACGATCACCCGGCAGCCGAAAGCCTCCGCCGCGTCGCGCGTGCCGTCCGAAGATTCGCCGTCGCTGACGACGACTTCGGCGATCGCATGTCGACCCTCCTCCAGGCTCGCAAGCGTGGCCGATAGTGCGCCTTCGGCGTTCAAGGTCGGGATGATCACCGAAAGCCTCACGGCTCGTCCTCGGGCGGCGCGAGGACGACGATCTCGTCGGCGTAAGCGCGCGCGAGGTGATGCTGATGCAGGCTGCAGAGCACCGTGAGCCCGCGTTCCCGCGTGAGGTCCTTGAGCAGCGAGAGCACTCCCGCGGCGGAGTCGGGATCGAGGCTCGCCACCGGCTCGTCCGCGAGCAGCACGGCGGTGTCCTGCACCAGCGCGCGCGCGATCGCTACCCGCTGGCGCTGTCCGCCAGACAGTTCGTCCGCGCGGGCCTCGGCCCGGTCTCCGAGCCCGACCCGATCCAGCGCCGCCATCGCCGCGCGGGCGTCATCCGGCCGTGGACGGCCGAGCGCCACGCGCCACAGCGGCGTGCTTGCAAGGACTCCCCCGAGCGCGTTGTCCAAGGCCGAGCGGCGCCGAACGAGGTTGAAGTCCTGGAACACGAAGCCGATGCGCGCCCGCGCCTCCTTCAAAGCCCGGCCCGACAGCGCGTGCATCGGCCGGCCGTCGACGAAGGCTTCGCCGGCGTCGGGCGCCGCCAACCGCGCGAGGCAACGCAGCAGCGTGGTCTTGCCGGCGCCGCTCGGCCCGAGAAGCGCGACGAAGCTCCCGCGCGGCGCGGTGAGCGAGGCGTTCCGAAGCGCCGCGCGGCCGTCGTAGGCCTTCGAGAGCCCCCGCACGACGACGCCGCCGTTCACGCCAGCCTCCGGCGCGCGACGGCGCTGAAGGCGTCGATCGCGGTCACCATGACAAGGATGACCAAGATGATCGCAAATACGCGCGGCGAGTCGAGCAGGTCCACGGCGTTCTTCAACTCCTGCCCCAAGCCGCCGGCGCCGACGACGCCGAGCACGGTCGAGGCGCGAACGTTGAACTCGAGAATGTAGAGCGCGGTGGAGGCGAGCCCCGGCGCGACGTCCGGCAGGAGCGCGTGCAGCGCGATCTTGAGACGCGAGGCGCCGGTGAGCGTCGCGGCCTCGATCGGGCCGGGGGCCGCCTGCTCGATCGTCTCCGACCAGAGCTTCGCGATCGAGCCGGCGGAATGCAGCGCGATCCCCAGCAGACCCGCAAACGGCCCGAGACCGACAGCCGCCACGAACAGCAGGGCGAAGACGAAACTGTCGACCCCGCGCAGCACGTTCAGCAGCGCCCGGGCCGGCGCGTAGACCAGCGCGCCCGGCGCCGTAGTGCGGGCGGCGAGCAGGCAGAGCGGCGCCGCCACGAGCGCGCCGAGAACCGTCCCCAGCGTCGCCATGGCGAGCGTCTCGCCGGCGCGGCGCAGAAGCGTGGCGCCATCCTCGAAGTTGGGCGGCCAGGCCCGGGCGCCCCAGGCGGCGACCCGAGGCAGCCCCTGCCACAGACGGGCGAGATCGACCTCGGCGACCCGCCACATCAGCGCGAGCGCCGCGATCGCGAGCGTCGCCGCCAGCAGCCGGCCGAGCCACCGCCTCAGGTCAGACGGCACGGCTCACTCAGGCGCCCGCGGCTTCAGCTTGCCGATGGCGACGCCGGCGTCTTCGATCAGCTTGTAGTCGGCGTGTGCGGCGGGAACCCAGCCGGTGTAATGGGGCGGCATCACCGCCTTCGCCTCTTCCTCGTCGATCGCGACCACCGCCTGGCGCAGCGTCTCGACGCGCGCAGGGTCAAACCCCTTGCGAACCACGAGAGGGTCATTCGGCAGCGGCTCCGAGGTCCAGACCACCTTCACCTGGTCCGGCTTCAGCAGCCCGCGCTCCTGCATGGCGCGCAGGTTGCGGTCGTAGTCGGTGGCGAGGTCGACCTGTCCGTTCGCGACCGCGATCTCGTTCGCCGGATGCGAGGCGCCGTCGCGGTATCTGAAGAAGGTCTTGGGGTCGATCCCCTTGGTCTTGAACCACCAGGTCGGGATCAGCCAGCCGGAGGTGGAGCCGACGTCGGCGAAGGAGATGCTCAGGCCTTTCGCGTCATCCGGCCAGTTCGCGATCTGGAGGTCCGGACGGCCGACGACGATGGCGTGATAGGTCGGCTTGCCGTCGTACTTCACCGTCGCGATCGCCTGCGCGTCCCCTTCGCGGTTCGCGAGCACGTAGCCCCAGGGACCCATCCAGGCGACGTCGGCCTGTCCGGTCGCGAGCGCCGTCGCGATGCCGGCCCAATCCGTGGTGACGACCAGTTCGTAATCCACCCCAAGCGTCTTCGCGAGATAGGCGAAGAACGGCTCGTAAGCCTTTCGCGTGTCTCCCGGCGTCGGTTGGAACGGGCCGACCGCGAAGCGCAGGGTCTCCGCCCCGGCCGGAGCTGCGCTGGCGGCGAGGAGGAGCGCCGCGGCGGCGAGGCGTCGAACTGCGGTGCGCACAAGCGGCTCCCATGGGTTGCGGCCAAATCGATCGGACACGTGTAGCATCCCTCCCATGGCTTTCGTATCTCAGGACATGACGATCCCCCCCGATACGACGCCGGACGGCCCGCTGTTTCTGTTCGGCGGCCCTTATTCGAACCTCGAGGCGACCGCCGCCGCGCTGTCCGAAGCGACGCGCCTGGGAGTTCCGCCGCATCGCGTGGTCTGCACCGGCGACGTCGTGGCCTATGGCGCGGACGCGAAGGCCTGCGTGGAGCTCGTGCGTCGTGCGGGCGTCCATGTCGTGATGGGCAATTGCGAGGAGCAGCTCGCGGCCGGCGAGGAGGACTGCGGTTGCGGCTTTGCGCCGGGAAGCGCCTGCGACCGGCTTTCCGCGGCCTGGTTCGCGCATGCGTCGCGCGAACTCGGGCCGGACGACCGTGCGTGGATGGCCGCCCTGCCCCGCCGGCTGGACGTCGCGGTCGGCGGCCTGACCCTCGCGGTGATCCACGGGTCGCTCGATCACATCGCCCGCTTCGTCTTCCCCTCGACGCCGGCGCGGGTGAAAGCCCTCGATCTCGCGGCGTCCGGCGTCGACGGGATCGTTGCGGGCCACTCCGGCCTCCCCTTCAGCCAGGTGATCGACGGCCGCCTCTGGCACAATCCCGGCGCTGTCGGGATGCCGGCGAACGACGGCCGACGGGAGGTTTGGTGCAGCCTGCTCACCCCGGGCCCCGAACCGCGGAGCGTCGTCGTCGAGCACCGGCGGCTGGAGTACGGCTGGGCGGCGGCGGCGACGAAGATGCGCGCGGCCGGGTTGCCCGAGGGCTACGCCGCGGCGCTCGGAACCGGCCTTTGGCCAAGCTGCGACGCCCTGCCTCCGGCCGAGGTCAAGCGCACGGGCCGCCCGGTCGAACCCGGCGGCGTCGTCTGGCGCCGGGACCGGGACGACGCGCCGGCCTGGCCGGTCTCGGCCGCGGTTGCTCGGCTCGCGCCCGAAAAGTTTCAGAACGGCGCTTTGACCGCGCGCGGCGAGCCTCGCGCCACGGTCGGGCTTTCCAGCTTGCGCACGCTCTGGATCAACACGGGCACGCTCTGCAATCTCGCCTGCGCGAACTGCTACATCGAGTCGACGCCCCGCAACGACCGGCTTGTCTACATCACGGCCGCTGAGGCCGGCGCCTTCCTCGACGAGGCCGCGCACGACCATCCCGAACTTGCAGAGATCGGCTTCACCGGCGGCGAGCCGTTCATGAATCCCGACCTTCTGGCGATGGTCGAGGACGCCCTCGCCCGCGGTCATCGGGCGCTGGTGCTGACAAACGCCATGCGGCCGATGCAGCGGCTGAAAGCGCCCCTGCTGGCGCTTAAGGAGCGCTACGGCGGGCGGCTGACGCTGCGGGTCTCGCTCGACCACTACGACCCGGCGCTGCACGAGCTGGAGCGCGGGCCGCGCAGCTTCCAGCCGACGCTCGACGGCTTGAAATGGCTGGCCGATCAGGGCTTTGCGCTCTCCATCGCGGGACGCCTGTTCTCCGGCGAGGCGGAAGGCGTGGTGCGGGCGGGCTTCGCCCGGCTGTTCGCCGCGCACGACGTCCCCGTCGACGCCGCCGACCCTGTCGCCCTGACGCTGTTCCCGGAGATGGACGCCGGCGCCGACGTCCCCGAGATCACCACCGCCTGCTGGGGCCTGCTGGGCGTCGATCCGCGGAGCCTGATGTGCGCCTCCTCCCGCATGGTGGTGAAGCGCAAGGGCGCGGACCGCCCCGCCGTGCTCGCCTGCACCCTGCTCGCCTATGACGAGCGCTTCGAGCTCGGTGCGACGCTCGCGGAGGCCAGCCGGCCCGTCGCGCTCAACCATCCGCACTGCGCCACCTTCTGCGTCCTTGGCGGCGCGGCCTGCAGCGCAGGCTGAGCGCTCGCAATCGCCGCCGAAGACGGCCACATAGGAGGGAGAGGCGCCGTTCAAGGCGCGATTCCGCCCTCCGAGGAGACCGCCATGGCCCGCCGACCGACCGACCCCCGCGACGCCGCCGAGGCGGCGTTCAAGCCGAAGACGCCCACGGCCCCGCCGGCGCCGAAACCCGCCGCCATCCCCGGCGCCCGCGAACAGGTCACGCTCCGGCTGGACCAGGACGTGCTGCTCTATTTCCAGGACGACGGCGCCGGCTGGCAGGACCGCATCAACGCGGCGCTGCGGGACTACGTCCAGACGCACGGCGGCTTCGGCGGCGACGATCGGTCGATCCCGGTCGACCAGCTCTCGAGCGCCAACGACGACGGCGTCGGCTGAGGGCCGCGGGAACCCGCCCGCGTCGCCGTCGTTGACGACGGCATCCACGCCGCTATGAATGCCGGACGGCCGATGGCTTGGTCTGGACAGGCCGTCGAGCGCGAGAACGTCGCACGGCCCCGTAGCTCAGCCGGATAGAGCACCAGCCTTCTAAGCTGATGGTCGGTGGTTCGAATCCACCCGGGGTCGCCATTCCGTTCTCGCGTGGCCAGGGATAATCTCCGGCCGGCGCGTCGCCCGTGTCCACGCCGGCCAAGCCGCTCACGTTTTGGCCCGGCCGCTCTCTCCGTCCGACCGGCCTTTCGCCCCCACCTTACCTCTTTCGCACCCTGCCAAAGGCTTTCGGGCGCCTTCGCCGAACCGCGCCCGCGGCGCGGGGCGCAATCGGCGGATGTCGGGCGCGCCCGAGGTCTCGGATGGGCGGCTTTCGCCCCTTCCCGGCTTGCCGGCACTGTCGCGGACCGCCTCGAAAGATAGGCGATCTCATGCGTGCGGCGGCGACGGACGGGACCTCATCCATGGCGCGAAAGACGGCCTTGATCCTTGGCGCGACCGGACAGGACGGCGCCTATCTCGCGGAGCTGCTGCTCGCCAAGGGCTACCTCGTCCACGGTCTGAAGCGCCGGTCGTCGTCCTTCAACACCGGACGGATCGACCATCTCTACCAGGACCGGCACGAGGACGACGTCCGCTTCACGCTGCACCACGGCGACATGACGGACGCGACGAACCTCATCCGCATCGTCCAGGAGGTCCAGCCCGACGAGATTTACAACCTGGCCGCGCAGAGCCACGTCCAGGTCAGCTTCGAAACGCCGGAGTACACCGCGAACGTGGACGGGCTCGGCACGCTCCGCGTGCTCGAAGCGCTGCGAATCCTGGGGCTGACCAAGTCCTGCCGGTTCTACCAGGCCTCCACCTCCGAGCTGTTCGGCCAGGCCGCCAGCGTGCCGCAGGACGAGAGGACGCCGTTTGCGCCGCGCAGCCCCTACGCCGCGGCGAAGCTCTACGCCTACTGGATTACGGTGAATTACCGCGAGGCCTACGGCGTCCACGCCTCCAACGGCATCCTGTTCAATCACGAGAGCCCGATCCGCGGCGAGACCTTCGTCACCCGGAAGATCACGCGGGCCGTCGCGGCGATCGAGCAGGGCCTCCAGCCGATGGTCTATCTCGGCAACCTCGACGCCAAGCGCGACTGGGGCCACGCGCGGGACTACGTCGAGGGCATGTGGCGGATCCTGCAGCAGGACGAGCCCGAGGACTACGTGCTCGCGACCGGCGAGACCCACACCGTGCGGGAGTTCGTCGAGGCGGCGTTCGGCTACGTCGACCGCGAGATCGCGTGGAGCGGCTCGGGGCTGGAGGAGCAGGGCCACGACGCCCGCACGGGCGAGCGGCTGATCGCGATCGACCCACGCTACTTCCGCCCGACCGAAGTGGACATCCTGCTCGGCGACCCGACCAAGGCCCGACTGAAGCTCGGCTGGAAGCCCACGACGAACTTTTCCTCCCTCGTCGGCGAGATGGTCAGCTCCGACCTCGAGGCGGTCCTGACCGAAGCGAGGCGAAACGACCGCTATGGCTGACGCGCTGTCCTCCCCGCCCCGCTCGTTCGAACTCCCGGGCAAACGGATCTTCGTCGCCGGCCATCGCGGCATGGTCGGCTCGGCGCTGATGCGCCGGCTCGCCCGTGAAGACTGCGAGCTGCTGACGGTCGACCGCGCCGAGCTGGACCTTCGACGTCAGACGGACGTGGAACGCTGGATGGCCCGCTGCCGGCCCGACGGCGTCATCGTCGCCGCGGCACGCGTCGGCGGGATCGCCGCGAACGCCCGCGAGCCCTACGAGTTTCTCTACGACAACCTCATGATCGGCGCGAACCTGATCGCCGCGTCGGCCGCGGCCGACGTCGAGAAGCTGCTGTTCCTGGGGTCGAGCTGCATTTACCCGCGGTTGGCCGAGCAGCCGGTGCGCGAGGACCAGTTGCTCACCGGTCCGCTCGAGCCCACCAACGAGGCCTACGCGATCGCCAAGATCGCCGCGCTCATGCTCGCCCGCAGCCTCAACGTCGAGCATGGCCGGCGCTTCGTCACCGCGATGCCGACGAACCTCTACGGACCCGGCGACAACTTCGATCCTGCGAGCTCGCACGTGCTGCCGGCGCTCATGCGGCGGATCCACGCCGCGAAGGAGGCCGGCGACGCGGCCGTCACGATCTGGGGATCGGGCGCGCCATTGCGGGAGTTCCTGCACGTCGACGATCTCGCCGAGGCCTGCGTCCTCGTGCTCCGGCGGTATGACGAGGCCGTGCACATCAACATCGGCTCCGGCGAGGAGGTCAGCATCCGCCAGCTGGCGGAGACGATCGCCGACGTCGTGGGCTACTGCGGCGAATTCGTCTTCGACCGCGCGAAGCCCGACGGCGCGCCCCGAAAGCTGCTCGCGGCCGACCGCATCCGCGCGCTCGGCTGGCGACCGCGCGTCACCCTGGCGGATGGGATCGCCGCTATCTACCCGCTATGGCGCCGGCAGATGTCGCACGACTCTCGCGCGCAGGCGCTGGCGTAGGCTCCAGACGGTCGACGCGCAGGATGTCGCGAGGCTCGAGACGCGTGAACTCGTTGGCCGGCAGGTCGACATAGGCGTCGCCGACGACGCGGGCGATGCGGAAGGACGGCGTCGGGATCTGCGCCGGGCCGGAGGCGAGACGTCCGCCGGTCTCGGTGAGCGCCGCCGTCGCGGCGCGAAGCTTCCGCTCGATGCGCGCGAGATTAAGGTCGAGGTCGAGCAGCGCGCCGGCGTTGTCCTTCGCCTGCTGATCGCTCAACTCCTGGATCTTCTGCTCGATCTGCAGCTTGTTCTGTCGGGCGCGGGCCAGATAGGAATCGAGGTCGAGCGCGTCCCGCCGGGTGGCCGACAGCTGCCGCTTGGACGCGAGCAACCGCGGCAGCGGCGCGAGCCCCTTCTCCACGAGCCCCTGGGCGGTGTTCACCTCCTGCTGGAGCAGGTCGATCTCGTCTTCGTGGAGCGCGATGCTGCGCCTCAGCGCGGCGATCTCCTGATCGTAGTTCACGCCCTGGCTGCGAAGCGCCGCCTGTTGGCCGGCCAGCACGGTCTTCCGCACCTCGAACAGCGCCTTCTCGTTGTCGATGATCGCCGTCGTGTCGGCCGCCGGCACGAAGGAATCGCCGAGCGCCGCGCCGTCCGGGGCGAACGGCGCCCGGGCGATCTCCGCCGCGATCCGGGCGCGGTGGACCCGCGCGGCGACGCGGGCGAGCCGCTGGTCGGCGACCTCCTGCTCCGCCGCGATCACCTGCAGCATCAGCGAATCCGTCGCGAGCCGCGGCCTCCGCAGACCGCCGGCGACCGCCACCAGTTCGAGCGCCACCATCCCCGGGCGAAACGCATATTGCCCCGGCCGCTCGAGCTCGCCTGAGGCGAACACCGGCGCGTATTCGGCGACCTCGACCAGCGGCGGGCTGCGGGTCGGCGCACGTTCGGCTAGACGGGCGCCGAGGTCCTGCGCGAGATCGGCGACGCTGCGATCGGCGGCGGCGAGGCTGCCGACCAGCGGGTAGCTGATCGCGCCGTCCGGCCCCACCCTGAACTTCCCCGTCAGCTCAGTCTCGCCCACCACGGTGATCTGCAGCAGATCGCCGGCGCCGAGCCGGTACTCTGCGGGTCGATCAGCGGCGCCGACTTCGGCCGGCTGAAAAAGCGCGATCGTCGCGACCGCGGCGGTCAGGGCCAGCGAGCCTCTTGAGGCCATACGACGGATGCCCATGATCAAGCTCCTGTGGTCTTGAGCATGCGCGGCGCCGCAGACGCCGCCGAGCCGAAGTCCACGCTCTCCGGCGCCGCGGCGGGCCGCGGCGGGGCGACGACCGGCGCTTGGCGCGCCGCGGCCCCCGCCTTTGCGCCAAGCGCGACGCAGCCGGCAATGCGGACGCCGCGGAGCGCGAACAGGCGAACGGCGTCGGACAGCGCCTCGCGGGAGCTCACGCCCACCGTCTCGACCAGGATGACGGCGTCGGCGAGGGCGCCGACCTGCAGCGCCGCGCGCGCCTGAGCCAGCGAAGGCGCGTCGATGAGAACCACGTCGAACCGCTCTCGCAGAACGCGGATGCGGCCCGCAAGGTCGAGCGCCGAAGCCTGTCCGCGGACGCGGACCTCGTCCAACGCCCCGAAACGCGCCGCGCTGCGCGCGTCCGCGGACAGCCGGACGCCTGAGACGTCCTGCGCCGGCCCATGGACCGGCGGTTCGCTCGACCCCTCGCGGATGGCGAACGCGCGCTCGACGGCCTGGCCGCCGGGCTCCGCGTCGACAACAGCCACCGACAGGCCCTCGCCGGCGAGGCTGCGGGCGAGCGCGACGCAGAATGCCGTCCGCTCGTCAGCGTCGTCGTCGGACGACGTCGCGAGCACCACCTTGCGGTTGGCCTGCGGCTGATCGAGCCCCAGCGCCGCGCCGATCCGCGCGATCGCCGCGGCGCGGGGCCGGCCGCCGGCCCCGCGCCGGGGCAACGCCCCGAGCAGCGGCGCGCCGACCAAGCGTTCGAGCTCCTCCGTCGAGCGCACCGCGCCGTCGAGCCGCTCCCGCAGCAGCGCGCAGCCGACGCCGGCCGCGCAGCCGGTCACGAGGCCGAGCGCCAGCAGCGGCAGCAGCTTCGGAGTGGTGGGGACCTGCGGCGGCTGCGCGCGCGACAGCAGGCTGGCGTCGGAGGTCGCCAGGCCCTCCTGCTCGATGGTCTGCTTGTAGCGGTTGAGGAAGCTCTCGTAGATCGAGCGGTTGGCGGCGGCTTCGCGTTCCAGCTGGCCCAAGACGACGCGGTTCTGCCCGATCTCGCCCGCCACGCGCTCGAGCGCGGCCACCTCGCTCGCCAGCGCGCGCTCCTTGCCGCGCGCGACCTCGACCTCGTTCGCGAGGCTCGCCACCACGCGCCCGATCTCGGCGTCGATCTCGGCGCGCACGGACACGAGCTGCCTGCGGCGCGCCGGAAGCTCCCCGCTCTTCAGCGCGCCGCTCTGTTCGATGTCCGCCACCTGCCGGACGAGCTCGGTCTCCCGGGTCCTGAGGGACTGCACCGTGGCGGAGCCCAGCGCCTCGCTGAACGCGATAGCGTCCGGGCTGTCGCGCACGACAAGGCGGACCGCCTCGAGCCGCGCTTCGGCGCCGGCCCGCTGCGAACGGGCCGCGGCGAGCTCCGCGCTCAGCGCCGCCAGCTTTTGCCCGTCCACGGTGAGGCCGTTGGTCTCTTCGAGCCGTTTGGTCCGTCGGAAGGCCTGCGCCGCGGTCTCGGACTCCCTCAGGCGCTCGCGCAGATCGTCGAGCTTTTCGCCGAGCCAGGCGCTCGCCCGCCGCGTCGCCGCCGTCTGCACCGCGATCTGGTGCTCGAGATAGGCGTCGGCGTAGGCGTTCGCCGCCCGGGCCGCGAAAGCCGGGTCGGGCGACTGCATCGAAATGAAGATCGTGAAGGACCGGCTGTCGTTGTTGACGCGGAGTCCCTGCATCAGCCGGTCGACGGCCGGGTCGGACGCCGGCTCCGTCGCGAAGGGCTCCGGCGCGCCGCCGAACAGCCGGTCCCACCAGTTCGGCGCGGACGGCGAGACCGGGACCGACTTGAGATTAAGACGCTTCGCCACCTCGGTCGCCATCGACCGCGAGGCGATCAGGTCGAGCTCGGTGCGGAGCACCGCATTTTCCTGAGGCAGGCGCGACACCACCGCATCGACGGTCAGGACCTGGACCTTGCGGGCGTCGAGCGCCACCACCGCTTCCGCGACGTATCGCGCTGGCAGCGTGGCGTAGGCCCCGACCGCGCAGGCGAGGCCGAGGACGACCGGGAGAAGGAGCGCGACGCGCCGTCGGCGCGCCACGTCGGGCAGCGACGAGCGGGGTTCGCTCGCAGCCTGTTCCGCGACGATCATGACCTACTCCCCCTCCCGGTCGTTCTGCGGTCAGCAGGGCGTGGCCGATGGGTGCTGAGCGCTGGTCATGAAGGCGACCTCGGTCCGGTTCTTGGCCTTCAGCTTCCGCATGATGTTGCGGACGTGGACCTTCACCGTGCTCTCCCGCATGTTCAGCTCGTAGGCGATGATCTTGTTCGCCTTGCCCTGCCGGAGCGCGTCCACCACCGCGGCCTGCCGCGCCGTGAAGCGTCCCGCCATGGCGAGCGGGTTCGTCTGCGCCCCCTCGCAGATCACCTTGCGCGAGGAGGTGAGGCTGCTCGCGGGGATGTAGGTTCCGCCGACCGCGACGAGCTTCATCGCTTCGACCGCGACGCTGAGGCTCACGCTGGTCGGCACGTAGCCGCACGCTCCAAGGTCCAGCGCCTCCAGAATCTGGGGCGCGTCCTCTTCGTCGCCCATCAGGACGATCCGGCAACTGGGAGCCGCCTCGCGCAGCTGCGCCATCGCGTTCATCACAATGTCGTCGGAGGCCCGGCGTCCGCCGATGCCCAGCATGATCAGGACGTCGCCGTCGTCGTCGTCTGAGATCGACGCCATCCAGTCGATCACGCTGGCGAAGGCCGCGATGCGGCCGCTCGGCCACCGCGCCTGCAGGCAGCTCGCAACGCACTCGAGCACGATGTTGCGAAGCTCTATGACAACGATGCTGTCCCACCGATTAGCGATGCTCGCGTCACTGACAATCGCATCGCCCATTACGTATCCGTCAAACGTCATAACAGCTTCCCCCATGTTCTGACTATTTGATTATGCGGCTTATGAGTCGCAAAACTTGATTATTATTCTAAACTACAAATCTCCAGATGCAGATCATATCTCCTAACCTGAGATCGACAGGTCCGCTTCAAAATCTACCGTCCAGTATTCGTCGAATTGCTCAGAGCTTAGATATTAGCGAATGTGAATCGCTTACTATTAATCTGGGTTAATAAAAACCCGTCATAATTGCAGCGCACAGACGCCGCACCACCGCCGGTTATCTAAGCAATTTTTCGAACGCAGTATTGCTCCATCACCCGAATGGCATAGACCGTCACGCCGCGGGACGACCCGCCGTTTCCGTCCGCCGAAAGACATAAAAAGCCGCGGAGGGCCGATCCCTCTGCTGCTCGTCTCCAACGGACGGCAAGCGCTTCGAAGCAACCACTTGGATATTTGAAGTATATCGACGGACTCAGCGCGTCAGGCTGCGGGACGGCACGCGACGCACAACCCGTCCGCGAAGTACTGGAGACGGGAGATCCGACGAAGGGCGGCGTTCGCCACGCGCGACTGCGGCGACTTCTCCGCCCAGTACACCCTCCAGTCCATCGGCTCGAGGCCGACCATCGACAGCAGCCGGCTGAGCGTGGAGACCGAATAATAGGCGACGTGCTCGGGGTGCACGATCTCGTTCCGGCCGAACAGTCGGGCGGTGAGCTTGATCGAGGCGTGGTTGGGGGTGGTGATGAGGATACGCCCGTCCGGCCGGCAGACGCTGCGCAGCGACGACAGGAAGTCGCCGGCGTTGGCCACGTGCTCGAGCGTCTCGCCGGCGACCACCACCTCGTACTGGTCGGGCGTCGAGGCGGACAGCGGCTTCTCGCAGTCGGCGACGTAGAGGTTGTCGTAGCCCGCGGCGCGCAGCATCGCGATCCCCTCTTCCGAAAGGTCGACGCCCGCCAGTTCGCGGGCACAGGCGTGCAGGCGCGGGTGCAGCAGCTCCCCGCGCGCCAGCCGGTCCTGCGTGAACGGCATGTCCGCGCAGCCCACGTGGAGCACGTGTTTGCCGCGCGCATAGCGCTCGATGAAGTCCACCCGGTCCACGGGGGTGAGAATCGGCAGCTTCATGGCCTCTTCCTTCTTGCGCCGCGCCGGCCGTCTGCGGGCGGCTCGTTTCAGTCGGATCGCCTCTTGAGACGTCGGCGCAGGGCGGTCCGGGCGATCGCCTGCCGATAGATCCGCTCGAGGTCGCGCGCGCTTCGGCCCCAGCAGAACGTCGTCTCCACCAGCTTGCGGCCCCGCACGCCCATGGCGTCGCGCGCCTCATCCGAGAGCGCGAACAGCGCGCGCAATCCTGCGGCGAGGTCGTCGACCGCGCAGTCGATCGGCATAGCGGCGCCCGCCATGAAACCTTCGGGCAGATTGCATTGGCTCGTGATCAGGGCGGGAAGGCCGTAGCCCCAGGCCTCAAGCACCGCGAGCGGCTGCCCCTCGCTGACGGACGGCAGCACGAAGGCGTCCGCCCTCGCGAAGGCTGCGACCTTCGCCTCGCCGTCGAGATGCCCGACGAAACGCACGGACGCTCCGATCCCAAGAGCGCTCACGAGGTCGACCAGCCCCGCTTCGTAGGCCGGCGTCCCGGAGCCCGCCACGACGAGATCCCATGAACTCGCGTCCGCCGCGTGTTTCGCGGCGGCCCAGGCGGCGAGCAGGATCGCGAGCCCCTTCTTCGGCGTGAGCCGGCCAAGGTAGAGCAACGTCCGCCGCCCGGAGGCGCGCGCCGCAGCCCGGCGCGACGCGTAGCTCTCGACCGCCGGCGCATGCGCGCCGTTGGCCACGGTGCACACCAGGTTGCGCAGGCCGAAGGCGCGGATCGCCTCCCGTTCGGACGCGCAGAGCGCATGCAGCCAAGCCGCCCCGCGCAGGTGCCGGGCCTCGTAGGCGAACAGCGCCGCCGCCTTTTTCCACCGGCTGTTGCCGAGGGCCCAGGGGTCGAGCATGCCGTGAGGGCTGACCACATAGGGACGCCCGGTCTTGGACGCCCACCGGCTCGCGGCGACGGAACCGTACATCCACAGACCGTGCACGTGCAGCACGTCGAGGTCGGCCGCGATGAGCGCTGGTCCGAGACCGGGCCCGAAGCCGAACGAAGTCGGTCCGACCACCTCGAACAGGCGCAGCCGCGCAGGCTTCCAAGCCTCGAAATCCACGACCGCCGCCGATCGGTCGGCGGCGAACACCTCGACCGACACGTCCGGCGAGCGGTGCAGCGCGGCGCAGAGCGCGCGCAGGCTCGCCGGCACGCCGCCGCCGCCGTTTCCGACCGCGCCCACGAGCATGCCGACCCGAATGGGCCGCGCGACCGCTTCGATCGGGTCGGTTAGCGTCGAGAGGTCGATGTGGAGGTTCATGGCGCCTACACCGCCGCGGCGAGCGGAACGGAGAGCGCGGCGGCAGGCGCGCCGTCGATCGCCTCCGCAAGGCGTCGGCCATAGGCCGGAAGATCGAACTGCCGGGCCCGGCCGCGCGCGTTCAGCGAGCACCGCTCGTAGAGCTCCGCGTCGGCGGCGAAGGCCGCCAGCGCGGCTTCGATGGCGTCCACGTCGCGGATCGGGACCACGTAGCCGTCCACGCCATCGCGCACGACGCTGCCCGCGTTCGGCGTGGTGACGACCGGCAGGCCCGCCGCGAGCGCCTCGTAGACGACGGTCGCCGAGCCCTCGCAGATCGAGGGCAACAGGAAGACGTCCGCCCAGGCGTAGTGCGCGGCGATCTCGGTCCGCGGCACGGCGCCCGTCAGCGTGACAGCGTCGGCCAGCGCGACCCGCGCTGGACCCACGACGTCGCAGGCGCCCACCATCCGGAACTCCGCCCTGGCGCCGAGCCGTCGGGCCGCCTCAAGCACGTAAGGAGTCCCTTTCCGGAGGCCGACCCCGCCCACGGTCAGCACGCGCAGCGGTCCGGGCGCCCTGCGGCGCGGCTCTCCCCCCTCGTGCCTGTCAACGCCGTAGGGCACCACCACGCAACGTCCCGGATCGACCCCGCTCGCGATCACGCCGTCGCGCACGAAGCCGGAGCCGCAGACGACCAGATCCGCCGCGGCCCACTCCGCCTGCTCGCGCGCGGCGTAGTCCGCGGACAGGCCATCGAAAGCCGAGACGGCGCTCCATCCCGGGAACCGCTCTTCCTCCTCGAGCACGAGACGATCCAGGATCAGCTTCGGGGCGACGATCTGCTCGACGATGGTCTTCAGACCGCGCGCCCGCATCGCGACGAGGGCCTCGAGGCATTCGCCGCTGAAGCCGTACACGCCGCCCGCCGTCCCCACGCCGTGGCTCTGGACGTGGCTCACGAGGCGCCGCGACAGCTCGCGGCCCGCCCAGAGATGCGCCTCGGTCTGCTCGGTCGGCGTCTTCGCCCGCGCGCGGCGCATGCCGAAGCCGACGCCGACGCTCGGGAAGGTGACCACCGCGGATTCCGGCACCGCGAAGGGCACCCGGCCCGTGAGCCGCCGCAGCGCCGTCGGCATCACGCCGCCGGGGACCGCGCGCAGCAGCTTCGGCCAGCCTTTGGTAGCGCAGATGTCGGTGTAGAAGCGCTGCAGCCGGCTCTGCGCGTGCAGCATGCGTGGCACGGCGTAATGCATCCGCGCGCCGAGCTGGCTGACGATCAGCCTCATCGCGGGCTCGCTCATCGCGCGGTCCTCGCCGGATCGACGCCGAAGACGCTGGGCGCGCCCGACGCCGGCCGGACGGCGCAGGATTCGATGACCGTCCGCCAGGCCGCGAGCCCCCGGCGTCGCGAGAAGCGCTCGTCGAACATGCGGCGGGCCGCGACGCCGAGACGGGCCGCAAGCTGCGGGGTGTCGGCGAGGCGCTCGATGTGGGCGGCGAGAGCCTCCGAAGCCCCGACCGGGACCGAGACGCCGCAGCGGTGGCGTCGAAGCAGGCCCGCCACTTCGCCGTCGACGTCGCCCACGAACAGCGTCGGCCGCCCCGCGGCGGCGATTCCATAGAATTTGCTCGGAACGACCGAAAGCTCGAACTCGGGCAGCAGGGTGACGAGATGGGCGTCGGCCGCCGCGAGCGACTCCGACAGCCGATCCAGCGGCTGGAGCGGCCGGAACGTCACGGCGTCGAGGTTCCGACGGCGGGCCTCCTCCTCGACCCACGCCCTTTGGTGCCCGCCGCCGACAAAGAGGAAGGCGACGTCGTCGCGATGGCGGAGCCGGGACGCGGCGTCGAGCACGGTCGTGAAATCGTGGGCGCGGCCGAGATTGCCGGAGTAGCCGACCACGAATTTTCCGGAGAGCCCCCACTCCTCGCGGAGCCGCGAGGCCTCGCGCGGCAGCGGCGCGATCGCCTGGCCGTCCGACCAGTGGGGGACGACGGCGACCCTGGCCCCGCCGCCGCCCTGGGCGCGGAGCCGCGCCGCCATCCGCTCGATCGGCGCCACCGTCACCTGCGCGCGGCGGACCGTAAGGTTCCTGAGGGCGAGGGCGAGGCGCCCGGTCAAGCCGGTCGGCGTCAGCACGCCGGCGTCGAACGCCGCCTCGGGGAACAGGTCGTTCGACCAGTTCACCAGCACGGCCCGCTTCGCGACGATCGCCGGCCAGGCCGAGACTGACATCAGCGGCGGATCGGTGCAGACCACGCAGACGTCGCCCCGCCGCGCCCGCGCGGCGAGCCGGGCGGCGGCGGCGATGTGGAAGCTCGCGTAGTCCAGCGCCCGGCCGACAAGCGTCGCGCGCCCGAACCGCGCCCCGCCGACCCGGAACACGCGCACGCCCTCGATCGTCTCTCTCGCGGGCAACCGCCGCGTCCCGTCGTCGTGCCAGGCGTCGCTCGCGATCGCCTCCACCTCGAACCCTTCGGCCGCGAGGCCGAAGGCGAGACTGGCGGCCATCCGGCTGGTCGCGGACTGGTCCGGGGCGAAGAAGCGATTGAGAATGATGACTTTCATGCGCGGTCCCCAACCGCGACCCACGCGGCGGTCATCAGGGGACAGCGCACGCCCCGACGCGCCAACCGGGCCGTGCGGATGAAGCGGAGGCGGGGCCTCGCTCGTTCGGAGGAGGGTCCTTCGGGTTTGGGCCGGTCGCCTACGCCGTTCGGGGAGGCCCTTGCGCCTCCGGCGACGGCGGCTGTCTACGGCGCCGGGCCGTTGCCGGTTCGGAAGCCGCTCCAGCGGTCGCCATGGGTGCTCCAAAGCACGCCGCGGCCGGCCCAGAAGCCGATCGATCCAGGGCTCAGCAACAGCCCGCGCACGAAGACGTTGCCACGCAGGACGGCGCCGAGCAGCCGCCCTCTCCCCGGAGGGGCGCTGCGAAACAGCCGCCCGGCCCAGATCAGCTTGAGGCCAGTCACCATGCCGTAGGGCGCGCCGACGACGCGGTTGCGCTCGAACACCGGGGCGATCACGTCGCCGCCGCGGCTATCCCACAGGTCCATGGCGAGACCGATATGGGCGACGTCGCGGATATCGTTCCGGCGGAACACGTTTCCGACGCCGCCGAGCACGGCGGGGTGGGTGTCGTAGCCGAAGGTCAAGCCGGTGTAGATCCCGTTGTTGACCGCGCGGATGCGGTTGCCTTCGACGAGCGTGAAGAACGGCGCTGACACGCTGTCCTGAGGCGTCCCGGAGGTCGCGGCGGCCATCACGCCGTGCCGCATGCGGGAGATGTCGTTGTCGGCGACGACCATGTCGAAGCACAGGCCCCAGACGAGCACGGCGGTCGAATTCGAGTCGTGCGCCGCGTAGGTCTTCCGGCCCTGGAACCGGTTGCGGTAGACCACCGCGCGCTCGGCGACGGGCGTCACATAGAACTGGCTGCTCGTCCGATCGGGCTGCACCGTCCAGGGACGGTCGAAGGTCACCACGTCGCCCTTGATCGACACGACCCGCCGCCGCTGGCCCGCCCCGCGGCCGGCCGCGATCACCACGTCGCCGCGCGTCGCCCCGGGCGCGGGGGAGAGCCGGGGGATCGTTACGGTGGTCGGCGACAGCGCCGAGGCGCGGCCCAGAAGGGCGACGCCGCCGAACTCGAAGATGATCTGTTCGCCCTTGTTGCAGTCGACCGCCGCGCAGTCCCGCGGCGCGGCGTTTCGGGTCTCGTTGCCGCTGAAGTAGGCGTCGCGGACGCTGCCGAAGTGCCCCTGGGCCACGAACAGGCGGCCGATGCCCGACCCGTCGGCCCGCGAGGGATCGGCGTTGATGAGCAGGTTGCCGACGAGCGCGAGCCCCCGCCCGCCCCAACTCGTGACCGCGGCCTCGGCGTCGCTGGTCATGCGGAAGACGTTGTCGGTCACGAAGACCTGCTCGCTCACGCCGAGGAAGCTACCCGCGCCGGTGATCTCATTGCGCTCGATCTCCAGCCCGCGGGCGGAGATCCTCAGCGTCTCGCCGCCCCAGGCGTTGAGACGCGAGTCGGCGATACGGATCCGCGCGCCGCCAAGCGCAATCAGCGCGCGATCCTGCGCCGAGACCCGGCGGTCGGCGTCAATGGTGAGGCGCTCGATCGCGACGTCGCGAACGTCGCCGCCCGCATAGAGGAAACCTTGGGCCTCCAAGGGCGCCGCCAGGCTGAGCGCGGTCGCGTTTCGTCCCGCGCCGAGCCAGCGTACGCCGGACGGCGCGCGGAAGCTGCGCCGCGAGAGGTAGACGCCGCGCCCGAACCGCAAGGTGCTCGGGGCCGCCCGCTCCGCAGCGGCGAGCGCCGCCTCGATCGCGGCGCCGTCGTCGCTGGCGCCGTCGCCGCGCGCTCCGAAGTCGGCGACGTCGACGACGGTCCGCGCGTGCTTCGCCCAAACCGGCGCGGCGCGGATCTTGAGCGTCAGCGGGCCGCTCCAGCCCAGCCGACCGCCGCCGCCGTTGTGCGCCCAGACCTCGTAGGCGCCCGGCTGAAGCGCCGGCGTCCGCACCTCGACCCGGTAGGGATTGGCGGTCACGACGGGCAAGAACCGCCCCTCGTTCGCCGAGGTCTTCAGGTAGATCGCCGCGCGCGAGCCGTCGGGATCGGAGAGATTGCGGCCGAACACGGCGAACCGCTCGCCGGGCGCCGCGGCGTCGGGACCGAGCCACCAAGTTTCGGTGCGGTTGACCGCGAAGGCCGGCCCGTAGCCCTTCGCGGACCGCGCGCGCAGCAGATGCATCGCGCCCGCGGGCAGCGAAGACGGCAACGCGAGCGTCGCCGCGGCCGGCCCCACATAGTCCGGCGCGACGCGGACGACCGCGCCCGGCCGGCCCTTCGCCTGACTGAAGACCTCGAAAACCGTGCCGGCGGCGAAGTCCGATCCCGCGAGCGTAAGGGTCTCGCCTGGACCCGCCGTCCGCAGGCCGTCGCCGATCGCGGGGCCGTTCCCGCCCTCGAGCGCGAACGGCGGATCGTAGGGGTCCGCGCCCGGCGGAACCAGCGGAGGGGCGCGAGGAGCGACGGCGGCGGCCTGCCCCGCGCCCTCCCCGACGACCTGCAAGGCTGCGACCACCACGGCGAAGGCCAGACCGGCGACGAGGCCCGCGCCGCAGAGCCTCGCGAGCGAGCGGCTAGGCATGCCCCATCGCGGCCGCGAACGCCGGCCGTCGCGCCTCCGCCAGACGGCGCTCCCACGCGAGCGCGCTCGCCACGATGCCGTCGAGATCGTCGTGCCGGGCGACCCAGCCGAGGGTCTCGCGGATCCGCGTGGGGTCGGCGACCAGCGCCGCGGGATCGCCCGCGCGCCGCGCCGCGGGCCGCACCGGGAAATCAACGCCGGACGCGCGCTTCATCGCGCCGATCACCTCGCGCACCGACGCGCCACGCCCGTAGCCGCAGTTCGCGACGAGGTTCGGTCCGCCGCCTTCGAGATGATCGAGCGCGAGCATGTGCGCCTGAACGAGGTCCGAGACGTGGACGTAGTCGCGCACGCAGGTCCCGTCCCGGGTGGGATAGTCGTCGCCGAAGCAGTCGAGCCCCGAACGAAGGCCGACGGCGGCCTGCGCGGCGAGCTTGATCAGATGGGTCGCCCGGCCCCCGGACTGGCCCGCGCGCCCGAGAGGATCGGCGCCGGCGACGTTGAAGTAACGCAGCGCGGCGTAACGCAGGTCGTAGGCCAGGCCCGCGTCCGCGAGCATGCGCTCCGTCATCAGCTTCGAGGCGCCGTAGGGCGAGACCGGGTCCAGCGGCGAGTCCTCTCCAAGCGGCTCCGAGGAGGCTTCGCCATAGACCGCGGCGGTCGAGGAGAACACGAAGCTCCGCACGCCCACCGCAACCGCGGCGCCGATCAGCTCCCGGGAGCGGACGGTGTTGTTCAGGTAATAGGCCATCGGGTCGGCGACCGAGTCTGGCACCACGATCGAACCCGCGAAGTGCACGATGGCGCCCACGCGGTAGGTCCGGGCGATCGACGTCACCAGGTCGGCGTCGCCGACGCAACCACGCACCAAAGGCACGCCCGCGGGCACGGCCGCGGCGAGGCCGGTCGAGAGGTCGTCCAGCACGACGACCGGGCGTCCGGCGTCGCGCAACGCGAGGATCATGTGGCTGCCGATGTAGCCGGCGCCGCCGGTGACGAGGACGGTTGACGATGTCATGGGTGCTCCGCCGGGTCTTATGCCCGCGCCGGCGGACCTCCTGGCGAGGCGACCGACGTCGCGGATCACGCTAGCGACGCGGCCTCCCCGCGCGCCTCGGCTCTTCGGCGTGCGCGGCCGGCGTCCATCGCCGAACGGCGTAGATGCGGCGCCTGCTTTTTCGCGGAGGCTCGTACCACCGGGGGTCGTCCATCGGCGTTCTCAGCCTTTTGGACATGGTGAAACCGCTGTCGAAGCGGAATGCGTGGGGCGCAGCGATGTGGTCCGGCGGAATAGAGCTGGCCGAAGCTGAGGAGGACGCCGCGAGACGGCGTTCCGCCCCCGGAGTCCATTGCCCCCGGTCAGGCTCCGAGCGCGTAGCGAATCCGGCGCGCCGCCGCGCGGGACCGGACCTCGACGCGTCCGATGCCGCGCAGCACGTGGAACCGGGCGCGCTCGAACTCCTCCCGCCGCAGCCACCGGTCGTAGCGCTCGGCGATTTCGCCGCTGAGAGCCTCGACCCACAGGGCGGAGACGCGCTCTTGGGTGAAATCGCGCCCCCGGGCGACGCCGTTGGCCACGAAGCGGCGGTAGTCCTGCGGCCCTCGCTTCAGGCGATCGACCGCGGCCACGGCGTCCTCCAGCGTCTCGACGCGAATGTAGTCCACGCCCGGCGTTCCGACCTGCGCATAGGCGGAATCATAGCCCCCGACGAAGGGCGCCTCCGCGAGCCAGGCGTTGATGAGCTTGCTGGGAGGTTTGCCGGGGTAGGTCCGGCGATCGAAGCTACGAACGCCGATCAGCACGTCGAGTTCGCTCACGTCGTTCCAGGCGCTTGGGTCGGGAACCACGAAGTCGACCCCGACGCCCTTGAAGGCCCGCCGCCATTGGCTTTCGCTCAGGGCGAGGTTGCCGTTGAAGGTCTGGCCGACGTAGGCCACGCGTTCGACGCCGCGGCGCTCGGGATTGCGTTTCCTCAGCCGTGGTTGGGGCCAAAGCGGAAGGTAGGTCGCGCCGGCGCCCGCCTGCAGTCGGTTCTGCACGAGATGATGGTGCGCCCAGCGCCGGCCCGGGAAATCCGCGCGCGCGCAGACGACGAAGGCGTCGGCCGAGCCGCCGATGCGGGCGAGATGCGCCGAATGCACGATGTTGATCGCGTCGCGGTGCAACGTGTTGGAGCACCGCACGTTGAGCCGGCCTTGCTCCGCCAGGATCAAGTAGGTCTGCAGGCACCAGCAGAGATCGCCGTGCGCCGACATGCCGGCGGCGAGGTCCGGCGCGCGCTCGAAGCAGTCGTCCATGGAGCTGACGGCCCGCAACCGCGCCATCTGCGCCGAGGATCTGTCGACGACGAAGTTGACCGCCGGCGTCATGGCGGGTCACGGCCCCTTCGCGGACGGCTGGGGAACGAGGCCCGCGCGGAGCGCCAGCCGACGCAGGCCGTCGCTGAGGACGCTCGCGATTGTCCGGTCTGGCCGCTCGTGGCGGAACAACTGGCCGACGGGCGGAAGCAGGCGCATCCGCGGCCGGAGCGCGAGGCCAAAGCCGAGCACGTCGCGGCCGATCGCCATGTCGCCCCGGCAGCAGCGGGCGACGCCCGTCCAATAGGCCGCCTCCGCGAGACGACGGCGCGCCAGCGCATGATGCCGCCGCGCGTTGGGGACGCGAGGCCCGTGATGCTTGAACAGCGTGTCGAAGGCGAGCGCGCGCTGTTCGTAGTCGACGAGAATCCGCGCGTAATAGGCGCGCGACATGTTGGAGCCGTGCAGCCGGTAGACCGCCTGCGTCAACGGCGTGTCGGCGACGTCGCCATAGGCGGCGAGTCGCATCCACATCTCCATGTCGCCGGCGTGCGGCAGCGAACGGTCGTAGCCGCCGACTCTCTTCTGGACGGCGGTGCGGACGATCGCGGACGGCGTCGGCACCAGGTTCCGGATCCGCTCGCAATGCTCCCGGATGAACGCCTCGCCCGATCTCACCCGCCATTCCGGCGGCGCGTCCGGGTCCGAGAAGGCCGGCTCGGGATCGCCCTCGTGCAGGTCGACGCTCCTGCCGTAGGTCAGCGCCACCTTGGGGTGGGCGTCCATCAGAGCCGCCGCCCGCGCCAGCGCGCCCGGGGCGAGGAAGTCGTCCGCTGACAGAAGCAGCAGGTAGGGGGACGTCGCCCAGGCGATGCCCTCGTCGTAGGTCGCCAGCGCGCCCCGGTTCCGCTCGTGGACGATTACCTCGATGCGCGGATCGCCGGCCGCGAGCGCGTGGGCGGTCTCGGCGGAGTCGTCCGGCGAGGCGTCGTCGATGATCAGGATGCGGACGTCGCGCAGCGACTGCGCCTGGACGCTCTCGACGCAGTCTTTGAGGAAATGGCCGTAGCGGTGGCAAGGGATTGCGATATCGACGACGGCCATGGCGTTGACGTGTCCCGCTCTCATGAGGCCCGACGCGTTCCCTGCCCGGGTCGGAGCAAGGCTAGGCGCGGGCGCGCGACCGTCGCCACGCGCCCCTTCGGCCTAAGCGGGGCCTCCAAAGCGGTAGGCCCCGCGCAAACCCTCACGCCGTGGTCGGCTTGAACACGACGTCGACCCAATAGTTCGTCTTGGAGAAGGTCTCGGTCGGGAAGGTCCCGCTCGGGCCGTACTGGTAGACGCCGTTCGGCGCCCCCGCCGCGTCGGCCGGAGCCGTCAGGGAGCCGCTCACGCGCGCCGTCGCGAAGTAGTTGGTGTCGGCGGAGTAGAAGCCGGCGGTGTGGTAGGACGCCACGTAGGTCGCGCCGGCCGTGATCGCGACCGGGGTGGCGAAAAACGCCGTCTGCCAGCCGCTGCCGGTCTCCCCGGCGAAGGAGACCATGGCCAGTTGGGCGCCGGCCGCGCTCCACAGCCGGCCCTCATGGGCGCCGACGTTGCTCGGCCCCTTATAGAAGCGGACGCCGGTGATCGTGCCGGCGACGCTCGCCCGGAAGCGCACGCCGAGCTCGACCGGCGTCGCGTCGCTCTCGGTGACGACCGCGGGCGTCGCCGTGTCCGGGAACAGCGTCTCGCCGTCGATCGGAGGCGCGGGCGGCCCCGCTGCGAAGGTCAGATCGACCCAATAGTTGGTTCCGTCGAAGGAGCCGTCGGGGAACGTTCCCGCAGGGCCATAGGCGAACACGCCGTTCAAAGCGGCGGGCGTGCTCGCCGGCGCCGTCAGGTTTCCTCGCACCCGGGCGGTTCCGAAGTATCCGGGATCAGCCGAGTAGAACGCGTCCGTGTGGTAGGAAACAACGTAGGGCGCGCCCGCGGTGACGTTGATGGGCGTGGCGAACAGCACCTGCTGCCAGCCGCGCAGGGTTTCGTTGGCGAAGGTGGCCGAGCCCAGCGACACGCCGGCCGCCGTCCAGAGCCGCGCCGTGTGGACGCCGACGTTGAGATCGCCCTTGTAGAAGCGAACGCCCGTCACCTGTCCCGAAACCGCCGGCACGAACCGCAGGCCGAGTTCGACCGGGGTCGTGTCCTCGACAAACGGGTTCGCCGGCGCGTCGGCGTAGGTCCACAGGCTCTGGGTGGTGGGCGCCAGCACCGTGAGCGTGCGGCCGGCCGACGGCGTCTCGGTGTTGCAGCTGTCGTCGGTCGCGCGAGAGCGGATGACGTAGCTTCCCGGCGCCTGGGCGTTCCAGGCGAAGGTCCAGGACGCGCGCCCGCTCGCCTTGTTCCAGGTGACGCCGTTGTCCATCGACACCTCGACGCCCGCCACCACGCCGCCGCTGTCGGTCGCCGTGCCCCGCACGACGATGCGCTGGCCTTCCCGCGCGCGGGCCCCGACGGCCGGCGAAGTGATTGTCGAGACCGGCGGCGTCACGTCGCTGGAGGCGGGGGTTGCGACGACGTCCGCTTGCGGCGTGGCGGGCTGGACGCCCATGTCGGCCAGCAGGTTCATCGTCGCCTGCTGGACATTGAGATCGACCGCGGTGGCTTCGTTGTCGTGGTTGGCGTCGAGACCCCAGGCCCAGTAGACCGTGCCCGCCCCGAACACGAGCCCGCCGCCGTTCGGCGCGCGGTAGAGCGTGAGGCTGTGGTTGGCGGTCGCGGCGCCGATGGTCGAGCCGTAGTCGCGCAGGTAGGTCGTGACGTTGCGCGCGGTTTGCGACAGGTCGATCAGGCCGCTCGGCCGGAAGCCGTTGTCGCGGTCCTCGTCCCACTCGTAGCCGAGGTAGTTCTTCACCAGCGAGCCGGTCTGCCCGGACGACAAGCTGGCGAAGCTGGTGTTGCGCCAGAATCGGAAGCGAGAGTTCTCGTAGGGCACCTTGATCGTGTCGAGCCGATAGCTGTCGACCTGGAAGATCGTGCCGGTCAACGCGTTTTCCGGTCGTCCGCCATCGGAGGGCGGCGAGAACCGGGGGTCGCGCCAGGTGCCCGTCCAGGTCGGAGACGGGTCGATCTTGGCGTTGGCGCGGCTCTCCTTGTAGCAGACGAGCGTGCGGTAGGCCGTCACCGCGCCGGCCACGCTCGATTCCCAGCGGGTCTTCCAGTAGCACTCGTTGCCGCTGAAGAACGCGAGGTGGACGCCGGCGTCCCGCGCCGCCTCGACATTGGCGCGCTGCGGGCCGGACCAGTACTCGTCGTGGCCGACCGACAGGAAGATCTTGTGGAGCAGGATCTCAGCGCCGCGCCGGTCGCTGTCGACGCCGGTGGAGTAGGAGACGTCGTAGCCGTTGCGTTCGAGCCAGCGGATCATTGGGTATTCGACGCCGAAGATCCAGTCCTGCGGCCCGCTCTGGAAGTCGTAGCCGCGGGTGTTGTAGGGCCGGTTGTAGCTCACCTTGTACGCCCGGAAGGCCGGAAGGTCGCCGCCGTAGAGACTGTAGCCGCCCCATGAGTTGTAGGCGCACCAGGTGGTGTCGGAGGTCTGGAACAGCAGGTCGCTCGCCGCCCCGTCGTCGCGCACCACGAAGGGGATGTGGTTGACGCCGGCGGTCGCGTCCTGCCGGACGAGCTTGGCGATGTAGAGGCCGGTCACCGCGGTCGACGGCGCGGTCCAGGTGGCGGAGACCGCCCAGTTGCCGCAGTCCACCAGGCCGACGCTCAGATCGCCCCCCGGGTTGGGCTGGGTCTGCGCGGTCGCGAGCTGGCGCTGGATCGTCGCGACCTTCCGCGCGCCGTTTCCGGCGTAGTAGCCGAGGCGGTAGATGTCGATCCGGTAGTTAAGCGAGTTCGTCCGGATCTTGAAGCTTACGGTCTGCCCTCGGTTGACGCTGATGTCGGTCGCGAAGCCGACGATGTTGTCGTCGCCGATCCCGTTGATCATCCATTCGCTCGGCGGATTACCGGGCTTGGCGTTCTCGATGGTGATCTTGTTGGTCGCCGCCTGAAGCCCGTCGTCGCCGGCCGCCATGCGCAGCGCGGCCTCATGATCGATGAACGCTCTGGACGAGACGTCGCTTTCGGACCCAGCCCGCATCATCGCCCCCGACCGCCGCCCCCCGGCGGCATGTTTTTGATAAAAATGGAGTTATTAAGCCCCGTCCCGAAGTATTTTTCCGATCGAAATACCCGCAAAGATTGGCTTGTGCGGTAAGCGTAACGCGGCCGTTCACCTGAAGGAGGTAGTCCAGGCCTCGAAAGGCATAGAGAGCGGACGTAAGCTTCCAAACGGCCAAGGGCGGACGGAGCCCCGCGCCGGCGCCGCCGGAGCCGCCGCTCCGGAAGGCGTAGAGGCGCCGCCTGCACTTCCTCCATCGGCCCCGTTGCGGCGGCCGCCCACCGACCGCCTAGATCCGCCTCGGTTCAAATCGGGGCGATGCGATGAGCGGCGTGACGGCAACGCCTGTCGATGTTGCGATCCTCTGCCGGGGGACGGCGGACGTGGAGGGCTGCGCGGCGAGCGTCCGGGCGCAACGGCTCGGCGGCATGCGCATGCTGATCGTCAGCGACGGCGGGGAAAACGACCAAATTGCGCGCGACCTCGCGGCCTCGCGCCCTGACCTCGTCGCCCTCCCCCACGACGACGCCGCCGCCGAACGGCGCTGGGCGACCGGAGCGCAGGCGCCGTTCCTGCTCACGCTTTCAGCCCGCCAAAGGCTCGTCGCCGGCGCCGTCGACGCGGCGCTCGCTCTGATGACGTCGCGCCTCGATGTCGTCGTCGGCTTCAGCCCATGCGCGGAGGCGGACGAGACCGCGTCGTCCGCGATCAACGACTGGCGCATCGACGACGGCCTCTCGGCGATACGCCGGATGTGCGGGGTGGCGAGCGCGGCTCTGGGCGATGGACCGGTGATCGTCCGCGCGCCGCGCAGCGCGCCGTTTGGGCGGTTCGGGAACGAAGGCGCGCGGCTGGGCGCCTGGCTGCGGCTCAGCCTCCGGGGCGCTGTCGCGGAATGTGCTGCGCCGCTCGCGGTTCGAGCCCCCGCAGAGGTCGACGACGACGCCGGCCCGCTCCGCAGCCTGGACGCACGGCGCGAGGCCTTCGCCGCGTTCTTCCGGACGGACGGCCGACGATTGGCCGACGCGGCCGCGCTCGCCCGGCTTGCGAACCTCCGGCTGGCGCAGCAGGCCTATTGGGCGGCCTGCGCTGAGCGGGCCCGGGGCCACGCGACCGCGAGCGGCGACCTGCTGCGCTTCGCCCGCCGGCTGGCCCCGGCTGCCGGTCCCCGCGCGTGGGGCCTGCTTGACGCGGGGGGACCGCCGCCCGCGCCGGAGTCCGGTTGGCTTACGGCGTTCTGCCGACGGCTCGCGCTCGAGGTGTTTCCTTGAACGGGAGCGGCACGGTCGTCCGCCGCATCGCTCTTGCGGTCTCGGCCATGTGGATGTCGCGGCTGGTCGCCATCGCCCTTGGCCTCGTGCTGATGCCCGCGCTGTTCAAGAGCCTGCCCAAGGCGGAGCTCGGCGTGTGGCTGCTGCTCAGCCAAAGCGGCGTCATGTTGCTCATGCTCGATCTCGGACTGACCTCGACGCTCACGCGCCGCTTCGCGTTCCGGCGGGGCGAGGCGACCGGCGGACCGGAGGAGCCGCTCACCGCGGAGCACGCACAGGCCTTCGCCGCGCTGATCGCCACCGGACGCGTGCTCTATCGAGGGATCGCGGCGAGCGTCGGCCTGCTCGCCTGGGGCGGCGGCCTGCTGTTCATCACGACGCTCGGGCTCGACGAACCGCTGCGCCGCGAGGCCGAAATAGCCTGGACGATCATCTGCGTCAGCCAGGCGATCGCTCTGTCGAACGGCCTCTGGACCGCGGTCATCGCGGGCCTAGGCCATGTGGCGCCGATCGCGCTGCTCTCGACCGGGATGACGAGCCTCACCCTGCTCGCCCAGACCGCGGTGGTGTGGGCGGGCGGCGGGCTGGTCGCGCTCGCCGCCATCGGGGCCGCAGGCAACGTCGCCTTCCGTATCTTCGCGATCGTCTACCTCCGGCGCAACGAGCCCGCCGTGGGCGCTGACAGCGGAGCCTGGAGCCGAGTCGAGGCGGAGACCCTGCTGTCGCCGTCGTTGAAGTACTTCCTGACCGAAATCGGCGCGATCCTGCTGACGCGCACCGACCAGTACTTTATCGCCGGCTATCTCAACCCCGAGCGTATCCCGGAGTACTTCGCCTCCTACACGCTCGCCTTCAACGCCGCGGTGATCGCGATCGCGATCGGCGACGCGGCGAACATCTACGTCTCCCAGCTCTGGCGCACGACCGCGCGCGACCGCGTCGCGCCGCTCGTTCTGAAAAGCATGCGAATCGGGATGGGGTTGATGGCGCTCGCGACGGCGCTGCTGCTCTTCGCCGGAGACGCCATCATCGCCGCCTGGCTCGGCGCGGGGCACTACGCCGGGCTGCCGCTGATGGCGACCTTCTGCGCGATGCTTCTGGTCTACACCCAGCAGAGCCTGCTGTTCGGGTTCTCCCGCGCCACCGAAAACGAGATCTACGCCTCGATCTACCTTGCGGCGGGCGCGCTCAACGTCGCGCTCAGCTTCATGCTGGCCCCGATGCTGGGGCTCGTCGGCGTCGCGCTCGCGACGTTGCTCGCCCAGCTCGCGACCACGGGCTGGCAAATTCCCGCGACTGCGCTTCGCCGGCTCGACATCCCGTGGCGGGTCTACGTCGCGCAAGTGCTCGCGCCCGTTCTCGCGCTGTTCATCGCGGCCGCGGCGTCGATGGCGGTTGCGGCCGCCTGGACGGCGCATGTTGGGTCCCTGCCCCGCGCTCTCGCCTGCGCTGGCGCCGGCGGCGTGGTGGCGCTTCTCGGGTTCTGGACGCTGGTGCTTGACCGCAACCTCCGCGCCATGGCGCTCGGGCGAGCGCGGCGCGCATTCGGGCGCCGGCTTGTCACCGACGCTTGAGGTAGCCAGCCTCTCCCCGCCTACCTCCTTCGCCCGCCTCCCCCTCTCCGCAGCCTCAAAGGCGGAGGTCCGCTCGGCTGAAATCATAGCTCCCGGCGCAGTTCGAGGGCCGTCTAGCGTTCGGACGACCACGGCGGTCCGCCGCCCGACACAGGCGACGCGACTTGCGCCTCGGACCGACGAGACGGGATTCCATGACCTCGTACGCTCCCCAGCTCCTGAACGCCTTCCTTCTGACCGTCGTGCTCGTGGCGGCGCTGCGCGCCGCGGCGGTTCCGCTCGGCCTCGTCGACCGGCCGGACGAACGCAAGCGCCACATCGGCCAGGTGCCCCTCGTCGGCGGGCTCGCGATGTTTCCGGCCTTCGTCGTGGCCTCGCTCTCCCTGGCGCCGGACCTCAGGGTTCCCTGGAGCGCCTTCGCGGGATTCGCGGCCTTCGTAGCCATCGGCGCGGCCGACGACCGCTTCTGCCTGCGGGCGGCGCCCCGCCTGCTGATGCAGTTTGCGGCGGCGGCGCTGGCGATCGCGCCGGCGGGCGTCGTGGTGGAGCAACTTGGCGGCGGCTGGGACGCCGGGCTCGCCCTCGGCGCGCTCGCCCTCCCCTTCACGCTGGTCTTCGTCGTCGGGCTCGCCAACGCCTTCAACATGGCGGACGGGCTGGACGGCCTTGCGGGCGGCGTGGCTGCGGGCGCGCTGTTCTGGCTCGCGATCACCGCCATGGCGCTCGAGCGCACGGCGGCGGCGATCCCGCTCCTTCCTCTGCTGTTCGCCGTGCTCGGCTTCCTCGTGTTCAACCTGCGCCACCGCTGGCGCGCCCGGGCGTCCGTGTTCATGGGCGACGCCGGCAGCCTGCTGCTCGGCGCGGGCGTCGCCTATTTCGTGGCGACCTTCGCCTGCGGGGACGGCCGTGTCGCGTCTTTCGTCGCGCTGCTCTGGACCTGCGCGCTGCCGATCGTCGAGACGCTCAGCCTGATCGTCCGCCGCCTTGGCGCGCGGCGAAGCCCGATGGCGGCGGACCGGCGCCATCTGCATCACATCCTGGTCGACGGCGGCGTCCCGGCCGGGCGCGCGACGGCGCTGATCGTCGGCGCGTCGTTGGCCCTAGGGGCGGTCGGCTTCATCGGAGCCGTCGCGCAGATCGACGACGCCGCGCTCTTGGCTGGCCTGGCGGCCGTCGGCGTCGGCCATTCCCTGTTCGTCGTCTACGCCCCGCAGCGCCTCCCGGCTTGGCTCGTCCGCCCCCCGCGCGCCGACGCGGCGCTGTCGTCCCGCACCCCCGCGAACCAGCAGGGCGCATGACCCGTGCGCCAGACCCGTCTTGAAAGGGCTACCGGAATGATCCCCGTCTCCGTCGTCATCCCGACGCGCAACGAAGCGGCGAACCTCGCCCACTGCCTCGAGGCCCTGCGCGGCTTCGACCAGGTTGTCGTCGCCGACAGCGCGAGCTCCGACGCGACGGTCGCGATCGCCGAGCGCTACGGCGCCTCCGTCGTGCCCTTCACATGGAACCGGGCCTACCCGAAGAAGAAGGAGTGGTCGCTCCAACATCCTATCGTCCGCAACGACTGGGTTCTGATGCTGGACGCGGACGAGATCGTCTCGCCGGAGCTCGTCGACGAGATCGCGGCGCTCATCAAGAAGGGGCCGCCATGCGCCGCCTACTTCATCGAAGGGCGCTTCGTGTTCCTCGGCGAAGCGCTGCGCTTCGGCCACCGCAACTGCAAGATCATGCTGGTCGACCGCCGCAGGACCCGGTTCCCGCACCCCAACGATCTCGACGTGCCCGGCGGCTGGGAGGTCGAGGGCCATTATCAGCCGCTGATCGACGGCCCGATCGGCCGCATGCGCGCGTCGCTGCTGCACTGGGATCGCAAGCCCGCCGCCGCCTACTTCGGACGCCATGACCTCTACGCCGACTGGGAGGCGCGCCTCGCCGAACGGGGCGTTCTCGCCAAGCTCACCGAAAACGAAAGCTGGACGCGGCGCGCCCTGAAGACAGCGTTCCGCGTCACGCCCTGCCGCTGGCTGGTGGCCTTCCTGCATTCCTACGTGCTCAAGCTCGGCGTCCTCGACGGCGCGGCGGGCTTTCACTTCGCGATGGCCCGGGCGTTCTACTACTGGCAGATCGCGCTGCGCCGTCGCACGCTCGCCGCCGACGCCCGGAACGCAGGCGAGGCGCGCAACGTCGGGGACGCGCAGATCGCGCCCCTTCCCGTCGCCGGCCGGAAAAGCTGACGGAAGATGGGGGCGCCCCCTCCCCAGGGCCTTGCTCCACGCTCCGACCGCTTTCACGGACGTGCTGGCCGGGCCGTCGCGATGATCTGGGCGGAACGCGCGACCGCCGCCCTGGTCGTTGCGGCGGCTTGCGCCGCATGCGCCCTCACCGCTGCGGGCTATGTGCTACCGACGGCGGACGCCCCCGGTCCCGCGGACGTCATCGTGGTTCTCGGGGGCTTCGGGCCGCCGCGCGCGGAACGCGCCGCGCGCCTCTTCGCCGACGGAGGCGCGCGACGGATCCTCGTCGCCGGGGCGGGCGACTGCGACGCGATCCGCGACATGTTGATCGCCCGCGGCGCGCCAGCCGGCGCCGTCGATACGGAATGCGCCTCGCGCTCGACGCTTGGCAACGCGCGGCGCGCGGTTCCGCTGCTTGCCGGCGCGAGGTCGGTGATCCTCGTCACGCACTGGTATCACCAGCGCCGCGCGCTCGCGTGCTTCCGCGCGAACGCGCCTTCAATCGCCTTCGCCGGGGCGTCGGTCCGACGCGAGCTGCCGCGCTGGCGGCTCGGCTGGACCGGAGAGCCCGGGGCGGTTCTAGCTGAATACGCGAAGATCGCGTGGTACGCGCTGCGCTACGGAATCGTGGCCTGGACCGATCCTGTCGGGGCCAAGCCATGACCTGGATGCTGGTGGCGATCCTGGCGGCGCTCTGCCTCGGCCTGCTGGTCGAGGGCCTGGTCCGGCCCGGGGGCGTCTACGAGTTTCCATTTCTCGCCGCCGCCATGTCGACCGCCTTTGTGCTCCCGCAGCTGCCCGGACTGGTGGACGGCCCCTTCCTGCCGGACGGCGGGTTCTCGGCCGCCGTGGTCTTCACCGTCGCCTGCCTTGGAGCGGCGCCGCTGGGATGGCGCCTTGCGCGTCGCCCGCTCCTACGCCAGATCGTTCCGCTCGACGAAACGCGCCTGCTCCTCGCCGCCGCCGCGCTGTCGGCGACGGGCGCGGGGTTCTACGTCGCGGTCGGACGCCTGCCGCCCGAGGAGACGGTGTCGGTCGCGATCAGCGGCTTCCCCGTGGTGCTGCTGTTCTTCTCCAAGATGCTGGTCTACGGCTTCGCGATCGCGGTGCTGTGCGCCGCGCGCCGGCCTTCTCTGCCAGCCCTCACGATCGCGCTCGCCGACTCGGCGCTCTACCTCGACCGCGTCTACGTGACGGGCAAACGCGGCGAGGCCTTCGAATTCGTGCTGCTGATTGCGCTCGCGGTTTGGTTCCAGCGGCGGCGCGCCCTGCCCCGCGCTGCGGTCGCCGCGGCGCTCGTGCTCGGCATGACGGCGCTCGGCAGCACCGAGGATTACCGGAAGATGACCCGGCGCGGCGAGACGCCCGGGATCGCCGAGATCGCGTCGATAGACTTCGTCGGCAACTTCAAGACTCTGCTCGCGGACGGCGGCTACGAGTTCCAGAACGCCGTGATGCGGATCGACCTGACATCCCGGAACCAGGCCTTCGACTATGGGCTGTTCCACTGGAACGAGCTCGTCATGACCTTCGTCCCGTCTCAGCTCGTGGGCGAGTCGCTGAAACGTTCGCTGATCGTCAGCGTGTCCGGCGCCGCCGACCGCTTCTACGAGCCCAAGTTCGGAACCACCGACACAGGGATGGCGGACGCGTTCGGCTCTTTCTGGTGGTTCGGCGCGCTGAAGTTCCTCGTCGTCGGCTGGATCATGCGCCGCATCTATCTCAGCGCCATGGCGGGGGACGCCGCGAGCCAGCTGCTCTACATGCTGAGCGCGCTGCCCGCGATGCACATCTTCTCGCACCACACCAACTGGATCGTTGCGGCGTGGGTGCAGATGGCGCTGTTCGTAGGCCCCGCTCTCATCTTCGCCGCGCGTCGCCGGCCGCGCGGCGCGACGGCGGCGGCCTGAGATGGCGGACGCCCCCACGCCCCCGCCCGGCGCCATCAATTTTCGCGCCTTGAACCGGCCGACGTTCAGCCGTCGCCAGCGGCTGGCCCGTCTCGGCTGGCGCGCGCTGTGGCTCGTGGCGGCGCGCTGGACGCCGCCGCCGCTGTTCGCCTGGCGCGCCGCCGTGCTCCGGCTTTGCGGCGCCCGCATCGCGCCGGGCGCGCGCGTCTACCCGAGCGTCGCGATCTGGTGGCCGCCGAACCTCGCCATGGGCGCCCACGCCTCCCTCGGCCCGGGCGTGATCTGCTACGACGTCGCGCCGATCACGATTGAGGCCTACGCGATCGTGTCGCAGCGGGCGCATTTGTGCGCCGGCGGCCACGACATCGACGATCCGACCTTCCCGCTGGTCGCGCGTCCCATCGTCATCGGCCGCGGCGCCTGGATCGCGGCGGAGGCCTTCGTCGCCCCCGGCGTCACGCTGGGCGAAGGCGCCGTGCTCGGCGCGCGCGCGGTCGCGACGCGCGATCTCGCGCCCTGGACCGTCTACGTCGGCAACCCCGCAACCGCCGGCCGCCAGCGCCGGCGCGACGGGGCCGCCCATCCGGCCCGGCCGAGCGCGGCGGCGGCTGAGTAAGCGTTTTAGCCAGGTAAACCTTTGGAGGTAGCGCCCCGCGTGCGGTCATGACCAAGGCGGTAAGCGTTCAAGCTTCGAAGTGCGGTTGCATCCCTCTTTTCATGATCTATCCCTGAATGAAACCCGCCCGTAGCTTGGCCCGACAACTTCACAAGCGCGTTATCGGGGACGTTTCATGTGCCTGAAAAATGTAACGATGGGAGAAGGCACAGTCGTGTATCATCCCGACCTCGTAAACCTCTATGACTGTTCCATTGGTTCTGGCACTCGCATCGGTCCTTTCGTTGAAATTCAGAAGAACGTCGAGATAGGATCTTCCTGCAAGATTTCTTCGCACTCGTTTATTTGCGAAGGCGTGACGATCGAAGATCAAGTGATGATCGCCCACGGGGTGATGTTCACCAACGGGCTGTACCCGGAAGCCACCAACGGCGACGGGTCGATGCAGCAGGACGGCGACTGGGAGCTGTCGACCACGCTCGTGCGCAGCGGCGCCTCGATTGGCTCCAACGCCACCATCGTGGCCGGCGTCACCATCGGCTTTGGCGCGCTCGTCGGCGCGGGCGCGGTGGTGACGCGGGACGTGCCGGACTTCGCCATCGTGATCGGCGTGCCCGCCCGGGTCGTCGGCGATGTCCGCGACCGCGCCGAACGCTCGAGGATCATGCGTTCCCACCGCAGACCTGCGGCCGCAAACGGGAGCGCGCAGTCGTGATCGGCGTCGGGGTCGTGGGCTACGGCTACTGGGGTCCGAACCTCGCACGCGTCGTCGGAGAGACCGAAGGCTGCCGGCTCGCCGCCATCGCGGACGCCTCTCCCGCCGCCGGGGCGCGCGCCGCCAAGCGGCATCCCTCGACGGCGATCACGAGCGATTGGCGCGCGTTGGTGAGGCGGCCGGACGTGGACGCCGTCGTGGTGGCGACTCCCGTCCACACGCATTTCGACATCGCCCTCGAGGCGCTGCGCGCGGGCAAGCACGTGCTCGTCGAGAAGCCGATGACCCAGACCGCGCGGCACGCGGAGATCCTCATCGACGAGGCTGCGCGGCGCGGCCTCGCACTGATGGTCGACCACACCTTTGTCTACACGCCGGAGGTGCAGAAGATCAAAAGCATCGTCGAAAGCGGCGATGCCGGCGAGATTTTTTACTACGACTCGACGCGCATTAATCTTGGCATGTTCCAGTCCGACGTGAACGTGATCTGGGATCTCGCCGTCCATGACCTCGCCATCCTCGACAGCCTGTTCGGCCTAACGCCGCTCGCGGTGTCGGCCAGCGGCGCCGGCCACATCCTCGGATCGCCCGAGAACCTCGCCCACGTCACCATCTTCTTCGAGGGCGCGATGACGGCGCACCTCAACGTCAACTGGCTCGCGCCGGTAAAGGTCCGCCAGACCTTCATCACCGGCAGCCAGAAGATGATCGTCTACGACGACCTGCAGCCGAGCGAGAAGGTGAAGGTCTACGACCGCGGCGTGACCTCGGACGGCGAGCAGGACGACGCCTATCAGCGCCGCGTCTCCTACCGCATCGGCGACATGTGGGCGCCGCACGTGCCGATCCGCGAGGCGCTCCGTACCGAGTTCGATCACTTCCGCGACTGCATCCTCACCGGGTCGACGCCGCTCACCGACGGCCGGAGCGGGCTCGCCGTCGTGCGCATGCTGGAAAGCGCGACGCTGTCCATGCGCCAGCGAGGGCATCCGATCGACCTCGAACTCGGAAAGGTCGCCTGATGATCCCGCTCATGGACATGACGGCGCAGTACGCGCCGCTCGCCGAGGAGATCGAGGCCGCCGCTCTCGGCGTGCTGCGAAGCGGCCGCTACGTCCTCGGGCCCGAGGTCGAGGCCTTCGAGGCCAGTTTCGCCGCGTTCTGCGGGGTCGAGCACGCGGTCGCCGTCGACACCGGGACATCGGCGCTGCATCTCGCGCTGCTCGCAGCCGGAATCGGACCCGGCGACGAGGTGATCACGACCCCGGCGACCTTCGTCGCCACCGTCGCGGCCGTGCTCTACGCCGGCGCCGTTCCGGTGTTCGTCGACATCGATCCCGCCACCTGGACGATCGATCCGGCCCGGATCGAGGCGGCGATCACGCCCAGGACGAAGGCCGTGCTTCCGGTGCATCTGCATGGACGGCTGGCGGACATGGCGGCGATCCGCCCGATCGCGGAGCGCCATGGCCTGGTCGTCGTCGAGGACGCGGCGCAGGCCCACGGCGCGGAGCGGGGCGGCGTGCGGGCCGGCGCGTTCGGCGACATCGGCTGCTTCAGCTTCTACCCCGGCAAGAACCTCGGCGCCTGCGGCGAAGGCGGCGCCGTCGTCACCCGTCGTCCGGAGCTCCGGGACGCCGTCCGCTGCCTCCGCGACTGGGGCCAGGAAGGCCGCTACAACCACGTCCGGCCCGGCTTCAATCACCGCATGCACGCGGTGCAGGGCGCCGTGCTCGACGTGAAGCTCAGGCGGCTCGATGCCTGGACGGAGGCCCGCCGCGCGGTGGCCCGGCGCTACGACGCCGGCCTTGCGGGACTGGGCGTCGGCCTGCCGGCGCCCAGCGACGGCGCGGACCACGCCTACCACGTCTACGCCATCCGGACCCCCGAGCGGGAGCGCGTGCAGCGCGCGCTCGCGGAGGCCGGCGTCGGCACGGGCGTCCACTACCCGCGTCCGGTCCATCTTCAGCCGGCCTACGCCTCGCTTGGGCATGGGGAAGGAGACTTCCCGCACGCCGAGGCTCTCGCGCGGGAGACGCTGTCGCTTCCGATCTTCCCCGAACTCAGCTCCGCCCAGATCGACCACGTCTGCCGGTCGGTGGCGGAGGCCTGCTGCGGCGTCCGGGCGGCCGCCGAATGACCGACGCGCCCCCGCCCCGACCTGACCCTCAAGGAGATGCGCGAATGCTCGATCCTCAAGGCGTTCTGAACGGCAAGCGAGTCGTCGTGACTGGCGGCGCGGGCTTCGTCGGCTCCCACATCGTGCGCCTGCTGGCCGGTCTCGGCGCGGGCGAGATCGTCGCCGTCGACAATATGTGCCGCGGGCGGCCTGCGAATCTCGCCGGTCTGCTCGACGACCCGCGGGTGAGCCTGGTGCGGGGCGACATCCGCGACCGCGCGCTGATGGCGAAGGTGATGGAGGGCGCGGACACCGTCTTCCATCAGGCGGCGCTCCGGATCACCCAATGCGCGGTCGAGCCGCGGGCTGCGCTTCAGGTGATGGTGGACGCCACCTTCGACCTGATCGAGCTCGCGCTTTCCGCCAGGACTCGCAAGATCGTCATGGCGTCCTCGGCGTCGGTCTACGGTCATGCGACGAGGTTTCCGACCGCGGAGGATCACCACGGCTACGACAACCGCACGCTCTACGGCGCGGCGAAGATGTTCGCCGAGGGCATGCTGCGGTCGTTCGCCGACACCGGCGGCCTGAACTACGTCGCGCTGCGCTACTTCAACGTCTACGGCCCGGGCATGGACATCCACGGCCGCTACACCGAGGTGCTGATCCGGTGGATGGAGCGGATCGAGGCGGGCGAGCCGCCGATCATCTTCGGCGACGGCCTGCAGACGATGGACATGCTCCACGTCCATGACGCGGCCCGCGCGAACATCCTCGCCGCCGTCGCCGACGCCTCGGACGTCGCGCTCAACGTCGGCAGCGGGACCGAGACCTCCCTGCTGGAGCTCGCGACCCGCCTCGCCGAGGTCATGGGGCGGCCCGGCCTGACGCCGACCCACGGGCCGGAGCGCGGCGTCAACCCGGTCCCCCGTCGGCTGGCGGAGGTGTCGCGCGCCAAGGACCTCATCGGCTTCGAGACGCAGACGCCCCTCGCCGACGGCCTTGCGGGGCTTGTCGCCTGGTGGCGGTCCGAGAACGGCGCGCTGCGCGCGCAGGGAGCGGCGGAATGATCCCGATCACACGACCGGTGCTGGGCGGCGCCGAAACCATCGCCGCCACCCGCGTCATCCGCTCCGGCTGGATCACGCAGGGTCCGGAGGTCGCCGCCTTCGAGGCGGACTTCGCCGCGCGCGTCGGCGCGGCCCACGCCTGCGCAGTGGCGAACTGCACCGTGGCGCTGCAGCTCGCGCTGATCGTCGTGGGGGCCGGCCTCGGCGACGAGGTCATCCTGCCCAGCCACACCTACATCGCCTGCGCCAACGCCGTCCGGCACTGCGGCGCGACGCCGGTGTTCGTCGACGTGGAGCCCGGTGGGTTCAACATCGACCCGGAGGCGATAGCCGAGGCGATCACGTCGCGGACGCGCGCGATCATGTGTGTGCACCAGATCGGCATGCCGTGCGATCTCGCCCGCATCCTGCCCATCGCGCAGGCGATGGGCGTGCCGGTGATCGAAGACGCCGCTTGCGCGATCGGCTCCCGGATTGAGGTGGACGGTCGCTGGGAGGAGATCGGCAAGCCGCACGGCGACATCGCCTGCTTCTCGTTCCATCCCCGGAAGATTCTGACCGTCGGCGACGGCGGCATGATCACGACCTCGAACCCGGAATGGGACCACAGGCTGCGGTTGCTTCGACAGCATGGAATGAGCGTGCCGGACACGGTGCGCCATGCCAGTCCGCTCCCGATCGTCGAGAGCTATCCGGTGGTCGGCTACAACTATCGCATGACCGACATCCAGGCCGCGATCGGCCGGGCGCAGCTGAAGCGGCTGGACGACATCGTCGCCAGCCGGCGGTCGCTCGCCGCCCGCTACCGGGTGCTGCTGCGGGACATCGCCGTCGAGTGCCCCGAGGAGCCGGCCTGGGCGCAGTCCAACTGGCAGAGCTACTGCGTGCGCCTCCCCCGCGACGTGTCCGCCTACGAGGTGATGGCGAAGATGCTGGTCGACGGCGTCGCGACGCGGCGCGGCGTCATGTGCATCCACCAGGAGGCGGCCTATGCCGATGCCCCCACGCCGCATCGGCTGTTCTTCTCGGAGCGCGCCCGCGAGGAGTGCATCCTGCTGCCGCTGTTCCCGCGCATGTCCGAACGCATGCAGCGGCGGGTCGCCCTGACGCTCGACGCCGCGATCGCGAAGACCCGCCGCTCGACGGCGAGGGCCTTCGTCGCGCCTCCGGCGACTCTGCGGGGACTTACCATTTGACCTCGCTGTCGACCCAGCCTTCGGCGGAGGAGCCGGGGATGCCACTGAACGGAAGTTCCGACCTTCCGGAGCTGATGACGCCTCCGACCCTGCCGCTGCGGCCCGGCTTCGCCCCGGGGCGCCTGATCCAGCTCGCGCGCGAACGCATCGCGCGCCTCGACCTCAATCTCGGCGGGTTCACGGTGCTCACCGAGGCGGCGAGCGGCGTATACGGCGTCACGCCGATCATCGCGGCGATGGCGGGGGCGCGACGCGTCTATGCGGTCGCGCGCGACAATCGCTACGGCGCCTGCGTCGACGCGATCCGGTGGTGCGAGCGGCTCGCTGTGCTTGCGGGCGTCTCGCAGCGGGTCGCCGTGCTCGAACGCCTGCCGGAGGTGCTCCTCGGCGAGATCGACATCGTGACGAACAGCGGCAATCTCCGCCCCATCCAGGCGGCGACGATCGACGCCCTGCCCCAGCGCGCGGTCATCGCGCTGATGTTCGAGGCCTGGGAGTTCCGCGAGGCCGACATCGACCTCGCCGCCTGTCGGCGACGCGGCATCCCGCTCGTCGGGGTCAACGAGCGGCACAGCGACGTCGACGTGTTCAGCTATCTTGGACCCTTGGCGGTCCGCCTGATGCACGACGCCGGCGTGCCGGTCTACGGCAGCAAGGTCGCGCTGCTCTGCGACAACGACTTCGCGCTCTACGTGACCGCGGGGCTGATCGGCCAGGGCGCGCAGGTGACGGAGGCGCGATCAGCCTCGGGCCTGAGGGGCGAGGGCTACGACGCCGTTCTCGTCGCGCTGAAGCCGTCGGAGACGGCCGACCGCATCGACGCCCAGGACGCTGCGCGTCTTGCGGCGATCGCGCCGCACGCGATCGTCGTTCATCTGTGGGGCGACATGGACCGCGCCGCGCTCGCCCGGCACGCCCTCACCGTGTGGCCCGCCGAAGCGCCGGCGCTCGGGCATATGGCGATCCTGCTGTCCGCCATTGGCCCGGACCCGGTGGTGCGCCTGCAGGCCGGCGGCCTGAAGGCGGCGGAGATCGCCTTCAGGCGCACGACCGCCGACCGTCCGGGGCTTGCCGAAGCCGTATGACGCTCAGGCGTGACGGACCCCATTGCCGCTTGACAACATACGTTTAAGACTTTTCTCGCCCTCGCAGTAAATCACAGGCGCATTGGAAGTCGCCCCGCGCATCATGCAAAGCTGATAGCGCGGCTTCGAGAAGCTCGCATTTCCTCGATTTCGATACGATGTTGTCTTAATTCAATACGGATCAGCAACGACGCGCATGTTCCCAGGGTTGCAATGCCCGCTGGCGTCTTTTCTTCTGACACTGCGCACGTCCTTGATCCAGGCCGGCCCGCGACGCAGCGTCAAGCGGCCGGACGTCTGAGAATATAGACTTCACCGTCGCCCGTGCTAATATATGACTTGGTATCCAATATCATTTCATCAGGCAGCGCATCGAACACGCCATGCTTTCGTCCGGGCCTCACGGTCCCCTGGTTCGTAAATTCCACGCTCTGGCCAATTGGAGCATCGACGAACAGGACGCAATACGGAGTCTTGGAGCCCGCCGAAGGCGCGTGGAGGCTCATCAGCAGCTTGTTCGCGAGAACGATCCCATCGACGACGTCTTCGTGGTGCAGTCCGGTTGGACCTGCATCTACAAGCTTCTTCCCGACGGCGGGCGCCAGGTGCTCGCATTTCCGCTTCCGGGCGATATCGTCGGCGTCAGCTCTCTCACTCTGGGACGCGCCCTGATCGCGCTCGAGAGCATCAGCGAGGCGGAAGTCTCGCCGCTTTCAGCCGCCGCCCTCGCCCGCGTTCGGACCAACCATCCGCGGGTCGCCCGGGCGCTGGATTGGTCGCACGCTCGCGACGTAGCGATCCTCACGGAGCATCTGGTCAATCTGGGACGACGCAGCGCTCTGGTTCGCACCGGGCACTTCATCCTCGAGTGCGCCGAGCGGCTGCGGCTGCTCGGCTTCGACACCGACGGCGGGTTCGACCTCCCGCTGAACCAGTATCTTTTGGCCGATGCTCTCGGACTGACCTCCATCCACCTCAACCGCGTGCTGAGACAATTGCGCGAAGCGGACCTCGCCACCCTCCGCTCGGGCAAATTCATCATCCACGACATCAAGGCGTTGCGGGAGCTCGCGGGCTTCGACGGCGCCTATCTCGCGCCGCCGCCCCGCATGCCCTGACGGTCGGCGGTCGTGCGGCTGCGGTCCTGCACCCGCCCCGGCGCTTGCGTCCGACGAAACGGACGCCGCCGCACGCTCTCTATTCACAACGCCGTACGCCCGAATTGCGGCGGATATACCAATATCAGACGGCTTACGTCCCAATATATTCCGTTTAGTTTTTCCTTATCGGGGCGAAATACAAACGAATGATAAGTCGCGTCTTGCTCCGCCTTGTTCAAATCAGGCAGGAGAATTTCCATGTTCCTTGGACCCAAGGTGTCGAAAACGAGAGCCCGCGAAGCCGCGGCCGCCCGCGCCAATCGTCTGGAGATCGTCAAGGCGCTGTCGATCGGGCAGATCGACCGCCGCGACCTGTTTCGCTGGGGCGTCTTCACGGCGACCGGCGCGCTCGCCTGCGTCAACGGCCTCAGTCCCTATGCGACGAGCGCCTATGCGCAGGTGCCGACCGGCACGCCGCGCAGCCCGCTGTTCGGCGCCAAGAAATTCACGACGGCGATGTACCGGGCGCTGCCGCAAAACCCGATCCCGCTCGTCGCGAACAGCGCCGGCCACGCGGTCTGGCGCACGGAAGACGGCGATCCCGAGCCCCCCGCAATGCGGCTGTCCTACCATGAGCTCTACAACCAGAGCCGCGGAGCCGCATGGGTGAACCCGATGACCGGACGCGGGCCGATCGAAGGCCGGCCGCCCGGCGAATTCTTCGCGCACCAGCGCTGGGACGAGTTCTTCCCCAAGGTCGGCTATCTCATGTCGATGGGGCAGATCCAGGCGAGCGGCCACTACGCCGACGGCTGGCCCGACCAGGAGGAGAACGCCGTCTGGTCGTTCGGCCCCCGCCGCCCGGGCGCCCGCTGCGAGCTGCGGGGCAGCCGAAACGGCTACGGCTACCCCTGCCTGATCAAGGCGCGGTACGGCGAGCCGATCCTGAACCGCATCTACAACGACCTGCCCAACGATCGGACGGCCAACGGCGGCTTCGGCCGCAACGAGATCTCGACGCATCTCCACAACGCGCACAACGGCGCGGAGAGCGACGGCGCCTGCAACGCCTATCACTTCCCCGGCACGTTCTATGACTATCTCTGGAGCAACACGCTCGCGCGGCGCGACCGGCCGGACCTTTGGCTTAGGTCCGACCCCAACCACCTGCTCAAGGCGTCTGGACCCGACGACGGCGACGGTCTCGTGCCTGTCGCCGGAGACTTCCGCGAGCTTCAGAGCTCGCTCTGGTTCCACGACCACCGCTTCTTCTTCACCGCGGAGAACGTCCACAAGGGCAACTTCGCGGTCTACAATCTCTACAGCGGCCCGGACCGCGGCCGGGAGGACCTGAACGACGGGATCAACCTGCGACTGCCAAGCGGCTCGTTGCTGCCGTGGGGCAACACCGACTTCGACGTCAACCTCGCGATCTCCAATCCCGCCTTCGACCAGGACGGGCAACTGTTCTTCGACATCTTCGACACCGAGGGGTTCCTCGGCGACATGCTGTGCGTCAACGGCCAGTATGCGCCCTACTTCGAGGTGCTGCCGCGGCGCTACCGCTTCCGCATCCTGAACGCGTCCATGGCGCGGTTCGTGAAGCTTGCGCTCGCCGTGAACCGGAGCTCGAAATTCGCGCGCCAGACGCCTGCGCCATTCCATGTCATTGGGAACGACGGCAATCTGCTGGTGCGCCCGGTCGCGGCCACTCAGACCGACGAGATCGGCGTCGCCGAACGCTTCGACATCGTCATCGACTTCTCGACCTACAAACCCGGCGACAGCCTGTATTTGCTGAATTTGCTCGAGCAGGTCGACGGGCGGAAGCCGAAGCGCGCCGTGACCCTCGCGAGCGCCTTCGGAAACCTCGCCACCGACCCCTGCGTCGGTCCGTTCCTCGAGTTCCGCGTGGTGGACGAGGTCCGCAGCGTCGACGACCGCAGCAAGACCTACAAGCTCGACGACGGCGTCCAGGACCTCAGCGTCGACTTCAACCATCCCGACTGGGCCTCGGGGCGCAACACCCTCACCCAGCAGGTGCCGGTCGTGGCGCCTGTGCGCGAGCGGGTGTTCACCTTCGGACGCTCCGGCGGCGGCGACAGCCGGAGCAAGACGACCGGTCAGTGCACTCCGGACTGCCCCGAAACCGCGACCTTCCCATGGTCGATCAAGGTCAACGGACAGGCGGCGCACACCTTCAACGCCAACCGGATCTCGGCGCTGATCCCGCGGCCGGGCGAGGTCGAGCACTGGACGCTCGTCAACGACGGCACCGGCTGGGACCATCCCGTGCATCTGCACTTCGAAGAGGGGGTCACGATCGACCGCGGCGGCGCCGCGATCGCCCCGACCGAGCTGCTGGCGCGCAAGGACGTGTGGCGGCTGCGGCCGGGCGGGCGGGTCAAGTTCCAGGTCCGGTTCGGCGAGTTCGGCGGGTCCTATGTGGCGCACTGCCACAACACGACCCACGAAGACTTCGCGATGCTGATGCGGATGCAACTTCAGACGCCGACGCCGAACGACCCCGCTTACAAGGGTCAGCCGCAATACGTGCCCACCATGACGCCGCTGCCGACCCCGGACGGCGTGATGTGGAAGTATCCGGAGATCCTGCCGGAAGCCGACCCGACGAAGCGTCAGTTCTCAGCGACGCTTCAGGCGGCGTTGAAGTAGCGCGGGAGCACGGCCGTGACCCGCTTGTACCGTCTGCGCGCAGCGGCGCTGCTGCTGGCGCTGCTGCTCTCGCCTCCGCTTCAAGCGGAGGCGAGACGCTGGGGCGCCGACTATCTGTCGAACGCGACCGTCGTCGACCAGAACGGCCGCACGCTCCGCTTCTACGACGACGTCATCAAGGGAAAGACCGTCGTCATCAGCTTCATCTTCACGTCATGCCGCTCGATCTGCCCGCTCGTCACCGCCCGCCTCGCGCAGCTGGAGCGCCAGTTGGGAGCAGCCGCCGGACGGGACGTCTTCTTCGTCTCGCTCAGCATCGATCCAGCGACCGACACGCCCGAGCGGCTGAAGGAGTTCTCGCGCAACTTCGATCCCAGCCCCTCCTGGGCGTTCCTGACCGGCGACGAGAGCGTGGTGAAGACGATCGGCTATCGCCTCGGCGAGCGCACCGAGCAACTGGCCGATCACCGCAACCAGATCCTGCTCTACAACGACCGCACCAGCGAATGGCAGCGCTCGTCCGCCTTCGCCGACCTCGACGCCCTCGCGCTTCAGATCTTCGCGATGGATCCGCAAATCCGCGCGGCGAAGGCTCCGAGCGCCGACATCTTCGGCGGCGGCGACGGGCCGGTGCGGCCGGAATTTCCCGGACAGGCGCTGTTCGTCAAGTTCTGCTCGGCCTGCCACACGGTTGGAGCCGGCAGACGGGTGGGCCCCGACCTGCGCGACGTGAACGTCCGCCGGCCGCGCGACTGGACCGCGCGCTACGTACAGAACCCGGAGGCTATGCGAGCCGCAGGCGATCCCCTGGCCCAGTCGCTGCGCGTCGAGTATCCCCACGCCGAGATGCCGGCGCTGAACCTCGCGAACGACGACGTGCAGGATTTGCTGCTCTACGTCGATCTGAAGTCGAGCGAGTGCTCCGCGAACGACCACCAAGCGACCAGATGACCGCAGGCCGCTGGCGCGCGCCTCGTCCGCGCGCGCCCAACGGGCTGGCGAGGCCGAGGCGCGCCTGCGCCAGCGACGCCCTGCGCGCGGGAGTGTCATAATACCTCTACGTAAAGATACTGAAGTCTTCCTGTACGTCCAAATGGGTAGGCTCCGCTCGGATACGAAACTGTATAAAGTAACCGTGAACCGCTTAGTTTTGGCATTATTGAAAGCGCAGCGTCATGCGCGCCGTTCGCCCTCGCAAGCTATTCGCGTATCTGGCTGTGTTTTCGCTCGCGCTCGCGCTGCCGCCCATCATATTGGCGGCGATCGCGACGACCTATTTCGCAAGGGCGGAGCGCACGCGGCTTGAGACTGTCGTCGACAAGACAAACGCGGATGTGGCCCGCGCCATCGAGGCGCGGATAGGCGGCGCCGTCGCCCTGCTGCAGGCCCTGTCGACCTCGCCTCACCTCACGCTTGGCGACTTCGCCGCATTCGACGCGCAGGTCCGCCCCACCGCGGCAGCGCAGAACGTGGTGATCTCTCTCGACAGCCTCGACCATCTGGAGCTGGTCAATACCGCCGCGCCGTTTGGCCCGCCGCGTGCGGCCTCCGCCGATCCGAACGACGTCCAGTTCGGTCCGAGCGGCGCGACGCCCTACGTGTCCGGACTCGACGCCTCTTTGTCCAGCGGAGCCATGAGGCTGCGCGTCGTCGTTCCCATCGTTAGGGACGGCCAGACGCTTTATCATCTCAGCGCTCAGATCAGCCCGCGGGACCTGTCCCAGATCCTGCGGGAGAGCCTGGAGCCGGGCCTGTTCCACGCCACGATCCTGGATCGGAACGGCGTCATCATCGGCCGCTCGGCGGACGAGGAGCAGTTCGTCGGACGGCCCCTGACCAAACTCGCGGAGGCCGCCGAAGTCGGCAAGCAGGGCGCCTGGAAAGGCCTCAATCCGAGCGGGGTTCCTGTCTTCGCCTACTGGCGGCGGTCGCCGCGGTCGGGATGGCTCGTGGCCACGAGCGTCAGCCAAGCCGCCCTACGGGCCCCTTTGTACGAGTCGCTCCTGCTGTTCGCTGGTCTCGCCGCCGCGATGGCGACGGTCGCCGGCGCTCTTGCCTTCTGGGTCGGCCGCAAGGTCGCACGGGCCCAGGAGGCGCTTGGGGAACTGGCCACGCAGCTTGGATCGGGCCGGCCGCTCGCGCCGCCGACGACGCCGCTGGTCGAGGCGAACATGGTCGGCCGCGCGATCGCGCAGGCGTCGCAGCGGCTGTGCGAGCAGGCGCGCCTCATCCTGACGGCCCGGGACGGGCTCGAGCGCCAGATCGCGGAGCGGACCGGGGAGTTGGCTCTCAAGACGACGCTGCTCGAGTCCACGCTCGAGAACATGGATCAGGGACTCGTTGCGCTGAACGCCAAAGGCGAGATGACGGTGTGCAACGACCACGCGCGCCAGTTGTTGCGGGCCTCGCAGGCCGAAGCGGACGGGCGCCAGCCGGGCGCGGAGCTGCGCCGGCTGCGCGACGAACACATCGCGCGGGAGGGAGCCGCCGTCGGCCCGTCGATGGTGTTCGAGCACCATCCTGAGGGGGGAGCGTTCCTCGAGATCCGATCGACGCCGGTGATCGACGGCGGAGAGATCTTCACCATCACCGACGTGTCGGCCGCGCGGCGGCAGGCGGACGAACTGCGGGCCGCGAAGGAGACCGCCGAGCGCGCCAGCTTGGCCAAGTCGGAACTGCTGGCCACCATGAGCCATGAGATCCGGACGCCGTTGAACAGCATGCTCGGCTCCGCCGACCTCCTGGCGGTTCAGCCGGCGATCCAGCCGGCGCAGAAGCGCCTCGTGCTCCGCATCATAAAGGCCGGCACCACGCTCGCCACCATGATGGAGGACATCCTCGATCTCGCGCAGGTCGAGAGCGGACGGGTCACGATCCGGACGCGCCGCTTCGAACTCTCGGAACTCGTGCACGACGTCGAAGTCCTCACCAGCGCCGCCTTCGCCAAGAAGGACTTCCGGCTGCAGATCGTGATGGACCCTGACCTCCCGCGCTTCTTCGAAGGCGACGACAACCGCCTGAAGCAGGTGCTGATCAACTACGTCAGCAACTCCGCCAAGTTCACCTTCGCGGGCTCCGTCCAGCTGCAGATCACCGGAGAGAAATCCGAGAGCGGCGACTGGATGCTGCGGTTCACCGTCACCGACACCGGGATCGGGATCACACGGCAACAGCAGAAGAACCTGTTCCGCCGCTATTTCCAGGCCGACCCATCAATTCAGCCCCGCTTCGGCGGCTCGGGTCTGGGCCTCGCGATCAGCAAGCGTCTTGTCGAGGCCATGAACGGCGACGTGGGGATCGAGAGCGAGGTCGGGCGGGGCACCACGCTCTACTTCACTCTTGCCCTTCGCGAGGCCGCCGAACCCGGCGTCGATCCCGCAGCCTCCTTCCCCGCGCCAACGTCGCTCGCCCGCAGCGCGCGCATTCTCGTGGCGGAGGACATCGCCGTGAACCAGGAGGTGGCGCGCGAACTCCTGCAATGCCTTGGCCATCAGGTCACCATTGTCGGAAGCGGCGAAGAGGCGATCGCGGCGGTCCAGAAGCACGCGTTCGATCTGGTGCTTATGGACATCTTCATGACCGGGATCGACGGCCTCTCGACGACGCGCGCGATCCGCAACCTCGAACACCCCGCTCGCGCTTTGCCGATCATCGCCTGCACGGCGAACGTCCTGCCCACGCAGATCTCGGAGTTCCAGCAAGCCGGCCTCGACGGCTTCGTCAGCAAACCTCTTCGCCTGGGCGAGCTCTACTCGGTCGTCGACCGGTTTGCGGCCGTCGCCGCAGAGCCGGAAGACGTGGAGCCGCAACGGTTGGCGAACCGCCACGAGGCCGAGACGCTCATCAGGCTGATTGGCCCGGACCGGACGATCGCGGCCCTGGAGCCGTTCGACGACGCCTTGTCCCAGTTGCTTTCGCGCGCCAGCAGCGGCGGCGCCATCCGGCCGACGGAGGTCGCCCAGATGGCTCACAGCCTGATCTCGACGGCGAGCCTGTTCGGCATGACGGAGCTGGCCTCCGCCTGCCGGGAGATCGAGGTGGCCTGCATTGCGAAAACGCAGGCGCGCCAGCGGATCCGGCAGTCGAAACCGCTCATCGTGGCGTCGCAGCGACGATTAAGGATTCTTCGCGATCATGTAACCACCCTGGTGCGGCCCACGCCGTCGTCCAGCCAAGCCGGCCCGTCCTGGTCGAGCCGAGCGGAGGAAGCATCATGATCCCGTCGCGATCGATCGCACTCATCGCGGATGACCACGAGCTGTTCAAGGCCGGGCTCGCCGCCGTGCTCAAGGACGAGCTCGGCTTCGACGAGGTCGTGGACGTAGACACGCTCGACGAAGCGATCGAGCGACTGCACCGCCATCCTGAGATCAGCCTCGCGACGTTCGACATCAGCATGTCCGGCGTCATGAACGTCGCGAGCCTGCAGATCGTCCGGCAGGAGTTTCCCTATCTGCAGCTTGCGGTGGTCTCGGGCTCGGACTCCCGCGAAGACATCCTGAAGGCGCTGTCGATCGGCTTGAACGGATACGTGCCGAAGACGATGAGCATCGACGACGTGGTGAGCGCGCTGCGCGTGATCAAGTCGGGACAAGTCTACGTTCCACCGCTCATGATGAAGCCGGAACCCGCGATGTCCTCGCCGCCCGTCAGCTATCCGCATTCCCCCGAGATCGCGGATCCCGCCCAGCTTACGCCCCGTCAACGGCAGGTGCTTGAGTTCATCGCGCAGGGAAAGTCGAACAAGGAGATCGCGCGGATTCTCAGCCTCTCCGACGGCACCGTGAAGGTCCATGTCAACGCGCTGTTCCGTACGCTGGGGGTGCACAACCGGGTGTCCGCCGCAGCGGCGCTGAACACCTTCTCCAGGCCGTGACCGCTACGGCGAAAGCGGAACTTTCACGCTTTTGGGCCGCCCCGCGCCAACGCGCCTCTGCTGGGCGCCTCATCCGGCGTATGTAAAAACCCCAAGTATACCTCCAGAACAATTATTTCATTTTGAACTTGTTTCTGTCTTATGGACGCATTATGCGAGCCATTTCCGTCTCGGATTGACGATCACCAAGCGATCTCAGACCATCCCTCTTGCTGAAAACCGCGATGAAATTTGGATAAATATATATATCTGCATAGAACATGAACTTATCTCTTATCAATTCAGACATACTGGTGTCCTTTCCCGCATTGTGGAATTGATCGAAATAGAGCGATCGCAAGAAATCGCTCCGGGGGTCAATTCAGACCATCAGCAACAGCCGTCCATCCTGCGCCATCGTGCGCGCAGAGCGGACGCGCATGCTTCAAGACACGTGACAGGGGCTAGGGTCATGTCTACGAGCTTTACAGTCAACCAAGACGACTTGGTGTTTATTCTTGCGCAGATCAAAATTGCGGAACGTCATTCCGCCGGCGAGTCCCTTCAGGACATCATCGGGCCGGACTCGACGCTGCTGCCTTACGGGCTGCGGACGGTCGACGGCACGCTGAACAATCTTCTGCCGGGTCACGAGACGATCGGCGCCGCCGACACGGTGCTGCCGCGGATGCTCGATCCGAATTTCCTTAACGAAGGCGACGACTCGATGGCCGTCGGCCCAGGCGTTGTGCTGACCAACAACGACTACGGATCGACCGGGAGCGTCGTGGACGCCGACCCCCGCATCATCAGCAACCTCATCGCCGACATGTCACCCGACAACCCGGCGGCGGTCGCGGCGTGGTACGCGAACCCGATCGCCCAGGCGCTGTACGAAGAGGCGCACGGCGCCCCTCCGCCAGCCGGCTATGTCCCCACGATCGACGAGCTTGCGCTCATCCCGAACCAATCGCCCGACATCGGGCTCTCGCCTCCGTTCAACGACTGGATGACTTTCTTCGGCCAGTTCTTCGACCACGGCCTGGACCTCATCACCAAGGGCGGCAACGGCACGGTCTACATCCCGCTGCAGCCGGACGATCCGCTCTACGATCCTGCGCATCCGGAACTGAATTTCATGGCGCTCACCCGCAGCACGCAGGTCGCCGGGCACGAGACCGTCAACACCACGACCTCCTGGATCGACCAGAACCAGACCTACACCTCGCACCCCTCGCACCAGGCGTTTTTGCGGGAGTACGCCTTCTCGGTCGATTCCGACGGCGACGGCACGCCGGACTCCCATCCGGTCTCGACCGGCATCCTGCTTGAGGGCGCCCACGGCGGCATCGCGAACTGGGCCGAGATCAAGGCCCAGGCCCTGATGCTCGGCGTGCGTCTTACGGACAACGACGTCCACGACGTGCCGCTGCTGCGGACGGACCCTTACGGCAACCTGATACTCGGGCCGAACGGCTTCGCGCAGATCGCGACGTCCGCAGGCTTCGTCGAAGGCGTCGCCGGCGGCCGGCCGCTGCCGGCCGATACGGTTCGCACCGGCCACGCCTTCCTGAACGACATCGCCCATCACGCCGTCCCCGGTCTGGTCGATCATGACCACAACCCGGGCACGCCACGGGTCCAGCTCGTGGCCGACAGCGACGTGCTGGACGTCAATGGCGACGGCGCGATCGACGCCGCCGACCTCGCCGCCGGCGCGGGACGGATTCAGGACGCCAACGGCGACAGCGTGATCGACCTCGCCGACCTGGCGGACGTCAATCTCGACGGCGTCATCGACGGCAAGGACCTCGTGGCCGACGACAACAACCCGCTGACCTACGACAACGAGATGCTCGACGCCCACTACATCACGGGCGACGGGCGCGGCAACGAGAACATCGCCCTGACGGCGGTCCACACCGTGTTCCACGCCGAGCACAATCGCCTGGTCGAGGCCAACAAGGAGACCATCCTCGAGTCCGGCGACCTCGCCTTCATCAACGAATGGCTGGTCGACGACATCACCGAGATCCCGGCCGACACCAGCACGCTGGTGTGGGACGGCGAGCGCCTGTTCCAGGCGGCCCGCTTCGTCACCGAGATGGAGTATCAGCACCTTGTGTTCGAGGAGTTCGCGCGGAAGGTGCAGCCGGCGGTCAACCCGTTCGTCTTCACCAATACCGCCGACATCGACCCCTCGATCACGGCGGAGTTCGCGCACGTGGTCTACCGCTTCGGCCACTCCATGCTGACCGAGACGGTCGCCCGCATGGACGCCGACATGACGTCGGACGACATCGCGCTGTTCGACGCGTTCCTCAACCCGCAGCAGTTCGAGGGGAGCGGGGTCACCGCGGCGGAAGCCGCCGGCGCGATCATCCGGGGCTCGACCCGGCAGATCGGCAACGAGATCGACGAGTTCGTCACCGACGCGCTGCGCAACAACCTCGTCGGACTGCCGCTCGACCTCGCCGCGCTGAACATCGCCCGCGCCCGGGAAACCGGCGTGCCGTCGCTGAACGAGGCTCGCGCGCAGTTCTACGAAGACACCGGCTTCGCGCAGATCAAGCCGTACGACAGCTGGCTCGATTTCACCGGAAACATCAAGAATCCGCTGTCGATCGTCAATTTCATCGCCGCCTACGGCACGCATGAGAGCATCACCTCGCAGACCACGCTCGCCGGCAAGCGCGCGGCGGCCACGGCCCTGGTGCTCGGCACGACGGAGGTCGTGAACGGCGTGACCTACACGCCGCCGGCGGACCGCGAGGACTTCCTCAACAGCACCGGCGGCTGGGCCGCGTTGGAGACCGGCCTCAACAACGTCGACTTCTGGATCGGCGGCCTCGCCGAACAGAAGATGGAGTTCGGCGGCATGCTGGGCTCGACCTTCACCTACGTCTTCGAGGCCCAGCTCACGAACCTCCAGAACGGCGATCGGCTCTATTACCTCAGCCGCACCCAGGGTCTGAATCTGCTGAACGAGCTCGAGGCCAACACCTTCTCGCAGCTGGTGATGCGCAACACCGACCTTGGCGACCCCGGATCGTCGCATCTGCCGGGCGACCTGTTCGGTCGCTCCGACCTCATCCTTGAACTCAATCAGGCGGTGCAGATCGGCGCCGACCCGGTGTTCGACAATCCGACCACGCAGACCCTGACGCCGAAGGTGACGCGCCGGGCTCCGGGCGCGGACGTCGACGGCGACGGCCATGCCGACGGGGGCTACCTCCAGTTCCGCGGCGGCGAGCACGTGGTGCTCGGCGGCACCGAGGGCAACGACACGCTGCTCGGCGACAAGGGCATCGACGCCCTCTGGGGCGGCGCGGGCAACGACTACTTGAACGCCGGCATGGAATCCGACCAGGTGTTCGGCGGCGACGGCGACGACATCATCATCGATCCGTTCGGCGACGACTTCCTGCGCGGCGGCGACGGCAACGACGTGATCAGCGGCGGCGCGGGCCTCGACATCCTTCACGGCGGACGCGGCCAGGACGCGATCTTCGCAGGGGTGAACACCACCGAGGTATTCGCCGGCGAAGGCAACGACTTCATCCTTGGCGGGACCGGTGCCGACAACCTTCTGGGCAACGAGGGCGACGACTGGATCGAAGGCGGCGACGGCTTCGACGGCCTGAGCGGTGAGAACTCGCAGCTGTTCTTCAACAGCACGATCGTCGGCCACGACATCCTGAACGGACAGGGCAACGACACCGACTACGACGGCGAAAACGGCGACGACATCATGGTCGAGGGCGCCGGGATCCAGCGCAACAACGGCATGGCGGGCTTCGACTGGGCGATTCACAAGAGCGACCCCGTCGCGGCCAACTCCGATCTCGGCATCCCGATCTTCGTGACCCAGCAGGCGCTCATCCTGCGCGACCGGTTCGACTCGGTCGAAGGGCTCTCGGGCTGGAAGTTCGACGACATCCTGACGGGGACAAACCGCCCCGTCGGAGGGGGCGGAACCATCGGGGGCAACGGCGCCGAAAACGTGCTCACCCAGGCGGGCGTCGACCGGATCGCCAATCTGCAGCAGTACTTCGGGCCCCGCCTGCTCGATCCGAACGGCGTCGTCTTCGACCCATCGACAGGCGGCGACATCATCCTCGGCGGCGACGGCAACGACCTGATCACCGGCAAAGGCGGCGACGACATCATCGACGGCGACCGCTGGCTGAACGTCCGGATCAGCGTGCGCGATCCGCAGGACCATGACGTCGAACTGTTCTCGGTGAACAGCCTGTCTTCGCTCAGGGCGAGGCTGCTCTCCCGCGAGATCAATCCGTCGCAGCTCGTGGCCGTTCGCGAGATCCTCGACGTCAACGCGACCGACGACGTCGACACCGCCGCCTTCACAGGCAATGCGTCGAACTACGTCATCGACGGCCTCGCGCCCGACGGCAGCATCACGGTGACCGACACCACCGGCGTCGACGGCGTCGATCGGCTGTGGGGCATCGAGCGGCTGCAGTTCGCCGACGTGACCATCGACATCAACGGCAGCGGCAACGCCGTCCCGTTCGGATCGGTCACGATCAGCAACCTGTCGCCCGAGCAGTCGCAGGAGCTGACCGCCTTCGTGGACGTGGACGACGTGAACGGGATCCAGCCCGGCACCATGACGGTGACCTGGCAGGTCTTCGTCACCCAGAACGGCATCGACTCCTGGGTGGATATCGCGGGCGCCACGGGCGAAATTTTTACTCCGACCCAGGCCGAAGTCGGTCTGCAGATCCGCGCCATCGCAAGCTTCGTGGACGGTCTCGGCCTCACCGAGCGCGTGTTCTCAGAGCCGACCGACGCCGTGATCAACGTCAACGACGCGCCGACCGACATCACCGCCGCGACGGCTCTCGAAGTGACGGAGAACGGAGTCAACGGCGTGATCGTGGGTTCGGTGCTGGCGGCCGATCCGGACGGGCCCGCAGGGCTCGTCTACTCGATCATCGACGATCCCGACGGGCGCTTCGCGATCGACGCGGTGGGCCAGATCACGGTGGCGGACCGGACCCTCATCGACTTCGAGCAGAACGTGTCCCACACCGTCACGGTGCGGGTCTCGGACGGCGAGTTCACCTTCGAGAAGGCGTTCACGGTCACCGTGCACGACGTCGCGCCGGAGCAGGTTTCGGGCGACGCCCGCAACAACCTCATCCACGCCGGGGCGGGCGCGGACAAGCTCGACGGCCTCGGCGGCGCGGACACGCTCAAAGCCGGCGTCGGGGACGACATCTACTACGTCGACAACCTCGGCGACGTGGTGCTGGAGGACGCGGGCGAAGGCGCCGACGTCGTCTACGCCTCGAAGTCCTGGACCCTTGGCTCCGGCTCGTCGGTGGAGACCATCCGCACGAACTACGGCGCCGCGGCGGTCGGCATAGCGATCGGGGGCAACGAGCTCGCAAACGCCCTCTACGGCGGCGCCAAGGCGGACACCTTGTCCGGCGGCGACGGCGCGGACCGTCTCGACGGCGGGCTCGGCGCCGATGAGGCAAACGGCGGAGCCGGCAACGACACCTACATCGTCGGCGCGGCCGGCGATCGGGCGGTCGAGGCGGCCGGCGGCGGCAGCGACACGGTCTACAGCACCGTGGACTGGACGCTGGAGGCGGGATCCGCGGTCGAAACCATACGCGCACGCTACAGCGCGGGCGCTCCCGGCCTGACGTTGACCGGCAACGAACTCGCCAACAAGATCTTCGGCGGGGGGGCCGCGGACATCCTCGTCGGCGGCGGGGGGAACGACGTCCTGACGGGCGGCCTGGGCGCCGACCAACTGCGCGGCGGGATCGGCAACGACACCTACTACGTCGACGCGATCGGCGACGTCGTCACCGAACTCGCCGGCGAGGGGACCGACACCGTCTACGCCGCGTCGAGCTGGACGCTCGGCGCCGGCTCGGCGGTCGAGACCCTCAGAAGCGACTACGGCTCGGCCGCGACCGGGATCACCCTCACCGGCAACGAACTGAACAACAAGATCGTCGGCGGCGCCAAGGCGGACACGCTCAACGGCGGCGACGGCGACGATGCTCTCACCGGCGGCGGTGGGGCGGACCAACTTAACGGCGGGCTCGGAAACGACGCGTTCTATGTCGACTCCGCGGGCGACGTCGTGCTGGAGGCGGTAGGCGAAGGCCAGGACACGGTCTACGCCGCGACAAGCTGGACGATCACCGCCGGCTCGTCGATCGAAAGTCTGCGCGCGAACTACGGCGCCGGCGCCGGGATCTCGCTCACGGGCAACGAGCTGGCGAACACGCTGGTCGGCGGCGCCGGAAACGACGTGCTGAACGGCGGCGGCGGCAACGACATCCTGAGCGGCGCAGGCGGCGGCGACGATCTCTTCCGCCTCACCGCCAACTTCGGAAACGACCGCGTCAACCAGTTCGATGCGATCGCCGCCGGAGGACAGGACCATATCGACCTCTCGTCGCTCGGTGTTACGGCTCAGAACTTCGCGGCCAACGTCACGTTCTCGCAGGTCAGCAGCAGCACGCTGGTGACGGTCGCGGGCGGCACGGTCCTGCTCGTGGGGGTCAACATCGCAAACGTCGACATCACGGACTTCGCGCTCGCCTAGCCCGACGCGAAGGGACGGGAAGCCGAGCGCCGCCCGCGGCGTTCCGGCTTCCCGCTTCCCGTTTCCCGTCGCCCGACGTTCCGCCCCCCGCCTGATCTCAGCTCCCGCCGACGGAGAGACCCGTGTCTCCGAACCCAGCCTCCTACCGATTCATCCGATCGAACGCCGGCGCGCTGGTCGCCGTCGCCCTCGTCAGCGGCGCCGCCAACGTGCTGACCCTGTCCGGCGCCGTCTTCATGATGGAAGTCTACGACCGGGTGTTGCCCAGCCACAGCCTGCCGACGCTTGTCGGCCTCGGCCTGGTCGTGCTGCTGCTCTACGCCTTCCTCGGCCTGTTCGACCTTCTGCGCGCTCGCATCCTCGTCCGCGTGGCCGTGCGGCTGGACGAAACCCTGAACGCCGTCGTGTTCCGCAGCACCGTCCGCCGGGCGCTGCTGTCGTCGGGCGACGGCGATGGCATGCAGGCCCAGCGCGACCTCGATCAGGTGCGCGCATTCCTCTCCGGCAGCGGGCCAGGCGCGCTGTTCGACCTGCCGTGGATGCCGATCTACCTCGCGGTGTGCTTCGCCTTCCATCCCTGGCTCGGCCTCACCACCCTCGCCGGCGCGCTCGTCCTGATCGCCGTCACAGGCCTGACCGAGCTGCTCACGCGCGGCGCGGCGCAGCAGGCGGTGGCCGCCGGCATGGCGCGCGAAGGCGTAAGCCAAGCCAGCCGCCGCAACGCCGAAGTGGTCGAGGCGATGGGCATGGGCGGGCGGCTCTGCGCCATCTGGGGCGAAGCCAACGCGCGCTTCCTCACCCACCAGCGCAGCACCTCGGACGTCTCCGGCGGCTTCGGCGCGCTGTCGAAGGTCCTGCGCATGGCGCTGCAGTCCGCGGTGCTCGCCGTCGGCGCCTACCTCGTCATCGACGGCCAGGCCACCGGCGGCATCATGATCGCGAGCTCGATCCTGACGGGCAAGGCGCTCGCCCCGGTCGACCTCGCGATCGGAAACTGGAAGGGTTTCGTCGGGGCGCGGCAGGGCTGGCGACGGCTGAAGGAAACGCTGCGGACCACGCGTCCGACGGCGCAGACCATGAAGCTGCCCGCGCCCCGCATGCGGCTCAGCGTCGAATCCGCCGCGACCGCGGCGCCCGGCGGGCAGGTCCTGCTCGTGGAGGACGTCTCCTTCGCGTTGGAGGCGGGATCGGCGCTCGGCGTGATCGGCCCCAGCGGCTCCGGAAAGTCGTCGCTCGCGCGCATGCTCGTCGGCGTCTGGCCGGCGCGCCGCGGCAAGATCCGCCTCGACGGCGCGTCGCTCGACCAGTGGGATCCCGATCAGCTCGGCCCGCATATCGGCTACCTGCCGCAGGACGTGGAGCTCTTCGCCGGGACGATCGAGCAGAACATCGCGCGCTTCGGCGCGGCGCCGGACCCTGACGCGGTGATCGCCGCGGCCCAGGCCGCGGGCGTCCACGAGATGATCTTGCGCCTGCCCGGCGGCTACAACTGCCAGATTGGCCACGGCGGCGCGGCGCTGTCGGCCGGGCAGCGGCAGCGCGTCGCCCTCGCCCGCGCCCTGTTCGGCTCGCCCTTCCTCGTCGTCCTCGACGAACCGAACTCCAACCTCGACACCGAGGGCGAGGCGGCGCTCGGCCGCGCGATCCAGGGCGTGCGTGACCGCGGCGGCGTCGTGGTCGTCGTGGCGCACCGCTCCAGCGCGCTCGCGCCCGCCGACGTCATCCTCGCGATGAAGGACGGCCGCGTTCAGTCCTTCGGCCGCAAGGACGAGGTGCTGCCCAACTTCCAGCGGCCGACGCCGGCGATGCCGCGCGTCGCGGCCGGCCCTTCCCTCACCGTCGTGCCCGCAGGAGCCGTGTGATGAGCGCCCAGATCTCTCCCGTGCACCGCTCGATCCGGCGGCACGTCATCGCGGCGGCCGCAGGCTTTGCGCTCCTGACCATCGGGATCGGCGGCCTGAGCGCCAGCGTCGAGTTCTCCGGCGCCGTGGTGGCGCCAGGCTCGGTGGTCGTCGACCGCCATGTGAAGAAGGTCCAGCACCCGACCGGCGGGGTTGTCGGCGCGATCAACGTCCGCGACGGCGACCGCGTAAAGGCCGGCGCCGTCGTCCTGCGCCTCGACGAAACGGTGGCGCGGGCGAGCCTCGCCATCGTCGAAAAGGGCCTCGACGAGCTCGCCGCCCGCCAGATGCGCCTCGTCGCAGAGCGCGACGGCGCCGCAGAGATGGCGGTGAGCCTCCGCATGGCCGCCCGGCGCAGCATGCCTGAGGTGGAGGACCTGCTGGGGGGCGAGCTGAAGCTGTTCGCCGCCCGGCGCGAGGCGCGCCTAGGGCAGGTCCGGCAGCTCCGCGAACGGATCGACCAGACCCGGGAGCAGATCCACGGCCTCGAACAGCAGGCCGTCTCCAAGGCCGACGAGACCGACCTCATCCGGAAGGAGCTCGTCGGCGTCGAGAGCCTCTACCGCAGCCAGCTCGTGCCGCTCACCCGCGTCACCAACCTGCGCCGCGAGGAGACGCGCCTGCGCGGCGAGCGCGGCCAGCTCATCTCGGAAACCGCGCAGGCGCGCGGCAGGCTGAGCGAGATCGAGCAGCAGATCATCCAGATCGACCAGGATCTCCGGAGCGAAGTCTCGAAGGAGCTGCGGGAAATTCAGGCCAAGCAGGCGGAGCTCGTCGAACGCAAGACCGCCGCCGACGACGTGCTCGCGCGCATCGACCTGCTCGCCCCGCAGGACGGCGTCGTCCACCAACTCGCCGTCTTCAACCCCGGCGGCGTGATCGGCGCGGCCGAAACAGTCATGCTGATCGTGCCCGACGGCGAGGACCTGATGGTCGAGGCGAAGATCGCGCCCCAGGACATCGATCAGGTGCGCGTGGGCCAGAAGGCGTTCATCCGGATGTCCGGCCTCAACCAGCGGACGACGCCGGAGCTCGCGGGCGAAGTGACGATGGTCGCGGCCGATGTCGTGGTGGACCAGCGCAGCGGCGCCTCGCACTTCCCCGTGCGGATCGCGCTCGCGCCCGGCGAGCGCGCACGGCTCGGCGAACGTGTGCTCGTGCCCGGCATGCCGGCGGAGGCCTTCGTGCAGACCGACTACCGCACGATGCTGTCGTACTTCACCAAACCCCTCGCCGATCAGGTGGCGAAGGCGTTCCGGCAGGACTGACCGGAGGACCGGCCGTACGGCTCGGAGGCCCGGTCAGTGCGTCCAGGGTTCGGGACGGCCGGCGCGGAAATTGTCGGAGTAGGAGAAGGTCCGCGGCGCGGCCGGCTTCGGCTCCTGGACGCGGAAGGCGAGACCCTCGCGTTCGGCGTAGGCGATCGCCTCTTCCTTGGTGTCGAACCAGAGCTTCACCTGCGCGCGGGTGTCGCCGGAGGAGGTCCAGCCCATCAGCGGCTCGATCCGCCGCGCTTCCGCCGCCTCGTGCTCCAGCAGCCAGCGCTTGGTCTTTCCGACGCCCGACTGCATCGCGGTGCGCGCCGGCTTGTAGATGCGTGCGGTCATGGCGGGGTCCTCGGGCGGGTCCTTAGCAGTGGTCGTGCGCGAAAAACGACTGGTCGGGGCGACATGATTCGAACATGCGACTTCCTGCTCCCAAAGCAGGCGCTCTACCAGGCTGAGCTACGCCCCGAAGTCTCATTTCTCTAGGGGTTATGGCCTTCCGAGCCCTGTTCCGCAAGCGCCAAAAAACGGAACAGAGAGTGAAATCATGACCGATCTGGACAACCCGTCCCGAAATGCTCCCGAAGCAGGTTCCGCGTCCGTTCCCCCCGCCCCACGGGCGAAGGCCGGCGTGGTGATCAATGTTTGCTACGGCGGTTTTGGCCTTTCAGAAGCGGCGATCCGCCGATATGCCGAGATCAAGGGGCTGACGCTCTACCCCGAAAAGAGCCGCGTTTCCGGATGGCTCACCACGTGGTGGACCGTGCCGGCCAACGAACGGATCGGCATCATCCCGACCGACGACTGGTACTCGGCTAGCCTCGCTGATCGTCAGGCCTCCAACCGAGCCTACGAAAATTTCGTTCTGACCCCGAGTGACATCGACCGCGAGGACCCTGCGCTGGTCCAAGTTGTGGAGGAGCTTGGGGCGGCTGCGAGCGACCAGCATGCCAAGCTCGTAATCCAAGATCTGGATCGCGGCACCGCTTACGCCATCGACGAGTACGATGGGTTGGAGAGCCTACGCCTACGGGATCAGGACGGCTGGCGGATCGCCGGGCTGTCGCTGCATCCCGTTCACCCCTCCCCGCCCTCCCATGGCGGGAGTGTGGGGTGATGGGCCGACCGGAACACATGACGCTGAAGTGGGGCACGCTTAAGGGTTGGCGCTTCACGCACGAAGCGACCATCGCTGCCGCGCAGCGATATGCCGAGTTTGGCATGTCAGCCGGAGCTGCGACCCAGAATGACACGCCCGACCAGAAGCAAGCCCTTTGCGACCTGATCGACGCTGTCGACGGAGAGATCGTCAACGACTGGTCAGGCGAGGCAATGACTAAGGACGAGGCCAAGCGGTACGTCCTCGACTACGGCAAGCCTCGTGTCGCCTCCCCGCTCTCCCGCGAAGGGAGGGAAGGCGAATGAGGCTGCCCCAGCCCTTCAAGCCCGCTCACATGGGCGACCGCGAATACTGGATCTGCGCCGGGCTCGGCGCAGTGATCGGCCTCGCCTTGTCCGGCTACGTGCTGGTCTACGTCCCGATGAAGGCCAACCTCGAGCGGCATGGCTGCGTCTGGGTCAAGTGCCCGCCTCCTCCCTCGGAGGCAGGACGATGACCTGGGGGAACGTAGCATGGCGTGCGATCAACGAGGCGCACACCACACTTCCGGCAGACACGTCGTTTGCAGATCGCAAGAAAGCGATCGATGCGGCCTATCCGTTCGGGGAGCGGGCGATGTGGCCCTACAAGGCCTGGCTGAGCGCGCGGAAGGCCTATCTAGCGCGCTACTCGGACAAGCCGGCGGGGCCGTTGGCGCCGTTTCCGTTGTCGCCGCTTGAGCGCGCCAAGGCACGCGCAGACGAGATGGCGGCTCGTGTCGAGCAGCGGGCGGAGAAGGGAGCGGGACGGTGAGCGATACACAGACCGAGCAAGCGATCTCTAAGATTGAGGAGGCTTTGGGATACCCGGCTTTTCGGGGGTTCATCTCCTTCGCGTGGGACTCTCTGGAGATGCGGCGTGCCTTCACCGATGATACCGGGATGGTTTGGCCGGATGATCCCCCAAAAGGGCTGAGGATTGCGGCTCAGCCCCAGCCCGCAGAAGGCGCTTCGCACGCCGAAGCATTTCTCATGTGGGCGGTTAAAACCCACTGGGGGCCTGATCTGATCCCAAACGAACTACGACAGAAAGTGTTCGGAGACCCCCGCCCATGACCCCCTCTCTCGACACGCTGCGAGATCTTCAGAGGCGCGTCGCAGCCGCAAGTGGGGCGGATAGGGAGTTGGCGAACGAGATCTGCGTATCGCTGACCGGAGGCTACGCCGGGGAGCCCGACACGTCGATTGACGCTGCGGTGGCGCTGGTAGAGCGGACGTTGCCGGGGTGGTCCTATGAAGTCATGTTTTGGCCCGGCGGAGACGAGCGTGGGTCTTGTCTTCTTCTCGAAGTTGGCCCCGATGGTTGGCGGCAGGGCGGCATGCAGAAAATCAACGTATCTGCCGCGACCCCGCCGCTTGCCATATGCTCCGCCCTTCTCTCCGCGCTTATCTCCCGCGCTGAGACGGCGAAGGCGGAGGGGTAGGATGCCCACCTACACGTTTGGGAGCCAGTTAGACGCCGAGGCTCTGAGAGGCTACACGCCGCACGGCTACCCTGCTGAAAACTACCCACCGGCTGGGGGCAAAACCGCTATCCTATGAGGAACCGACGAATGGGCGGCTCGTGTCGGCGCGATCCTGTCTGACGGCGACCAAGATGTGTGGATTAGCAATCGAGGCGGGCCTTTCAAGAAGGCGGAGGGTGAGGACGATGGAAAGCGGCATGTGGAAGCCGATCGACACCGTCCCACGTGACGGAACTCGCGTCATGCTGACCAATGGCGTTTGGTTTTCTGCTGGGAGCCTCGTGCGCCACGTCGAGCCGGAAACAACATCCGAAGGCAAAACGCCGCAAGGATGGTCTGTCCGTCAGGTTCCTAACCCGGACGCGGGCAAGGTAAGCTATTATTTTTCCCTCGATAACCCATGCGCATTTCTAGAGGAAGACCAGGACTATCCGGATTATGATCGTCACTTCGATCGCTGGGAGCCGACGCATTGGTCCGAGATGATACCACGGCCGTGACCCGCCCCGCCCTTCTCGCTCTCTCCCTCCTTGCCGCAACGCCTGCGTGGGCTAATCGGAGGTTGCCGTGGTAGGGTCGGGGGCTGTTGGAGGGGCGGCACTGGCCGCTAAAGGCTGCGAAAGTTGCGACCCGCAGACCACGGGCATCATCTTCGCTGTCATCGTTGCCCTAGCCGCGGCGACTGCTGTCGCGTCGTGGTGGTGGCTCAAGGAATGAACCGTCCCACCACCATCCAGCTCGCGATCATCCTCGCTGGAAGCATCTGCGTGCTGGCGTGGGGTGGGTGGCGAGCCATAATGGGCGGATGACCGAACTGCCGCCTCTCCACTTCGCATGGCGCCGCACATGGCCCGACGAGCCTCACGACCAAGATGACTGGGTCGCCAGCCCCTACGAGGGCTATCCGTCCTGCCTCCGCATCCGGAAGGACAAGACGACCCACGGGCACGTTGGCGAATGGCATTGGATCGCGAACGGAGGCGTCTTGCTGGGGAGAGGCTGGGAACCAAACGCTAAGCTAGCGGCGCGCGCCGCGGAGGCGGAGTTTCTCAAGGCGCTAGCCGAGGGCCGCACCCGGCCGTTGGGCACGAAGACCGCGAGCGAGATCTATGCGCGGGAGAGCGCGCCAGAGGTCGACATCGACTACTAGAACGCAAAAAGGACCGCCCGCCCGGCGTGAGCCGAGACGGGCGGGATGTTTGCATAATGTGCAAAGAACTCAGAACGGCGCCCTAGCGCTCCCTCTCCACCCTCGGAGGAACACGGGGCGCAGGACGGCCCTGAGGATGAAGGGATCCGGGCGGGGCGGGAACCCTCTCCATGTCTGATTTTGGTCGAAAGGGATCGGCGGGTTGCGACCCCTCGCCTCCAGCCATGTGATGATGCGTTGGGTTTGTTCGCGAAGCACCTTGATGTCCCCGGCCATATCGGCCGCTGCCGTCCGGTTGTCGTCAAAGCGCTTGTTGTAAATGTCAAAAGTTCGATCCAGCCTGGAGTTGATTGCCGTTCGGTCCGTCTCTAGCTGTGCGACGCGATATTCAATCCCCTCCTGCTTGCGCGTCAGGGACCCAATATCGTCCTTCATGACCTGAAGCTGGGTCGCGATGCCTTCCCGGTATTTGACGCGATCCTCTTTGTACTGAAAGTTCTGTTGCTCAAGGGCGGAAGAACGGTTCTTAAGGTCGGTATTGGCAGCCTCAAGCGTGACGATGCGATTGGCCTGCGGCGTGATCTCGCTGATTTTGTCCGAGACTGTCCACACCCAGAATGCGCTACCGGCGGCCATCCCGAGGAGGAGGATGGTCGTTGCCGGAGTTAGGTTCCAGTCCTTGAACAGCGAGTATTTGCCGCTTCCGTTCTGAAGCGGCTGTTGGCTTTTGCGCATGGCGTTGGCGTCGCGAAGCTCCTTTTTGAGTTCGCCAACCTCCGCCCTGAGCTGTTCCAACGCCTGCCTCGCAATCTCGGGGTTTGTAGCGACGCCGAGCGTCGGAGCGACCTCAGGGATATCGTCAGCCATCAATCGGTCAGGCCAGCGGGCGCGTGGTGGTCTCGCGGCCGTACCAGGCATAGGCGAGGCCGGCGGCCGTCACGACGGTCGTGAGGACGGTCGAGACCTCATCCGCGTTCCACGTCTGGCCGAACCAGCCGGCGACGATCACGAGGCTCTTCGTGACGCCGAGCACGTTGAGAACCTGCGCGGCGCCGGCCGCCGTAATGCCCTGCAGCGTCTCGGACGCCCACCGGGACACGGGCTTCAGGGCAGGTGAGATCGCGGGGTCGGTGACGACGCGCTTGGCGACTTCTGCTGGGGTCGCGCTGTTCGGCAGGTTGCGGACAGCATCCTCGACGACGTCAGCGAGCCGCGGCTTGGTGATGGCTTTGGACATGGGTTAGGCCTCGTTGGTGGTGATGTCGCCGGTCGCCGCCGCCATGGGCGCGACCGTGATTGCGCCGGCCGTCTTGGGCCAGCGGTAGCCAAGCGCCCGGCTCTTCGCGATCCGCGAGACGCTGACGCTGTTGCTCTGGTTGCCGCCGAGGATCGACAGATAGGTCTTGTCCTGGCCCACGACGAAGCCGACGTGGCCGGCGTTCGGCCCGCGCTCGAACACGGCGATGCAGCCGACAACCGGTTCGGGACACTTCACCCCGACCGCGAGCCAGTTGCGCGCGAAATACGGGTTCGCCGGCAGAATCTCGTCGGGGAGCACGAGCCGGATGCAGGTCTCCACGAAATCGCCGCACCATGGCAGGCGTTCGGGATCGCCCAGGGTCTTGCCGTCCGACTTGAGGAAGGCCTTCAGCGCGGGGTTACTCTCGTGCAGACCAAGGCGTCGGCGGCCCTCCTGAACCCAAACGGGCTCGCCCACCGTGAGCGGCGTCGCCTGCACCCCGCCGCCGGTCGCTGCGGCGTTCAGAGCCGCGAGCGTCTTCGGCCCCACGACGCCGTCCTGGGACAGCTTCTTCGCCGTCTGGAAGGCGATGACGGCCTTCCGCGTGGTCGGGCCCCACACCCCGTCGAGGGGGCCAGGATTGTAGCCGAGCGCGGTCAAGCGCTGCTGGATGGCCAGCACGTTCATGGCAGTCTCCGGACATGAAAAAGCCCCGCTCGAGGGCGGGGCGACAAGACGAGTGTCGGATTCGACCGCGGCTGCGCCGCGTGCTCCTATTCGGAGCTTCCAGGGGAGGGTTTCAGATGGCCGACGAAGATCCGGCGAATGCACCGAAGTTTCGGGATCTACACTCAAAAACAAATCCAAGTTTAGGACTTGGGCGTTTTGAGTTGCATTTTGAGAATGGCCAAGATGTCTCGTTCATATCGGACGTAGATGGCATTCACCTTCTGCAGGGGGCGCTACAAAAGGCATTGCTGGACCTCCAAAGCGGAAAGCCCAATGAAGGCACGGCGATCCCAGTGGACGCGGTCGGCGGAGGCATCGGGATTGATGTCGACGGGGCGCATATGCTGCTGTTCCTGCGGAACGGCGCAAACCTCAAATTCCAGCTGAGTGAAGGGTTTGCTCGCCAGATGAGCGAGGCGGCGACACAGCTACTTCCCTACTACCAGCCAGCCCCTAGCGGGAAAAACTAGCGCGCGCCGTGCGAGATCGGTCCTAGGTCGATGAAGACTTCCTGGCCACCATCGAACGTGGCCAGGAAGCCCTCGACATTGAACGGGGTCTGGGTGAACTCGATCACGTCTGCGGCCCGCGCCAGGAACGCCGTTTCGATCTGCGCGGAGCGGACATGCTCTCGATCGGACCATTCGGTGTCGTTCATCCGTCACTCCACAAAAAATCCGCCTCGCGGGCGGCCGGTTCAGTCGTTGACGAAGCCCTCGTCGGGCAGCGTCTCGTCGTAGGGGTCCATGGCGGGGCTCCAACAAAAAAGCCGCCCCGGAGGGCGGCTCGATACGTGCGAGATGGCGGCAGGCTTAGCTTACCCTGGCATTCGAGCCTTGTCGGCGGCTTGATCATCCCGCGCGCCCTGAGAGATCATGGCGATGCGCGCGCGCAGGACGGCGCATTTCTTCTGCGCGGCGACCACCGCGTCATGGCACTCAAGCGCTTCGATCTCGCCTGCGTTGGCCCCCGCGTAGCGGTAGGCCCTCACGCTCGCCTCATGATGCGCTAGCTCGTCCTGGAGTTCAGACAGCTTCGACATGCGAGCGCCCTTGTGTCGCGGGGCTAGATTTGTCGCATGACTGTCACAGATCGCGCAACCATCCGCTGCATCAGGTCGCTGTCTGCGGCCGTTGAGCGACCAGCAAGCCGCTCAACCAGGGAATGCGTTTTCCGGCGTGTCGTTGCCCGGAAGGCTGTCCCGCATTTCGTCTTGAACAGTGTCCATCGCCTCGTTGATAAAACGAATGGTGGCGCCCCTGGCCCGGTACCCGACGGTTAGCGCGCGGAACGCAGCTTTCATTTCCTCGACTGTCGGATTTACCTTGTTATCCATTTCATAGCACTCCGTAGGATAGTCGCCATTGGCGTTGGTTTGGTCAAAATCACGGCTTTCACCGGTACTTGCGTTAAAGCGTTACGCCCGTCGTCTTTGAGAGATAGTCCTGCAGGCTGAGGTAGACCGCCTCCATCTCCCCTGCGTCGAGCTTGCGCCCAAAGAACACGAGCGCCGCGAGATCGAAGTAGCCCGCGTAGTTCGAGCCCTGGGCGTTGATGCCGGACTTGAACGGCCGCGCGCCGCCGAGGGTCTTGGGCGTGGTCGTGGGGGGCGTCGCCTGCATCGCCGTGTTGAGCCGCCGGCGATAGACGATGCGCTCGGCCGGGAGGTAGGACGCCGCGATCATCTCGAAGCGGGAGCCGCGGGTGGCGTCGGGCGCGCCGGAGTCGAGCGTGGTGTGGACCGGCGCCGTGTCGCTGATCACGGTGGCCCGGCCGTTGTCCGTCGTGGTCTCGATCAGGGCCAGGGACTGTTCCGTCCCGAACAGCGAGCCCGCGATGAATGCGCCGGCGCCCGCGGCGACGACGCCGACGATCGAACACGCCGTGTTCGCGGCGACGAGGTCGTTCGCGTTGAACGGCATGACGATGTCGCGGCCGACGCCGGTCCCGTCGGCGTCCACGCCGAGGCGCGCCCGGCTCGAATAAAGCTTCGCGTTCGAGGTGTTCGAGTGCCGGCCATGGCCCGAATAGTCGTAGCCGGGAACCTCGGACCCGCCGCTGCGCGGCACGTAGGCTGCAAACATGTCCGCGCGGAAGGCCGGCAGCAGGACGCGGCTGCTCGGGAGGCCGAGGCCGCGGAAATCGCGTCCGGGAATGACGCGCTTGAAAGACTTCGCCATAGCTTAAGCTCCTCGGCAATAGGTGTAGGCGATGTAGTTACGAGTAAGGTCGGCCCATTCCATGTAGCCGATGGGGGCGTAGTGGACGTGGTCGGACGACCCCTCAAGTTCCCGCGAAGACCAGTCGCTAAACTTGTTTTTGGTCTTCGAGTAGGCTGTCTCGGGGCAGATCTGGTGGCTGGTCTGCACGAAGGTCGCGTAGGACCGCGGGGCGCAGGCCGCCTGATAGGCAAGACCGATCGCTTTGGTGGCCTGCTCGAAAACCGTGCGCTGCGACACGAACCGGCCGGCCGCGACGCCGTCTCCGACGAAGTCTTCGCCGAAGCTCTGGTTCTTGAAGATGGTCTTGGGCGGCGCGCCGATGCCGAACACGATGCACTTCGCCCCAGGCGCGGTCTCGTGACAGCTGTCGAGCGCGACCTCCATGTCGGACCTCGCCTCGATCGCGTTCTGAGCGGGATCGGGCGTGGGGCCGTAGACGTTGTTCCAGCCCACCGCGAAGACGATGTTGAGGTTGGAGAAGTTGGACAGGACGCCGTCCGGCATGGCGACGCCGTTCGCGTTCAGCGAACCGTCCGCCATGAGGTTGTTGTCGCGGCAATACTTCGCCGGGTTCATCCGGCGCCCGGCCGGACGCGTCGCGTCGTAGTAGGGGTTAGTCTTGAGATTCACGCCGGAGCCGGTCGTGAGCTTGTTGTTGTATTCGAACATCGACCAGCCGGGCCGGCCCTCGTGCTTGACCGGCCCCGTCCCCAGCGTCCCGAAGAACTTGATCTTGGTGAGGCTTCCGGCCGGCCGCGCAGGGATCACCGCGCCCGTGTCCTGGTCCGTGACGGTAAGGGTCGCGCCAACGCCGGTGAGCTGACGGCTCGCCTCGTTCCACCACGACCCTGGGGTCAGCACGCCGGCCTGCGCGTCCATGGTGCTGTCGCCGGTGGCGATGAACCACTGCGTCACCGCGGGCTCGACGAGGTTCGCGACGGTCGGCGCCCAGTAGATCGGGAAGCTGCCGAGAGACTTCAGCGCGCCGTCTGCCGGGTCCCAATAGCCGTACTGCGCCGTGATCGGCGTCGGGTCGGTGCTGGCGACGGGATAGACAATGGCGAGCTTCGGATCGGCGCGCGGGATCGACCACACGAGATCCAATTCGGCGTCCACGATGATGCCGCTCATGTGGAGGCGGACCGGTCCCGGCAGCCTGCCGTAGGCGGCCGGGGGCCTGAGCGGCACGTAGGTGCGGCTCGCGCCTCCCCCGCCGACTTCGATGTCGTCAATCTGCGCCTGCAGGTCGAGCAGCTTCGCATCCTGCCGGCGCTGCGTGACGCTCTCTTCCTCGAAGTTGTCTTCGCGAAGCCCCCAGACGACGTTGCCGTACTCATCCTCGACGCTGTCGAGATAAGCCGCGCCCTCGACGGTCGGGATGCCGGACTGAGGCATCGCGTCGATCGCGGCCTGAAGCGCGGCGTCTTTCGCGTCCAGCCGGTGAATGGTCGGGCTTTCGATCTCGAAGTTGCCCGCCGCGTCCTTGACCCCGAACACCACGTTGTCGTGCTCGTCCTCGAGCGTGTCGAGGAACGACGAGGATTCGATGGTCTCCGGAATGCGCGTCTCGAGGTCGTTCACAGTCGTGGCCAGCGCCGCCGTCGCGGCCTGAGCCGCGGTCAGAGTGGTCGCCAGCACCTCGTCCTGCGTGTCGAGGCGCGTGATCGTGGGGCTCTCGATCTCGAACCCGCCGGCGGCGTCTCGGATGCCGAAGGCGACGTTGTCGAACTCGTCTTCGAGGCTGTCGAGGTAGGCCGCGCCCTCAACCTGCTGAGCGCCAGTGCCCGCCGCCGTGATCCTCGTCTCGAGCGTGACGATCTTCTCGCTCGACGGCTGACGCTTCCGCACGGTCGAGCCGCCAGAGGTGCGCTCCCGCAGCTCGGTGAACTCGTTGCTGTCGGCGGCGATGACGTAGAACAGCTCGCCCGTCGTGGTGGCGGCCTCACCCTCGGCCACGGTCTTGTAGACGTCGGACGCCGCGATCGCGATGCTCGACGCCGTCTCCGCGCGGGTCGCCGCCGCGTCCGCGTTCGCGGCGCCCAAAGCCACAGCGGCGCGGTCCGTCGCGACGGCGGTCTTGTCTGCGGCGACGGCCGCGCGGTCCGTCCCGGTCGCCTCCGCGGCGAGAACGGCGGCCTGCGCCAGCGTCGTGACCTGGCCGGCGTTCGCCGCGACCTCTTCGCGATCCGCAATCACCTCGGCGCGCGCCGTCATGACGGTGGAGCGCTCGGAGGCGACCGCTTCCTTGTCGTCCGCGACCGCGCCGCGGTCCTGTGCGGCTGCGAGCGCCGCCGCCTCGGCCGCAGCGCGAGCGGCCTCCGCGCCCTCCTGAGCCGCCGCGTTCGGCGTCAGGTCGAACAGCATCTCCCAATCGTCGGACGACGGGCTCGGAACCGCCGAGGTGGCGCGCTTCGCGTACCAGTAGCGTCCATCGTGGTAGACGCCGTCACGCGGATCGACGCTGTCGCCGGGCTCATAGGATGCGCGCGGGGTGACGCCAGCAACGCCCGGAAATCGGGATGCAGTGATAGCCATTTCTTACTCCCGGAATTGTCGGACGCCGGACGCGAAACAGCCGGTCTGGCCGTCAGCGGTGGCGAAGAGGTCGAGGCGGTAGTCGTGGGGGCGCAGCGCATCGGCGACGGCGGACGCGGGCACGCGCAGGAACAGATCGACGTCGCCATTCGTGGCGCGGGATCCGATCTCAAGGCGGACGGGAGGCGGGTCGTTGACCGCGTCCACGAGGGGGATCACCAACGCGACCTCATCGGGTCGATAAAGATCGACGAGCCGCGCCTCGAGCGTCACTCCAACGAGGTCGACCGCTTCTGGCGTTGCGGTCAGCGTGACGCTCTCGATCCAGTCCTCGCGCAAGCGCAAGGCTGCCGTCCCGAGAGTTCGGGTCAGTCGGAGCATGTCGGGATCTTTCAGGAGAGGAGGAGCGTCAGGCGGTCCGAAGAGCGATGACGCGGGGCTTGAGCGTCACCGTTCCCGCAAGCGACAGCGTGATGACGGGCACGATAAGCCTGGCTTCAATGCGCCCCGCCGAGGTCACGAAAGCGTAGTTCGTTGATGCAAAGCCTGCGGCCCAAGTCGCCGCCGGGCGCAACGTCAGCATGTCGCCGACCTTGGCGCCTGCGAGCAGCGCGTTGATGGAGACGATCCCGGTCTGAACCGAAACCGTGAGGTTGAGCGACAGGTCGACCTCGCCAAGATCGACGCGGGTCGTGACGCTTGAGGCCGTCGTGCGGGCGATCTGCTCGGCGTCCGCCGCCATCTTGCCGACCAGCTTCACGCGGTCGCGGTAGTCGCTCACAGGGCTCATGGCGTGAGAAGCCCCGCCTTGTAGTCGTTGAGCAGAGCGCCCTCGTTCTTGCCGATGAACAGGCCGACCTTCGTGCCGGTCGCAAGGATGCCGCCGAGGGAGGTCCAGCCGATGACCTCGACGCCGCCCACAAGCGCCCGCACCTGATTGCCCTTGGTCTCAAGCCGGTACCGCGTTCCGGCGGCGGCGAGCGCCATCGCGGCGGAGCTGACGAGCGTCGTGAAGGACCCGCCGTTGCGATATTCGATCCGCCACACGCCCCCGACGTAGCGGATACCGATGTGGTGCGTCGTGTCGGAGTAGCGAACCAAAAGCGCGCGGGAGAGCGTCGCCGCCGTGAAGGCGATCTCGCCCTCGGCGTAGTGGTCGGGGTCGAAGAGATCGGCCGCCACGTACCAGGTCGAGGTGTCCGACACTCCATGCAGCACGTTCGAGACGATGGTAGCGGCGCCGTCCGCGCCGGTCGCCTTGATATAAGGGCTCCCGAGCGGTCCGCCGGCGCGGTTGTAATCGTCGGCGAAGACCTCGCCCGCGATCCGCGCGAAGGTCGCCCCCGTGTCCACGTCCGCCGCGTAGGTCTCCGGCGACCGCAGCCCCGACGAGTTCAGCGCGAACCAGGGGTAGCGCCAGACGCCGGAGCCGGGGCTGTCGGTGTAGCTTTTCGGCTCGTTCGGCTGCGTGATCTGCGGGGCACCAAGGGCGACGCCGGCGAGCGCGGCCTGATCCGGCCGGCAGCGCCGGACCTCGAGCGAGCGGATGTGCGTGTCGTTCGGGGCGCTCTTGGCGCTCGTGAAGACCGACGCTCCGGTGATGTCGAGCTGCGCAGTGATGGGGGCCTGCGGCGGCGTGGCGTCCGCGACAGCGACAATGTTCTCGATCATCGCCCAGTCTCCGGGCGCCTGGCTGGAGCCGATGAACCGCACCCGCATGTCGTAGGACTCGCCGTCGACCAGCGGGAAGACCTCGGCCTTGCGCTGGCTGTCGGCGACCGCCATCGGCTTCCAGACGTTCTGATCCGCGACCGAGATCTGCGCCTCCGCGTCGAGATCGTCGTCCTCCGGCTCGTCCCACGCGAGCTCCATACCGACGACCACGCCCGATCCGGAGTTGCGCCGCAGGACGGTCGCCGACAGTCCATCCGGCGTCTCAATCGCGTCCGGCGCGTCGTCCTCGGGCGACACGGGGGCGACGCCCTCCTCCGTCGCGAAGTCGAAGGCGAAGGCTTCCTCCGTCATGCTCGCGACTTCCAGGGTGACGCTCATATCGCTGTCGTCGAGCCGGATCGACTGCACCTCGAAGCTCTCGTTGTCGATGTCGAGGTCTTCGATCGAGATCCGGATGAAGCGTTGATCCCAGGCCTTCATGCCGTAGAGGTTCGTGGTGATCGTGCCGGACCAGCGCGGGTTGAGCCGGCGGTCGAAGAACTTCGCCACCCGCCGGGCGTGGTGGTGGTTCTGGATCTCGTAGGCCTCGATCGTCGTCGACTTGACCTGGCCGGTGGCGGTGATCAGCGCTTCGTTGCGCCACTTCTGGGCGTCGGCCTCGGAGTATTTGGCGTCCGGGTTCGTCCACTTGACCAGAACTTCGTTCGTCTCGCGAAGCGGCCCTGTGCGGTCCTCCAGCCGGTAGTGCGAGATCATCCGGTCTTCGATGAAGACCGTTGGCTCCTCCCATTCCCCGACCTTGAAGCCGATCTTCCCCTCCGGGCGGAGGTAGAGCCGCCCGAGCATCGCGGTCATCAGCCGGCGCAGATTGTCTTCATGCGCGGTGTCGAAGACGTGGGTGAACTCGCCGTGGTAGCGGCGGACGGTCTTCCCATCCTTCGCCGGCAGGATCTCGTCGGCCTTGTTCGCGGCGACGACAAAGTCGGGGTCGTGGACCAGCGAAGCCGGGATCTGCATCGCATCGGCGTGGGTCAGATAGTCCCGCAGAATCAACGGCAGGTTCGGCGTGAAGATCGTCGTCGCCGACCGCGGGTCGTAGACGAGCGCGCAGTCCGCGACGCCGTTCCACTGCGGTATGCGGTTGGGGTAGGTTTCCTGGAAGTTCTTGGCTTTGACGCCGCTGGTGTAGAGCTCGACGAGCACGCATCCCAGGCCGCGGTGGTCGTCGGTGACGCGGTCGGAGAACCGGCGCTTCCAGCCGGCGAAGACGATTTGATCCTGCGTCCCCATCCGGCGCCGGATCTCGACCTCCGTCGCGAAGGGGTCGTTGGTGGCGTCGCCCTCGCTGTCCGTGTAGCAGATGCGGTCGTCGATGTAGTCCTCGTAGAAGGCGCTGTAGGGACCTTCCCCGACGTAGAGGATCTGCGTCAGGTTGCCGTTGCGCTGCTTGATGAACAGACGTTTCGCCCCGAGACGCTTGCGTCCGTAGTGCCGGGCGCGCGGAGGCGTCGACTGCTGGAACAGGGCCTTGCCCGTGTCCGGCTTCGGCGGGCGCGGAGCCAGCAGGGCGGGCAACAGCGACAGCCCCAGGCCGATGGCGCCGGCGACGATGTTGCCGAGCAACGTCAGCGAACCGTCCGCCGCGAGCGCCCCGCCGAACGCCGGCGCTATGGCGAGAACGAGCGCCTGCGGGTTCACGCGAAGCTCCAGGCCGCGACCACGCGGACGTCGCGCGCGTCGCGGACGCTCAGTCCGTCCGCGCACTTGATCGCCCAGCGTCCGGCAGGGGTCATGATCGCTCCGAACCAGGTGGACGAGCCGTCAGTCAGGAAGGCGCGCACCACGGCGACGTCGCCGGGTTTCGGGTCGCGGGCGCGGCGCGCGCCGGCCGCGGCCATCCGGCGGGCGACGAGCCGCGGCAGACAGCCCTCGCGGAAGAACAGAAGCTCGGCGTCGGCCTCGGAGGCGTAGGCGCCGCGCAGATCGCCGGCCGGGTCGCGGCCGGTGTTCATGAGCCACCAGTCCGCCGGCGCGAGGACGCAGTCCGCCGCGCCCCACCCGAAGCGGGTCCGGGCGAGGCCTTTCAGGAAGTCGGCGAGCATCGGCTACTTCGGGAACTTGACGTAGACGCTCTCGATCCCGGCGATGAACTCGGCGATCCGGTCGCCGGGGTGGCGCGCCTTCTGATCGGGGTCGCTCATGTAGGCGGCGCGCGTCCGTTTCTTGCTGGCGAAGGGCGTCTCGGCGGTCAGCGTGACCGTGCGCTCGAAGCCGTCGGCGGTCGTTTTCTTCTCCGGGATCAGGCTGTGCATCAGCCCCCAGGTTTCGGCCCACGGCGCGCCGAGCAGCTGCCAGGGGCCGTTCATGTGGTCGTCGCCGGTGAAGAACTGCGAGAACACGAACACCGGGCGATTGACGTATTCGGCGGTCTCGGCCTTTGCCATGGCGGCGAACCGGGCGTAGACCCCGGACAGCGAGAACCGGATTTCAGGCGCCGCGCCGTCGATCGACTGCGCGATGCCCTCGATCCGCCCCAGGCCCCGCAGGCCCAGCCACGTGCGACCGTCCGAGGTCGTGAGCGGCCGGGCGCCGTTCCAGACGCCCATCGGCTCCGTTGCGAAGTCGAACCACACCAGGCGCGCCCGCCGCACCCGCTGGCCCCTGAGCTGGGCTTCGATCGCCGGCCCGAAGTCCATCAGACGTCCAACCCGTAGAAGTCTTCCTCGAGCTCCAGCGAGCCCTCGCCCTGCCAGTTGCGCGTGAGGTCGAGCGGTCCCGCCGCAGGATTCGTCGGCCGCGCGATGAAGGTCGGGTTCTCGAACTCGACGGCCGCGTTGATGAGGGCGCTCTCGCGCGCCGGCGGCAGAAACACGATGTCGCTGCGCGCGCCGTTGACGACGTTCGGAGCGCGGATGATCTGATGGAGCCGGTCGTTGATCGAGAAGAACATGCCGCGCTTCAGCGGCGCGACGTTGGTCGTGGTCAGGCTCCCCGTGGTCGCGCCCTCGTTCAGCGCCGTCCGCAAGGTCACGTTGATCGCTCCCGACGTCGGCTTAGGCACCCAGCGCTCGCCGAAGATCGGGCAGACGAATGGATTGAGCCCGCCCTGGATCGCGGTGACGAAGCCCATCCACTCCAGCTGCTCGGCGAGCAGGCTGACGTCGACCGAGATCCTGAGCGTCCAATAGCCGGCGTCAGGCGCGCCGATCTGCTGGCGCCCGTCGAAGGTGCGCGGACCCATCTGCAGCATCGGCTTCAGGAACGGCGGCTGCAGCGTCTTCGGCTTGCGGATCAGCGCCGGGAACGTCTCGAGCTCGGGATGCGCCACGGGTCAGGCCGCCCGCCATGCGTTGTCGCGCTGGTAGGCCCAGGCGCGGTCGCGGGCGTCCAACTCGCGTTTGAGCTCGGCGAGAACGCGGTCGTCCGCGCTACCTTGGATGGTGATGTTCGTGTCGCCGAAGCGGTTGACGCGGGCGGCGGCCGGCGGCGGCGTCATGGGCATGGCGCCGCGCATCTCGACGGGAATGCGGCCCGAGGGAACCGGCACGTAGGCCTCCGGGGTAGAGCCTTCACCGAACATCGCAAGCTGCGGGGAGTTGGCGACGCCGCCCGCGGAGTAGGCGCGGATGGGCAACCGCCCGCGCGAGGTCATCACACCCCCATCCTCGAACTTGAGCATGCTGGACAGCCAGCCGCCTTCTTGCATGCCCGCGCCGACGACCTTCCCCAGCAGCATGCCGACCATGCCGCCGACCGCGCCGTTCTTCTTGCCGCCGAGCGCCATGCCGAGCATGCCGCCGAGGCCCTGCGCGAGATCGCTGAAGACGCCGCCGGCGTTCCCCGCGGTCTGGGCCACGTTGCCCAGCGCCGGGGCGGCCTGCGCGGCCGTCTGGTTCAGGTTTCGGATGCTGGCCGTGGTCTCCGCCATCGCCTGCGACTGCGCCGTGAGCGCCGCAGCGTCCGCGGACGGCGGGGCTTGATTGTAGAGCTGGCCGAAACGCGACCCATACCCGCCAACGCTGGTCCCGACGACGTCGGTCGCGCCCGCGCGGTTCATCCCGCCTTCGCCCGCGAACCAGGCCCGCGACGCGCCCTCCGCGCCGTAGCGCGACGAGAGCCGCCCAAACTCGCCGTTGAACACGGCGTCCTGGGCGGAGGGGCTGGCGCGGAACTGGTCCGCCGTCATCCGCTGGCCGACGTACTTTTCCGTCCACGGCCCGACGTTCGCGCCCATCACCTGATAGGCGCCATGGGCGCGGTCGCCCGTCCGCGTCGCGGGGCCGAGGGCGCCGTAATTGCCGCCGCTCTCGATCGTCTTGATGGCGCGGGCCGCGGCCGCGAGGTCGACGCCGTCCGCGCTCGCCGCGGCGCTTCTGCCGTCGCTGCTCGGCGCGCGCAGCCCCGCGAACGGGTTGCCCGCGTTGTCGTTCGCGACCGAGGCGAGCGGGCTGCGCGAGATGTTGCCCGGTCCAGTGAGCGCCGCAACGCCGGTTCCGCCGATCGAGACGTTCGCGGCGGTCACGGCCATGCTCGCCGTGGAGAGCGGCGCCTTGCCGATGTCCTTCATAGAACCGTTGGCGTTGCTCCAGAGACCGTCCCAGACGTTCTCGACCGACTTGTCGAAGGCCTTTTCGCCCATCCGGCCCAGCGCGTTGGCCAGGGCCTCCGCGGGCTTCACGCCGTTCCGGAGGTCGCTGGCGAGCCCCTTGAACGCCTCGCCGCCCGTGTCCTTCATTTCGCGAAGGCTCTCGGTCATGCGGGTCGTCTGTTCGATCCAGCGGCCGTATTCGCTCTCCGGCGAGACGCCGGCCTGGCGCTGCATGTCGGCGATGCGGGACGCGGTGGCGTCCCGGAACAGGTCCGCACGCTCGTTCTGCAACTCGAGCGCAGTGTTGGCCTGCCGTCGAGCCGCGGTCAGCGCGACCGTCATAGCGGCCTCGCGCTGGATCAGGTCGAGCGTCGCCGGAGCGACCTTGTTGAAGTCGCCCGTCAGGTCGTAGGCCCGCTGTCGCGCCGCGTTCGTCTTCTCCATGACGATGCGCAGGCGGTCGTTCTCCGTCGCGGAACGCCCGACGCTCTGCGCCTCCAGCGCCGCCGCTTCGACGCTCTGGCGGATGCGTTCGGCCTGACTTTCCCGGTAGCGCTTCTCCTCCTCGCGCGCCTGCGCCCGGATCAGATCGCCCGCCGCGCTCGCATTGAACTGGCGGGTCGCCGGATCGATATCGGTGCGCCCGCGGGTGCTCTCGAGATACTGGCGACTGGCGAGCCCCGCGCGCTGTTCGGGAGTGCGCGCGGTGATCCCCTCCATCTGCAGGCCGAAACCGATCTTGGCGCGGTCAAGGTCGCTCAGGAGCTTGCCGTTCTCGCCCCGCAGGGAAGCGATGGCGCCTTCAAGCCTCCGGGCCTGCTCCTGCGCTAGCTTAAAGTTGTCGCCGAGGATCACACCGGCGCTCATGTCGTTTTTCAGGCGTTCAAGCTCCGTTTCCAGACGCCGCACGCTGTTCGACGATGCGTCTATGCCGAGAAGGTAGTCCTGTGCGGTGATGGACCGTTCGCGTGCACGTTGCGATCGAGCCTGCTCCTGGGCCTCCGTCTGTCGGCTGCGAAGGCTGGCAAGGTCACGCTCATCCTGTCCGCCGGAGGGGACGTTGCGCCCAAGGCCAGAGATTGCCGAGCGCCGTGAAGCGATGCGCCCCTCGATCGTGGTAATCTGCCGCTCGATCGACGGACCCTCAAACGCTCCGGTCCAGACGTCCGACAGCCCCGTCTTCGTCGCGTTCCACGTCCGGGCCAGCCAGCTCAGCCGATCGCCGGCCCTGTCGATCCCCGTCACCATCGCGGCGTAGAGCGCCCTCTGCGCGCCCTCGACGTCGCCGGTCGCGGCCATCCGGTCGATGGCGCGCTTCTGGGTGGCGTCCAGCACGCCGAGCTTCTCGTTCAGCGCCGCGGCGCCCTTGGCCGGATCGGCGAAGGCGCGCGCCAGCTCCTTCGACGCCTCGGGAACCTCCTGCCCCGTCGTGATGGCGTAGTCGCGCGTCACCTTGATCAGGTCGGACAGCACGCCGCCGCCGATCTTGCCGGTGGACGCGTAGCTCCCGGCGATCTCCCGCGCCGTGGCGTTGCTGACGCCGCCGGCCGAGGCGTTGGCGACGGCGAGGTCGTTCAGCGCCCTGGCGGTCATCCCGACGCCGCGGCCGACGCCCGCCGTCGAGGCCTCAAGCTGCTTCTGCTGGTCCAGCCAGTCACTGTAGGCCATGACCGCAGCGATGCCGAGCGCCGCGACGCCGCCGGTCAGCAGCCTCACGGGGGTCAGCATCGCCGCGGCGCGGGACCCGAGGTCCGACACGATCTCGCGAGCGGTCATCCCCGTTTCGGCGGCGATCCCGACAATCTGGGGAATCTGCTGGAACCCGACCTGGCCGAGGCTCGCGCCCGCGCCAAGCGAGCCGACGCTGTCCCCGATCTGGTAGCCGAAGTTCACCGCCTGATCGGTGCGCAGGCGACGGCCGCCGGCCGGCGCGCCCGGCCCGGTGCCCAATCCGCGCAACAGCGCCTCGGCGCGCTTCGCGGACGCGACCCGAGCTTCCGCCTGACGCGTGACGATCTGCATCGCGTCGTAGGAGCCGGTGCTGGAGGCGGTCATGCCCGCCCAGCCGCGCGCGACCTCCTTCTGCGCCTGCGCGACGCTCATGAGCTTCGCCTGCATGCCCGACAGGGTCGCCGTGTACTGCTCGTCGGTGACCCGCCCGCGGGCGCGGGCCTCGGCGAGCAGTTGCGTGTCCCTGGTGACCTGCTGGACGAGGCGGTGGTGTTCGATGTAGCGGCCCTGCACCGCGTTCAGCCCGCGCGCCACGCTGGCGTCCGACCGCTCGATCTTCTCGTTGACGATCACGACGCCCTCTTCCGCCGTGATCAGGCGGTTGAGGAGGCCGATCGTCTCCGCGACGCCGGTCGCCTTGGACCGGATGTCGATCTCGCGGACTTCGGAGGTCGTGACCATCAGTAGAGCCTCACGATGATCGCGGGTTGCCGGATGTCCTTCGCCAGCGCCGCATCGCGCTTGCGTCGTGAGTAGCCGGTCTTGGACGGACGCCTGAGCTTCGCCCAGTCACTAACCGGGCCGCCCATGTAGGAGCGGTACCCGAAGGTGATGTTGGCGACGTCCTTGAAGCGCGTCTTCGCCAGCAACGCGACGGCTTGCAACACCCCGTCGGGCGCTTGCTTGGACAGCCCGCGCTCGATTTTGCGCGCGTACGGCATGGCGTTCAGGAACACGAACTCGTCGGCTTTCGGCAGAGGTTCGCCAGGCTGCATTTCGCGCCCGCCAGCGAGCAGCTTGAAGGCGTCCGCATAACGCCCATGGTCGTGCGTGATGACCCCACGCGGGGCGTGCTTGACGATCTGTTCGGCGATCCACACGAACAGCTCGTTCTTCGCCACATCGAACATGAATAGGATGCGGCCGGCGTCCGCGTTCACGCTCTCCAAGCGGGCACCGAGACGGCCGTCGACCGCCTGCGTGTATGGCACCTCGCGGCCTGTCGCCCGGCGGTTCTGGTCCACACCTTCGGCCAGCTTACGCCGGGCGAAGTCAGCGATTATTCGCTGGCGCGCCGCAGGCGACAGGTCGTTCGAGACGATCGTCTCCACGATCTGACGGAGCGGCTTGGACATGCGGGCGCTCTCGACATTGCGCGGATGCGCCGCCACCCTCTGGCAATCCGAGAGGGAGGACGACATGCGCAGTTGGTGGATAGGACTGTTCGCGCTGGCCGCTGGAACGGGGATGGCTTCTGCCGACCCCCTCGAATCTCACTGTTTGCTGGCCGCGGCGGGAAAGCTTCCGAAACTTCAAGACCTGAAGATCACGAAGGCCGATGTGAAGAAGCGCTCATACACAGTGTCGCCAATCGAAAACTTGCTGTCGACAATTGGAGGCGATCCCGCAAAAGCAAAAAGCGTTTTGTCTTCTTACACGACTGTGGACGGCGCTATTGCAACCGAGATCGAACAAGCGACCGGCGACCCAATCCGCATGAGATCAGTAGTAGACCGGTTTCTCTCCGCCAAGTTCAAGCCAATTCAAAAGCAAGATGTATTTGTGATTCTGGTAACAGAATTGGCTGGACGTAGCATCGAGTTCTCGATTGCCTGTGCATTAAATTCATATGGTCAAGTCGAAACCCAGCCCCCGGTGATCAATTAGCAGGCGGAGCTTTCGCTCGTATCGCCGCATCCTCGACCCACACCCGGTCCATCGCGCGCACCAAGCGCACCAAGCGAGTGAAGCCGTCGCCGCCGACGCTATGGCGGCGCGCCCAGGCGTCGATCGCAAGGAACGGGATCGATGAGACCCCGCCCATGAACACCTGACGGTCGTGCGCGAGGTCCATGAAAGCGCTCCAGTAGAACGCCAGATGGGCCGCCAGCTTCGGTTTGTCGCGGAGAGCCGGCGGAAGCGGGCCGCCCTCTTCCTCATGCAACTCCCGAAGGTCCGCCTCGTGCGCGCCCCACGCCAGGTGCCAGCGTAGGGCGGCGGTCAGTTTCCCTCGGCGGCCTCAAGTTCGTCCTTGCCTTGATCGGCGACGTGGAACGCCGCCCAGTTCACCCAACTCCGGAAGATCGTCTCGTCCGGCGGCAGGATGTAGTCCGCCGAGGCTTCAAGGCTGAACGCGATCGGCTTCTCGTCGTCGTCGGTGAACCTGTCCCAGCCGACCAGCACCGTCTCGTGCAGCAGAATGCGGTCGTGGCGCTCAAGCGCCTCCTGCGTGAGAACGCCGCCCGGCTTGTTTTCGGCCGGCTCGGCGTCGAACAGCTCCTTCTGGCGGCGCAGGTAGTCGGTGTTGTTCCGAGCCCGCACCTTGAGGGCGAGGTCGTCCGCGCCGGGAATGTTCTTCACCCAGGCGCCGTGCTCGAAGCGGCGGCTGTAGGCCTTCGCGGTGCTCGCCTTCATTTCCCGCGCTCCTGCTCGTTTGCCGGCGCCTGCGAAGCCGCAGCAGCGGCCGCATCGGCCTCCGCCTTCTCCGCCGCAGCCTTGGCGTCCGCCTCGGCCCTCTCGGCCGCCTTCACCGCGGCCTTGGTCGCGCGCTTCGCCAGCCCCTTCTCGATCAGCAGATCGGCGTAGTCGTCGGCCACGTCGTGGACGGAGCCCGGCGCGAAGAACATGGCGCGCTCAGGCGCATCGTCCTTGGGGCCGTCGGGGAAGCTGTCGGGATAGCCCGAGAACCCGTGTTCGGCCGTGATCTCGATCGTCTGCATCGGTGCTACCGTTGTCGTTTGGGGGAATCGTCATGGACGCGACGTGCGCGAAATGCGGTCTGACCGCGGAAATCCAGATGGTGGGGATCAACAGGTTCGAGAGCCGAGACCCCGTTGGGTTCGGCGCTAGGTGCCCGGAGCTTCAGCAGCGACTGCAGCGCGAAGGATCGCTTTCAGATCTGTCGTGCCCGCATCTGGATCAGGCAAGCGCACAAGCCCGATCAATGCTCGCCGCTCGCCGCCGATAACGACGTAATGCTCCCGGGATCGGAGCGCGCCGGCGTCATCCGTTTGATCGACGACGACTGTCTCGGTGGCGTCGTCGATCTCGATCAGAGCGGCGACCCGCATCACGCCACGGCCCGCGTGATCTTGACGGAACAGGCCTCGGTGGCGTCGTAGACCGCGCGGAACGGGATGGTGACCATCACGTCGTCGGTGTTGCCGCCCTGCGGGATGTTGCCGTTCAGGAAGATGATCTTGGGGAAGGCGAACGTGTACTTCTTGTTCGCCGCGGCTCCGGCCGTGAACGACAGCGCGCCGCCGCCGTGGTCGAGCACCTTCTGGTAGAGCTCGTTGCTCTCGAAGTAGACGTCCATGGACCCGGTGACCTCGCACCGGCCGACGCCGAAGTCGGTGGAGTAGACGTCGCCGACGAGCGGCCGCACCCGCAGGCCGTTGTCGATCGTGAAGGACAGGCCCATCACCTTCGGCGGCGTGGCGGCGCCGACGACGGACAGCGCCGCGACGTTCTTCGACGCCGTCAGGATCGGCTCGGCGCTCGCGGCGGCGTAGGTCGCGCCCGACATCGTGCCGGTCACCAGCAGCTCGGACTTCGCCATCAGGCCGAAGGTGGCCTCGATCTTCTGCCGCCCGCGGACGGTGAACTCGCCGCGGTTGACCATGGCGCCGGCGAAGCGGCTGAAGCTTTTACCGGTGCCGACGTTGGTCTCGCGCGTCTCCTCGAACGTGAAGGACTTCCGGTCCTTCGCGTTCTTGAGGACGTTCGTCGTCCAGGTGCCGAACAGCAGGCCCTCGAGCAGCGGGTCGAAGCTGCCGTAGGACAGCTCGACCGGATAGTCGCCGGCGCAGTCGAGCCCTAGGATAAACTCGTCGGCGACGTTGCGGTCGGCACGGATTTCGTCCGAGACCGCAGTCGTCTTGTTCGTCCGCAGCCCCGACGCGCGCGTCGTGCGGAACGCCTGGAACGACGGCGTCGCGGGGATCTCTCCCCAGGCGACTTCAGGCACGAACGCGATGCGCGTGCTGCTGTGATCAGCGGGCATGGAAGGGCTCCATCTGAGGGATGGCCGGCGTCGTCACGACGCGGGCTGGCGCGCTTCACAGCGGGCCGTACGGCCTTGCCCAAGGACCGGTTCGGGCAACAAAAAACCCGCCGGTCAGGGCGGGCTTTCTGAAAGGGATGACGTTTGGATTTAGCCTTCGCCGAGAAGGTGGAGTTTGAGCATCTCGACTTCGGCCACAGTCAGAACCGCGGTTGCGAAGTCGTAATCCCCAGATAAGGTGACCTCTAAACGTCCGTCGGGCATCAACTCAAAGACTGCCTCGACTTTCGCGCCGGTTGCAGGGCACCGGCGATCACCGAAGACGAGTGGCTTGCTCATCTAACTACCCGAGATGGTCGAAGTGGTAGGGGATCGAAACGCTGATGACGTCGAACAGGCCGTCGTCGTTGCGGTCGTCGATCGACGCTCCCTCAGGGGCGAAGCAGGACAAAACCCCGTCAGCGGATTGCCATCCGCGGAAGATCCGCCCGACAGTGTCAGCGTCTTCGACCAGTTGGCGAAGCTGACCCTTAGGCCGGTAAGCGCGAACCAGAAACACGCCCTCGTCGCGCCAGAGGTTGTTCCCCGGATCGCCGATCGAGGCGATGTCCGAGTTGGTCACGGGGTACTGAACGACGAGGAACGGGGACCCGTCGTGCGGATCGGCTTCGGGCGTGAGAACCCCAACAATAGGAGACGCGGTCCACACCTCGGCGAGCCGTCCTTCGACAGCCTCGATCACCGCGAGCTGGGCCACGTCAGAACCCCTTGGCGACGATGTCGTAAGCCATCAGCACACCGCCGACGCGACGGGTGCTGTCGTCCACGCTCTCGACGTTCAGAGGAGCGCCGCGAACCACGATGCGGTCGTTCTTCACGATGGCCGTGCGCCCGGCAGACGGCTCAGGCCATGCGCCTTCGTCGATTGCCGCCTCGACGTCCTCTGCGAGCAGGACGATCTTGCGGGAGCCCTGATCAATGCCCGACGCCAGTTCGTCAGGGCTGAAGCCCATGATCCGAGCGCGGAGATCGATGGCTTCCGACGCGTTCTGCCCCAGCCGCTGAAGCGTGACGCATTCCCCGTCTTCACAGAGCGAAAGAGCGTAGTCCGCTCGGATCTGAGCGGCGCTCATACCGAGGGTACCCAATAGGGGGCCAGCAGGCGGTCAACCGCGCTTTGCACGATCTTGGAGGCCGCATCGGAAACGACATACGTGCGGGTGCTGACGCCCACGACCTCGACCGACCTCAGCGCCAGATCCGCGCTCGAGAGCGACCGCAGAGCCGTAGCCGATAGCACGATCGCCTGCTTCGCCGCCGACAGCCGCGGGTCGGTGCGCTCGGACCCGGTGACGTAACGGATCCTTACGGCGTTTGCGCCGCAGTCCGTCGCCGGCCAGGAGCAGTTGCGCCGAAGCTCGATCCGAGCCCGAAGCGATCCGCCGTCGATCAGCCGATAGTCCGCCGCGTCGACTGTGCGCTCGTCTCCGTCCGCGTCGTCGTACTTTACGCTGACGATGCTGGACGCTGGGCCGAACGGAAGCCGCTCGGAAGCGCAGGGGAAGCCAGAGAGCCGCCATTCGAGCGTCTGACGGCCGAAGGCCGCCCCAGGCCAAGAAACCGGCTCTATGGCCGCCTGTGCGGCAGCGAGAAGCTCGCGCACACGCACATAGCCGTCGTCAGCCATCACCGGAGCCATCATCTGCGCCTCTTCAGGCGTCAGGAGCGCTTCGGGCGGGGTGATGACGACGACGGACATCAGCGGCCGGTCTCTTCAAGAAAGCGCTCGAGGAACACCCGCACCTCAAGTTGAGGCCCAAGCGATCCATCGCTCATGATCGGCGTGGCGACATAGCCGCGGAGGTCCGTCTCCCAACCTACAATGGACGCGCCGGGCATCCCATCGCGTCCCGCAATTCCCTGCAGTCCGCGCTCGCCCGCGGGGCCCTTCTCGCCTCGACGGCCGCCCATCGCCAAAGCCTGCCAGCCATCTCCGGGGCACGCGCCAGGCGCATCCCGGAGGGCCACGAAGGAACTGCTGTTCAGAGCGACCACGTCAAAACGGGAATACGACGACGAGGGCTCGAAAGTGCCTCGAACTTGGAAAGTTTGGCCGTCATGACCGCGCTCGGCGATGCATGTCCAATCTTCGTGTGAAGGATCGTTGGCCGTGTCCCGACCCGCCTGATAGGTGGCGCCACGGAATGTCACGATGTCGCCTTCGTAATGCACGCCGGGCTCATAGGACCGGACGTGGCTCAATTTGCCAGGAGCGCCGCGCTCTCCGCGTTCGCCCTGAACACCGGGCGCGCCATCGGAGCCGCGCTCGCCTTGGGGGCCTACGGCTCCCGGGACACCCTGCGGCCCGGACGGGCCTTCTGTGCCAACGGCTCCAGGCTCTCCACGCTCGCCTTGGGGGCCTACGGCGCCGTCAGCGCCGCGCTCGCCCTGCGGCCCTGCGGGGCCAGTTTCGCCAATTGGGCCAGCAGGCCCCATTTCTCCGCGCTCACCCTGCTCTCCGCGCGGACCAGGCTCGCCCATAGGGCCAGCTTCGCCACGTTCGCCAATCGGGCCGGGAAGGCCGGGCTCACCATTGGTCCCAGGAGCGCCGTCCAAACCATCGCGCCCGTCGCGGAGGCTGGCGATCCGGTCTTCTGCAGCCCTTTCGAGCCGGGACAGGCGCAACTCGCGCTCGGCATCAACTCTCTGCATGTCCGAGAGCGCGGCGCTAATCCTGAGACCCGCCTCGCGCTCAAGCCGTCCAGCTACCGCGCCGAGCTCCTCAGCCAGAACGTCAAATGGTGACATGGCGGACGTGCGACGCTCGGAAGAGTTGGCGGGCTCGCTCATTGTCATTTGCGACGCTCTCCGAGCTATCAGGGTCCGGCTCAGAAGCGGCCGGAGCCGGCGGCGCAGGCGGAGCGGAAGGGATTGCGGAAGCAGCGCTTAGCGGAACGTCCTGCTGCTGAACGCGCGGCTCATTGCCGTGCGCTACGGAGGCGTAGCCTTCAGCGTTTCGGAACTCATTGATGGCGAGGCCGGCTTTGGTCGCGACCGCCCAGCCTTCCATGCGCTCCTTGAAATTCGACCTCAGCAGCGCCGAGGTATCGAACTCGAGATAATCCGCCGGGACACCCTTCAGGCCAAACAAGAGTCCGAAAGCTTCCTCCACGTGGTTCAGAGCGAAGCCGAGACCCTGGCTGACCCAGCTGGTCATCAGCGCTTCTGTCGATGCAAATGGCGTGTCGCCAATGCCGAGGATCTGAAGTGGCGTCCGGAAAACAAGCGCTACATGCTGCTCGCTCAGCTTGAGCATCTCGACGAGCTGCGCGTCCTTCGCGTTGCTGCCGAGATTGAAGGGCTTAAGGCCGCCGGAGAGGATAGGCGTGCCGCCGGCGTTAAGGCCTTTGCTCTGCTCGTTCCAGAGTTCACGGAGGGTTGCAACCTGCTCTTTCGTCAGAACCTGGTCGCTGACGAGAACCGACGAAGGCCGCGCCTGGTTGAGGTAAAACGCAATCTGCTGCTGCAGCATCGCATTGCCGGCTGCGAGATCCATCGCCGCGGCTGAGATCGGGGACTCGCCCTTTAGCGGATCACGCGGCGTATGCAGGCGGATGTGGAGCACGTCTCGAGCCGGGACAATCAACGATCCATCGACGCGCCTGTCGATGATCGGATTGCCACCGAGCCGATAGAACACCTCTCCAGTGACCGATACCTGCGCAGAGCACTCACGCGGGTTCATCAGGTGCAGTTCGGAAATCTCGAAGCGGTCGTTCCGCAACGCGAGCGCGTAGGTATTGCCGTCCACGTAAAGGGACCGCACGGCGTTCAACATGAAGTCCGAAATGGACTGGTAGTCGTTCGGCTTCCTGAGGATGCGCGCCAGCGCCGAGTTCACAACGCGCTCGCGCCCGCCCCTCTCGTTCGTGCGCCAATGATCCCCGGGGCACATGGCGACCGTTTGCGAGTAGGCCGAGACACAAGCCTCGACCATCGTTGAGGTGTTGCCGTAGCTCACAGGGTCAGCGCCGGTCTGCCACCAGTTCCACGGCGAGCCCGCAGGCAGGATGCCGCCTGTGATCGGAAGATTATAGGGGCCATCGCGGTACGCGCCTTCTACGGACCTACCCGCAAAAAAGCCCGCGACACGCGACAGCATCCCCATGTGGTCAGGCCTTCCCCGTGGTGCGGGTCTGGTAGCCGGAGCCGGTCGAAGCGGCAGGCTTGGCCTCGCGCGACTTCTCATCGTCCTTGTCGTCAGACTTCTCGTCGACAGGCTTCACTTCGCCGACGACACCGAGCTTCGCGGCGTCGTTCTCAGCCTGAGTAGGGGTCGGCTGCAGGTCTTCGGTGTTCTTGTCCTTGGACATGATCGTCCTCCTTCAAGGAAAAGGGCGGGCCGCAGGTTTCCCCGCGGCCCGTACTTTCATCGTCACCAGCTGACGGACTCGGTCCAGGCCAGAACGCCAGCGCGGCGGAAGCCCCAGTTCATCGGCAGGATCATCCGGATGCCGATGCTGTCCGTCTGGAACAGCGAGCGAACCGGGGCAGCGATCGTGTTGGGCGTTCCAGTCGCGCCGATCGCGAGCGGGGTGGTGTCCTCCATGTGGAGCGTCGCCTGATCGCTCACGTCGAAGCGCGGCTCGTCGCCCGTGACGCTGACAAAGTCGGCGGCGTCGACGAGGATGACGCGGCCAGCGGCCACGGACGCCGACTGGATCACCGGGTAACCCTGGAGGCGATTGCCGTTGATCTCGTTGGCAAACGGGAAATCGCCGCCAGCGTTCTGGGTCAGAGCGATGGAGATCGCCTGAACCGGGTTCATGATCCACACCGGAGAACGAACGCTGCCGTTCGTCGCCGTGATCAGAGCGCCGACGAGCGCCTTGATGTCGCCGACCAGAGCCGCGAAGCCGCCACCAGCGGTCGCCGTGGTCACAGTGACGCCGTTGCGAATGCCCGCCGGACGGATGGAGCTAGCCGCGGTGGCGTCGAGGAGAACGGTGTCGATCGCGACGGCCGTGTCTTCCTGGATCGCGTTGCGGATCAGGCCTTCGATCGCCGGGGTCGAATGCTCGGCGATCTCACGAGTGAACGTGGAGATGACGGCCATCTTCTTCGGGGTGAGCGTGGTCGAGGTGAACGCGCCCTGACGAACCGGGATCGGCGCGCCCTCTCCGACGAACGAGCCCGCGATGGTTGGGGTCGCCGACCGGGACGGGATGCTGATGGCGACGGCGCGGCCGAAGTTCAGACGCAGGCCACGAGCCGACAGACCCGGATAGACCGAGGCCGGCATCAGGTCTTCCATGAAGTCCGCGTTCACGGTCTCCACAAGCTGCGAGGCCCAGCCCGACGTGGTCGTGGTGGCCGGCGCCGTCGCGGCGCGGGTCAGGATGCCGGTGACGACCTTGGTCGGCTCGTCGTCGCCGTAGCGCTCCTGCCGCACGAGATCCACCGGCTTCCGCTCGATGTGCGAGAGCAGCTTGATGGTCGCGGCACGGTAGGCGTAGCTCTTCGGGTCGACCTTGACAGCCGGCACGGCGAACGGACGACGGGTCTCAGCGGTGCGCTGCTGAGCCGCCGGCTCAGACGTGGCGGCCAGCCGGGCCTCGGACTCGCGGAGGGTCGCCAGGTGGCTCTCCTGCGAGGCGATGCGCTGGTTGAGTTCGTCGGTGACCGTCTTCGACGCCTCGTCGGGGTTCAGGTCGTCGACGGTGGCGAGATGATCGGTCAGCTGGTCACGGAGCGCGACAACGCGCTCCTGCGCATCCACGATGCGCTGGGCAAGGGGGTTGCTCACGGTGGAGCTCCTTCGATGTGGGGTAACAGGAGGGTTCGCGGCGATCTCGCCAAGGCCGCGACCCGTCATCCCCACGTCTGCATCGGCAGTCCTGCCAAAGACGAGGTTCAGGGTGTCGTCGGAAACGTTCAACGACCTGGCCAAGGCCAAGGCGTTTTTGTTCGAAGGCACGGCTGCAAGAGATGCCTCGAGCAGTTCTTGCCGTTCGAATTCGTAGGGGCCGCCCGGCTTCCCGTGCTCAATGACGTGGAAACCTGCGGACACGCCCCGGAGAATGTCCTGTTCGATAAGGGTGCGGTATTCGTCTACGCGCTTGCTTGTTCCGGGCGCAGCGAGCTTGAGGCGGCCACGCAGCTGGCCATTCTCAACTCTCAGGTTCGACCAGGTGCCGATCGGAAGCGGATCGCTTTTCGCATGACCGAAAAAGGCGATGGGGTTGGCAATGAACCGCCGAAGATCCCAGCCATTCGGGTTGATCCGGGTGCCATAGGTATCCCGGCTGCCGTCGCTGATGACAAAATCGTAGCCATCGCCGGCCGAGACCGTCGTTCGGTGTTCAACGCTCATGTTCAGAATGCCTTTCGGCTAGGCGATCATCGCCATGACGTCGATGGGCTGGTCTGCTCCGACCAGTTGGCGACCCATCGCCATGATCAGCGCCACAGCGCCGTCGATCTTGTTCTCTGCACGCTCTTTGCGCGGATAGACGTTGTCTTTGGGGTCGTCGCGTTTCGTGACGACGTTGCCGATCTGCCAGGCGAAGCACGGGTCGCCGTCGTGGGCGATCTTCTGAGACCGTATAAGGGCCTCGACCTCTTTCATCGGCTCCGACATCGTCATAACCGTATGTCGGAACTCAACAACCGGCAGGTTCTCTTTCATCATCGCAGTGATGAGCATGGTCGCTTGCGCTGGATCATACCCAATGCTGTCGATCGTGTAGACTTTGGACGCCGCCACGATGTCCTCGAGGATCTTCTCGTGGTCGATCATGTCGCCTTCGGTCTTGATCAGGCGACCGGCGCGCTCCCATGTGACGTAATTGCCCGTCGCCTCTAGCTCGATCGTCTTCTCAGGCAGGTAGAACTTGCCGAAAGCTGCGAACCCGCCCTGAGGCCTGCGGAACAGGAACACCGCCGCGGCGATGTCGACCTTGCTCGCGAGATCGAGCCCCACTGTGCAGGGCTGACCGGCGAAGTCCTCCATGCGAAGGCCGTCCTCAGCGGACGCCATCCACTTCGCGATGTTGAAGTAGGCTTCTTTCGCGAACACCCATTCGTTCAGGTGCTTCGTGCGGAAAGCGGACGCCTTGCGGGCGTTGTTGATCGCGTCGCGCTGCTGCGACAGCAGGAACTCGCCACGCACCGACACGTCAAAGTTCGGGTTGGCCTTCTTCAGCGTCTCCGGCTTGGTCCAGTCATCGCCGGCGAAATAGTCCGGATCCTCTGGCTTCCCCCGCGGAGGATCGATCCCGTACATCAGTGAGAAGGTTTCGGGATCGTCGGTGATCCCCTCCAGCATCCGCCGCGCTTCGACGACAGCCTGGTAGCAAGGACCGGCGACATTCGTGCCCGCGGTCGTAATGATCAGAAGCAGCGCTTGCTCACGGGCGCCCATGCCGGTCTCCATGGTCGAAACCATGTCGTCCGTCTCGTGCTCGTGGTACTCGTCGATGATCGCGCAGTGCGGCGACGAGCCATCGCCCGGCTTGCCAATCATCGGCTCAAACCGGCTCTCGTTCCCCAGCATATGCAGGTTTGACGCGTTGACGGTGATGCCGCATGCGCTCAGCAGCGCAGGGGTCTTAGCCGCCATCGACTTCGCAGGTCTGAAGACCTCCCAAGCCTGTTTCTCACTCGTGGCGCCGGAATAGACCTCCGAACCGTGCTCTCCATCGAGAGCGAACATGTAGAGCCCGACGCCGGCGGCCCACGCCGACTTGCCGTTCTTCCTAGGCTCGAGAATGACCGCGCGGCGGAAGCGACGATTGCCGTCCGCCTTCTTCAACCACCCGAACAGAACGGCTGTCTTGAACACCTGCCACGGAGCCAGGGCCAAAAGCTCGCGCTTCGACGCCCACTTCCCCTTCACATGCGGCAACAATTCGATGAAGGCGCAGACCTTACGGGCCGCCTCGGCGTCGAACCGATAGGGATAGTCCTTGCGCTTCGACGCCTTCAGGTCGTCGAGATGCCGCTGGCAGGCAAGGCACACCCATCGGCACGCCGCAATCTTCCCGCTGACAACCTCCTGCGCGTATCGCTCTGCGACCGCGGCATAGTTTCTATCCGGCACCCATCAGCGCCTTGAACGGGTTATCGTCTGTCTTCTTGCCCGCCGAGACCTTCGACCGAGCTGCAGGCGTCAGCCCAAGCTCGGACAACAGCGCGTGCGCATGCCGCATGGCCTCCGAACGCTGCGCCACCATCGGGTTGGGGCGGATCATCCGCTCACCTTGGGCATTGTGCGTCTCGTAGGTCCGGCCCTCGTCTTCCACTCGAGCCGTCGCGATCTCGACCTCTTCCAGCCGGCTCGCGGCCATCGCCAGAACCGCTTGGTCAGCCGTCGACAGGTACCCCATGCCGTGGATCGTAGCGCAGAGGCCGGCGAAGATCTCAGCGCCCCGATCCGAGAGCCAGATCGGCGCGTCGGGCGCACCCATCGGTGCAGTCGGCTCGTTCGGGTTGTCGCGATCTTTCCGAGCCGTGCCCGAAACGACCTTCAGGTGCGAAGGCTTGCGAGGACGGGCCATAAAACGATCTCGGTTTTGACAGTGTGAGAAAATGACTACCCCTACGGTGCACGCCCTAGTCGCGTCCGATTTTGAGACCGCCCCCCCATGGGGTTCACATTGGCTCGGGGAACAGCGTGAGCTGGCCTAGAGCTAGTCTAGCGCCCTTAACCATGTTGCAGGCGCGGCATGCACACTGCACGTTGGCCCAAGTGTGAGGGCCGCCTAGGGCCATAGGGATGCGGTGGTCAATCTCCGGAGCATTGGGCTCTAGAGTTCCCCGGAGACGCTTAGGCGTTTTGATCCCGCATATCTGACAACGCCAGCTATCCCGGTCAAACAGCTTGGCCGGGCTTATAGGCTGGTATTCGACCTTGAAGCGCCGCGCTCTGTGCCGATGCTTCTTTGTTGCCCCATGTGCCTTGACGAATAGGGCAGCGCTGCGCCTACGAACGCACTTGCTGCAGAACTTCTTTGCGGCATTGCCAGTAATGAGCTCGCCGCAGGCGCCGCAAGGCTTCGTAAGCTTGGCCCTAGGATAGCCTGGCCTGCAGGGCTCACACCTTTTGGCGTTAGCGGATCTCGCTATGAAAAGTCCGGCACATGCGATGCATGCTGCTTCGGTCGGCTGCCAAGCTGGGGGCAGTCCCAATCGGTCTCTGTGCCTTAAACGTTCGGCCCGCTTAGCCTCTTTGGCCGAGGCATAAAGACGGGAGGAGGACGCTCTGCACGCGTTGCTGCAGAACCTGGCCTTGTGCCCCTTTGCCCGCTGCTCAGCGCTTAGTTTTCCTTCGACAAATTCAGCGCCGCAACTCTCGCAAACCCTAAGCCTTCTCTTGATCGAATTTTCGCGGCGGGTGATGTCGCATTTACGTAAAGGCGCTGGCGAAATAGGTTCGCAGTTAGCCATCTAGGTGCCTCCAGCACTCGGTTGGTTAGGCCCGGCTCAGTGTGTCCAGCACTGCGTCGGGCCGCCCGATTCTAGAGGCTATCGACTCCCGGCATCAAGCCTTGAGCTTCTTGGCGTTTCTTCGCCCCATTGTGGCACGATGCACAGAGGCTTTGTCTCTGCCCTTGCCAAAACAGCGTTTCGTCGCCGCGGTGCGGAACCACATGGTCGCAGACGCTCGCGGCGGTAACCCGTCCTGACTTCTGACACTCGACACACAATGGGCTGGAGGCGAGATGCGCCTTGGCGATTTTCCGCCAGCGAGCCGTCCAGTACCACTTGCGCCATGGCTGCTCAGCGGTGCGCCTTGCGTCGTGCGCCTTGTCTCGTTCTCTCTTGGAGCGGGATGCGAGAGGGCGATGAAGAGGCGGGCGGGTCGGCATCAGCCGGCAGTGGCCCGCTCTACAGGCTGTAAGTCGGCGTAAGTGGCGTCTCTCCAACGGAACGTGTTGTGAGGCCGATCTGACCACGTGCCCCATTCGTTCGGGTTCGGAGCAAAACCTGAGTAGCAGCCCTCTTCAAGCTGAAGCACCATGCGCCCTAGCCATGTGCGCCGGTAGCGGCGGCCTCCGGTGAGGCTGTATGCCGTCCTGCAGCGCGGGTTGTTCATGGGCATGGACGGTCAGGCCTGACCGGCGACCCGTCTCGCGGCATCCACGACCGGCTGAACATCGGATGGGAACACCACAGCCATGCTGAACGGTTCGACGCCAAGGCGCTGCTGCTCGCCCCTCGCCAGCGCAACGCCAACCTCATACGAGGTGTCGAAGTTGTCGTAGACGCCGAGTTGAGAAGATTTTCCAGTCCCACCGTTCGAGGTGTACTCGTACTTCGTCACCGCATAGCGGACGATGGGGCGGATCTTAAACTCGACGAGGGTTTCGGTCTGGTCAGTCATGGCGTTCGCCTTTCCGCCTCCGCAGAGGCCAGCGTGGTTGAAATGAAAAAGCCGCCCGAGATCGCTCCCGGACGGCTGATGGATCAACGAGAGAGCTTCCACCGACCGTGTTACCCCGTGTCCCCTGATGCGCTTGCGCGATAGGGCTGACCGCTCTCCCGAGCTTCCGGCACGTCCCCAACGATCCCCAGCAGGCTGTTGGGCCTCCGCCTCCGAAGAGGCCTCCCGTCGAACTGAATTGTCGCCCTACTCAGCGCCCTTGCGGGCCGGCTGCCTACCAGGTCTTCGTCAGCCGCTTGTGCTAAGCTCCGGCCTTGGTTCGCCGCCGGCGGCTGAGCCTCACTGTGTCCCTGAGGCGGGGAACAACCGACCTGACCGAAGCGAGTTCCAGTCGCCAAGGCCGGGCCGGTTGCAGGCATCCAATCGGGGTGATGGTGGCAGCCCGATTGACATCCAGCGCGCCCTTAGCGTGGCCACCGTTCGGGTGATGGGCGATGAAGCCTGCGCGTCCTGCTCCGCCTGCCGCTGGAATCCCTAAACCCGCCTCGGCAAACCGGTGCGGGCGCAAATCGGAGATTTAAGAGGGTGACATCACTGAGTCAGATTTGCGCCCCCGTGTCAAGCCGCCATCTCGGGCCTCATCGCCTTCTGCCCTGAGAAGTGCTTTGCGAGGGCGTTGAGCACTAGCCGAAGCGAGCCCACTAGCTCGGGAATGTCCTGATCCGCGAGCACGATTAGGCGGAGAGCTTCCTTCGGCGCGGGGGTCCGGTGTGAAACGCAGAGGGCATCGACCACCTCCACCATGCCGTCATAGCGAGCAGCAGCCGCGACAGCCCAATCCTCGTAGGACACCTCGTCACCGCCGCCGCCCTCTTCCGGCCGGGGCTCGGTGTAGTCCGGTGCGATGCCCTTGGCGCGCTGGTAGCAGTTGCGGATCGTCTGGTAGCGCATGGCCGCGTCGTATTGATCGCGGTCGATGCCCATGGCGTAGTCCTTGGACGCGTCGTAAGCGAGCCACAGGCGGCCCAGAACGGTCGATGCCTCGGCTTGGGCGGCATGGGACGCGCTCAGGCCGAAAACCCGCTGGCGAGCCTCTGTGGCCCGCTGGATGGCCCTCTGGCTTTCCATCTTCTCGTTCTCAGTGCGCTGCTCGGCTAGCCACTTGCGATCGATGCGGCCGTTTGGCTCTCGCGGCCCCTGCATCCGGTTGCGGCCACGGGAGGCGATCTTGGCGCGGCGCTTCTGTGCGATGCTCATCGGGGCTCAGCTTCCTGCTTGGCGACAGAGTGGGCGGAGGGGGTGGCGGGCGGTGCGGGGTAGTCGATCTCGGCCCAGAGCGTCGGGTAACGAAGCTCGTCGACGCAGAAGCCCGCGTCTGGGTGCCAGCGGCAGAGCGAGACGATATCCGGCAGGTCGAACTCAGCACCCGGCGCATAGACGAAGATGTGCCTGTCACGCGGTGCCGTATCGATGTCGCGCCACTCGTTCATCGCCCTGCCCCCATGGAAAACATCGTGTCCCAAATCCAGCGGGCGAAGGAGCGGCGGGGAGGACGGGGCTCCCAGAGCAGGCCGGCTGGGCCGCAGCCGCTGGCTTGGTACATGCGCACCGTGCAGCACTGGTTTTCGACGGCGCCGCACATCCGATCGCTAAAACCCACTCGGCGCTGATAACGGCACGTCCCGCACGCTCGGACAGCCGGACTCTCTCGGCTCGTGGCGAGATGGACGACGTCAGCCATGGGGCGTGGCCTCCTGTGGCATAGGAAGGTTCCAGCGCTTGGCGAACCGCTCCGCTCCAGCATGATCCGTATCCCGCGAACAACGACGAGGATGACGAAGCCGGCTGTCGGGGTAGTAGCGATCGACAACCCACCTGACCCGGTAGCAGTCAGCGAGGACTCGCTCGATGCTATGGCCATACGAGCCCGTTGAGCGGTGTCGGCTCACAGCCAATCTCCCTCGTGCTCAACAGGCTCAAGTTGTGCAATCTGCATGGCCTCAGAGCAGGCGATCTCGTCGGTTGGCCGCCAGTAGGCCCATGCCTGAAACTTCGCGGTCAGGTAATACCGCTGCGGCGTTATGCAGGCCGTCTCTACTGTGCGAAGCCATGCGAGCCTGCCCGTAATCAGCCGCACGGGCCGCCATGCGAACCACCGCTGCGGGTAGAACGGATTTCGCGTGGGATGGAACGTCGGAGCGCTCATAGCCTCGCCCTCCCGCACTTCGCCTGCGCGACCCTGTATCCCGGATGATCCGCGATCAGCTCGGCCCCAGCCTGCACCGCAGCGAGAGCGCAAGCCCCTGGCAGCGTGAAGCCTGGGATCGAGACACGCATGCATGCGGACAAATCGCCGGGCGTGCAGAGCGTGATGACGAGGGTGAGGGCGGCGTTCATGACCCGACCCGGCGCTGAAGATCATCGGTCGGCCTGCGAATGCCAGCAGCCGAGCGAGCGACCTCGCGAGCGTTCGCGTCTGTTGAGCCGTTGGCGATGGCAGCGAGCGAAGAGCGCAAAGCCTTGGCTTGGTTCTCCAGCCGATTGAGTTCACCGGAGCATCTGCGCAGCATGCTAGATGCGCGTCGCATTGCCCGCTCAGCGGGACTGCCAGCGATTACGGTGAACGCCTGACCGTGAAGTTCATTGGCGAGGTCCAGCACCGATTGCGGATCGACTATGTCCGTCATCACGAAGCCCTCTCCCGGATGCTGATCACCGCCGCAGCGGCGTAGACGATCGCGCCGGTCACTGAGCCAACTCCTTGTGCTTCACGATGCCCTGCAGGCGCTCAAGGTTCGCAGCGCGCTCCTTGTCCGTGATGTCCCTTTCGACCTCTGCGGAGAGCAGTCGACGCAGCCGCATCAGGTCTCCGCGAACGGGCGCCGCAGCGATCAGCGCCAGCCGCCGCAGCTCCGGGGGGCTCGGCGCGAAGGCGTAGTTCTCGCGCCCGGCGCCATGCTCGCTGCGGAGCCAGAAGCCCACCGCACGCCTCACGGCCCATGACGGCAGATCGTCCAGAGCGATGGCGTACCCCTCGCCCTTGGCATCCCCGGCATCGGCGTTCGTCGCCTGCCTGGGGAAGCTGGACAGCAGGCTCATCACGAGCGCCCCGGTGCGGTCTGGCGGCCCAGCCTTGGCGAACTTCTCGAGGTCGGACACATGGCGCTCAACCTCGGCCCGCTGCGGTGTGGTGAGCCCGAAGCCAGCCGGCAGGACCGGCCGGTTCCAGTCCTCACCCGTGAGCGCGACGACCGAACGCTGAAGCCACGCCGGCCAAGACCGGGTCGAAGTCTCGGGGGCTGCTCGGTCGATTGCCGGGATAAGATCGATCTTGGCGGGAAGGTTGGCGGGCATCGAGCAAGTCTCCGGTGCGGGGGTCGACGTCGAGAATGTTCGGCGGGCCGCCCGGCGGAGCGCGGCCGAACTTGCCGCCCTCCTCTGCGGTCAGGCACCAGTTCGCGAAGAAAGCCTCGTGGTTGACCTTGGCCCCGTTCGCGGCCGAGGCAGACCAGTTGCGAGCCTTGACCAACTCTCGCTCAAGCTCGCCGTCCGAGGCGCGATGCGCCTCCTTGAGCTTCGACCAGGTCTCCGGGCTGGGGCGCCAATCAGGGGCTAGACGAGATGCCCGGCCAGTTTTTGGCTTCGGCGCTCTTGCGCGCTCAACACCAACGTCAGTTGGTGTTCTCTTCTTCTCTGGTTCTGGTTCTGAAGAATGGCATGGCTCAGGCATAGCATTTGCCACACCCAATACCTTATCTTTCAACGCCTTAGCCTGGCCGCCCTTGCTCCCAGCTTCGGCGCGTTTGATCGACTTTTCTTGAGCCTTTTCGAGTTCAGACCCCAGCCGGACGTGACCGATCTCGGCCTCGTGGACCTCAAAAAAGGACAGCACGTCGCCGCGGATCTTCGCCCATCGCGAAGGCGTGCAGCTGGCGAACCTCGCAAGCTTCCGATCATCGTTTGGGAGCCGTCCGCCCGCGGACCACATGCTCATGAGGAGCAGGAGGTACGCGCCATGCTGTTCGGCGGTGAGCCCGCGCGTATCGCGGAGATAGTCGCCGACGTAGAGGGGTAAAAACGGCGCGCTCATGCGTCAGCCCTCCCCGTCGTCAAGGACGGCGTCGAACAGATCATCTTCCACGAGCTTCAGAACGGTCTTCTTGATTAGGGCTCGGACGCTAAGGTCACGCCGCTCGGCGTGGGCGCGTAGTGTCGCCCACCCGCGGTCGTCGAACGTGCGAGAAAGATTGCCACCTTCAAATTTCGGGATGGGCACCCCGCGTTTCCGCATCCGCGACATGGCCGCGCGGACATAGTCCTGGCTCGCACCGAGACGAACGGCAATGTCCTTTGGGCGCATGCCGGCGAGCGCCAGAGGCTCGATTTGGTGAACGAGCGACATCAGAACGCCTCCACGCGCCAACCGCCGCCCTGCTTCTTGGGCAGGGCCTGCGCGGCGATGAACTTGAAGGGGTAGAGGTCAGCGGCGACCTTGATCTTCACGCGAGCGTCGTCGGTCCAGAAGCCCTTGACCTCGTGCATCTCCATCGCCCCGTCCGACGCCATGACGGTGAAGTCGGGCGTGTAGAAGGTGCTGTCCGCCAGGCGCAGCTTGACGCCCTCGAACTTAAACCATGCGACGTCGCCGGCGATCTGGAGCCGCCGCAGGTGATCGGCGTAGGCCTGTTCGGTCTTGTTGAGCACCCCGGCTTTTAGGCGACCAAGCGCCAGCATTCTGTGCTGAGGGGTCATCGGTATTCCCACCCCCCGCCGATCTTCGCCTTCTTGTCGCTGTTCCGCCCATAGGCCCAGCGGTCCGAAGGCTTCTTCACCCCGAGGTGCCGGGCTTCGCGCCGCTTCGCGCGGGCTATGGCCGGGACATCCTCGGTGCGGGTCTTCTGCTCGTGGCAGCCCTTCTTGTGGACGGGAGCCATGTTCGAGAGTTCGTCGTCGCCGCCCATAGCGAGCGGGATGATGTGCTCGACCTCCCAAGCCTCACGGGCGCCGTCGATCTGTCCGAGACAGACGTGGCAGGTGCGCTTGTGGTCAAGGAAGAGCTGCACTCGCTGTGCGGTGGAGAGCTTGCGGCGCTTCATGCCCTACGAGCCTCCATTCGCTGCCGCCTGAGGACAGACGGGCGGATGAACGGCGGACGGCGCGCTGGGCGCGACTGCGCGGTGCCCTGTTCGAGAACAAGATCCGTCAACGCGACAAGATCCGCCTCTAGACGCCTGACCTCGCCAGCCGCCGAAGTAACCGCTTGGCGCTCTCGCTCTTTGGCGATAGCGCCCTCCATGGCGTTGAAGGCTTGGATGTACGCGAGCTTGAAGCGCAGCGCCTTGGACCCGGTAAAGCCCATGGCGATGAGAGCGAAGCCATCGCGAGAGATATGGTAGACGCGGCGTGCGATCCCGGAACCGTCAGCCTCCATCGCAGGCCAGAACATGCCCATGGCGCATTCTGGGGAGTCCATATTTTTCAATAGGTTATCAATGTCTCGGAGCACGTGGTCGTGCCGCTTCTCGAATGCCGACGCCACATCCTTGCTGCTGGCGACCACCTCACCATTCTTCGCCGTCAGGTTCGGCATGAACGCGATGGCGGCGCCCTTGTCTTCTACCGGACGGAGAATGCGGCGAACGTCAGCGCGGCAGTTCAGCCAGGCGCGGCGGTCTGAAGGGCTTGAAGGCACGATGTAGGTCTTGAGCGACCCGGCCTGTTCCCAGACCACTGCGAGATGCTTGCCGCGGAACTCGACCTTCGGCAGGCGGCCTGCGGCCTCGATCTCCTTGACCGCCACGGTGACGCATTCGTTGTTCAGCGGATTGCTCATTCCGCGGCCTCCGCAACAGGCAGAGCCCACTCGCGCGCAGACGCCTTGATCTCGTCGAGTTGGTTCGCGACGACGCTCTCGTGGCGGTGCAGACGGTCTGCGATTTCGTCTGAGCGCTTCCCGTCTCGCCACATGCGGCCGGCGATGATGAGGCCGCCTTCGCCAAGCGGGGCGTAGGCTGTGGGGTTGTCGCGGCGGTGGAGGGCGACGGCTTCGGTGCGGGTCATGCTGCGGCCCTCCCCACCTGCTCAGGCGTCACGCCCAGCATGCCGGCGACCACTTCCATGATCGCGGTCTTGCTGGCCTGAAACTCGGCCTTGTCCATCACGCGGCGGGATTGGCTCTTCGCCGTGCGGATGACCACGATGGGGCCGCGGGTGACGACGTAGGCGAACTCTTCGCGAGCCCGGAATGCCGAGCACACGCGCAGCGCGGCAGCTTGGGTGCCGGCGTCGACGATCTGCTCGTCGTAGAAGTTGGCCTCGATCAGCGCCCGCTTGCGGAGGTGTTCCGGCGTGGGGAAGTCGGCGGCGATGTTCTCGGGCAGGCTAAGCCACGCCTCGCGCAGCCAGCCAAACTCGTGATTGTGCGTCTTGGTCGACCGTTCCTCGTGGACCTCGAGCGGGTAGCTCTCGCCGATGACGAAGTGCTCGTCGCAAAGCTTGGCGAAACGCGGCGCCGGCGCGAACGCCTCGCCATCCCAGACGCAGTGGATCGGGGGCGGCGTCGACATCAGGCGGCCTCGCTGAGGCCGGCGCCGCCGTAGCGGCGGACCTTCTCGACAAGCTCATGAAGCTCGTCGTTGAAGGCGTCGACCGCGTCCGACATGGCCTTGATGTAGGGCTCATCGCGGTAGGCCCGCTTCACGAACAGCGGGAGCCTCGGCCAGTAGACCGCGATGTCGATCCACTCGCGCTCAGCGACCCAAAGCACGCCCTGGCACTGCGCCTTGTGGTCCGCCGGGAACTCGTCGCGGAGCAGCACATCGATCAGCAGGTGCGGGAGCTTGGTCTTGATCTCCAGGGCGCCGACGTCGCCTATCAGGCTGTCCGGGCTTGCTCCCTTCGCCCCGTTGACGATGAAGCCGACGCGCTCCGGCTCGACGTCCGCCACGAAGGAGTAGAGGTCGCGCGCTTCGGGCTCCATCTCGTGCCCACGATCGGTGTGCGAGTTGGAGAAGCCCTCCATCGGGTCGCCGGTCAGGATCTCGCCGGCCAGCTTCAGCATGTAGGTGCGACGCATCTTGCTCGCGCCGCCCTCCTTGCCCTTCGCCATGACGGTCGAGAACTCGGACGCGGTCGGCATTCCGGCGCGCGCGGCGAACCACTCCGGGCTGCCCTGCTCGCAATCGATGATCCGCATCACTTGCGTGCCTCCTTCTGACGGAGCTTCGCCATGGCGTCGTCGAACTTCGCCGCCGGCAGGTTGGGGAGGGCGTCGATGCGGTAGGCGCTGCAGAAGCGGCGAACGTCAGCGTCCGTCTTCGCCACCAGGGCGCGCAGATCCTCAAGCTGCTCATCGGAGATTAGATCCCCGACGCCCGCAGCCTTGCCGTCGTCGTCTTCGCCGCCGGTCGTGATGTTGAGCAGCGCCAGCGCGGTGTAGCGCTTGCCATAGGAGGTCGAGGAGCCGACCGCCTGAACCGGGTTCTTGCTGCCCGACGCATCGGACGGCAGAAACATCGTCGTCTCCTCCGAATGCCCCTCGCGGTGCGTCAGGACGGCCGTGACGCTGATCTTCCCATCGCCCTGTCCAGTGCGAAACGTGAGGGCGAAGCCATGGCGAGCGAGGACCGGACGGATTTTCTCGTTCACGTCCTCCCAAAGGGCATAGCGCTTGTCGTTGTGGCCCTTACCGCGCTCGGCGATGCGCGGGAGATCAGGCTGCATCTCCGCGAGGCCGGCGGAGAAAGCGCGCTTCGCGTTGTCGGCGCGAACCTGACGCTGCATCTCCAGCAGCCGCTCCATCTTGTCGATATCGACCGCCGGGTTTGATGCGGCGCGCTCGATGATGGAGAGGATCGCGGCGCTCTCGCTCGTCGTAGCGACCTCTGTGGACCGCTGCGGCTCGATCTTGCTGATTTCGTTGGCCTGGGCCATCTTCACACCCGTTCTTGCTGAACACGGCCCCGGTGAGCGCCCCAATCGCGAGCCGGGGCCACCTGCTCGCAGCGCAGTCGTCGTGCACCCGCACGCGTGAGGTCCTATCGCTAGGACTGCATCCCCAGAGCGGACAGGTAGAGGTCGAGGAGCGCGTCCATCTCGGCGCGATCGTCGGGGTTCATGCGGCGGATCGAGATCACCCGCTTGAGGACCTTCACGTCGAAGCCATTGCTGCGGGCTTCCGCATAGATTTCCTTCAGATCGTTAGCAGTCGCATCGCGCTGTTCGTTCACACGCTCAATGCGCCCGACGAATGAGGACAACTGCTCTTTCGCAACAGCATCCGGGCTAGGGTCGGTCATCATGCTGCCCTCGCAAATTCGCCAGACAACAGTCGATCGGCGGCGCGATAGGCCGCATCGGCTTCGTCAATGGTCGAGAAATAACCAAGGCTTTTGACAGTGCCGCTTCTGTAGATCCGAGCCTGGAATGGTTTTTTGCGACCCTTGTGGAAGTTTATGCCCTTCACGCCAGTCACGCTGTCAGCATGACGGCGGCAGTTCCACGCATTCTGCAGAGCACTAGCTTCGCGCAAGTTGCACAGGCGGTTGTCGGACCTATCACCGTTGATGTGGTCCAAAAATTCATCAGGCCACTTTCCGTAAACGAAAGCCCAGATTAGTCGGTGGACCATCTGCCTGTTCCCGTCGATCGTCGTGGCCAAGTAGCCGTAACGATTGAGGCTCCCTACAGCCTCGCCGGCTCTTACTCGATTAGTCGTCGAGATACGCCAGGACAGGATCCCGGTAGCTCCGTCATAAGAGAAGACATGTCGAACACGATCAATTGTGATCAGCTTGGGCGTGCTCATGCCCTCGCTCCATCAAGGATCGAGACGCGTGCGACAGACACCGCATAGCCGTCCACGAAACGGGTGACTGAGGGGATGGACGGGGCAAAATTCGGAAGGGCGGCCCTCCGCTCTGCGCGAAGCTTTTCAGCGGATCGGCGCCTCTGCTCGCGCCGACGCTCAATGACCTCTGAATCCGACAGTTTGAACAGACTGGTGCGCTTCATCGGTCATGCCTCCCCGGTGTTCGCGGTTTGCCGATCCGAGCGGCCAGCCGCCTGAACCACAGCCTCAGCCGCAGCCACAGCAGCGCCGTCAGGCCCGGCGATGGCCTTGGTGATTTCGATGTCATGGGCGAGCCGATCGAACTGGCGCTGGCGCTCTGCCCGATAGGCGGCGGCCAGCTTGTTGTAGGCGGACAGGTACAGATCTTTCGGGCGCCGATAGCGAAGCGCCCACAAGGTCGCGTAGGCGACGCCATAGCGGCGCGCGAGACGGCGCAGGGCGTTGTCAGTGTCGCCGGGACCGCGGCTTTCCCACCGCAGAAGATCATCGGCCCAAGACGCGGCCTGATCCAGGCTGGCTCCGTCAGGCATTTGCTTTTTCCGCAAACAGTTTTTGCTCATCGTCAAAACGACCTGTGCTGATCTTGGGATCAGCAGAAGGGAGCTTTGCGATGCAGGAGGTGACAGGGACTACGTGGACGAGCTTGGGAGACGCGGCGGCAAAGGTTTTGGCGAACGTGATGCTGCAGCGTCTCGTGGAAGAAAGGCGGCGGCGCTCAGACGAGCGCGCTCCGGAGGTGGCTGCGGACGGGGAGGCCGCAGCGGGGGAACAAGCAAAACGGGAAATGGCTGAGGCGCTAACCATCACGTACCCCGACGTGAGGTCGCGAAGCCGACGACGATCGTCGCGAACAGCATGAGGTTGCAGAGCCAGACGGAGGTCATCAGCGGACCTCCGCGGGAACTACGCGGTAGACTTTTCCCTGATGCTCAAACCAGCCGCGCTGGACTTTCTCTGTCGTGGGATCTTTGACGATGAACACCACGAACAACAGCAGGGCGACCCAAGCGAAGAACCACCCGGTCGCAAACCATGCGAACCGATCGAAGGGCTGGGTGCTCATGAGCGATCTCCGCTCGCGACGCCGTGCATGCACGCGGTGGGGATGGCGGCGACGATGACGCTGAAGAGGATGAGGGGGAGCGCGGTCATGCTGCCGCTCCCTCAGTCATTGCCAGCTTCATCAGGTGATAGGTCGCGGGTGCGGACCAATGCACAGGGTTCGGAGAGGCCGCGACTTCAGCCTTGAAGACGCTTTCGATCTCCGCCCATCGGGCAACCAGCCCCCGCCAAGCGGGAGACCGTCCCGACATCTCAGGAAGACGATCCCGCCATTCCGGGACAGCATCCAAAAGCTTCATGCAGCGGCTGAAGTCCCCCGGGTCAGCGGGGTTGTCGGCCCATGTACGATTGGAAGTTACGCCACACATGTGCGCCCAAATCGCCGTGGACGAGATGCCGGTTTCGCCGTTGATGATCCAGTTGAGCGCTGCCGCAGGAACCTTGCACTCGCTCATGACGCCGCCCTCTCAAACTCGGGGGCGGGCGAAGACACGAAGAAGTCTTCCGGCTTTGCACCCATCTCCATGAGAGACGCGTGATGCCTGCTCGGAACGAGCCCGCCGGTACCTGTGGGCTTCGGGAGCCTCCAGCGGACGACTGCGGACACATGCAAGCCGAGCCTGTCCGAAACGGCGCTCAGGCCGCCAAGCTTCTCAATCAGGGATTTGGCTGGTTCACATCGCATTTCCCGATTGTGCGCAATTCGCACAGAAAAGCAAGCGCCGCCTATGAGATTTTCTCAATCGACCGTTCGCTCTCGGGTATGCGTAATCCGCGCATGACCAGCGACGGCATAATCGAGTGGCTACGGCAGGGACTTGAGAAGCCTGGCAAAAGCCAGAGTGGCCTTGCTCGCCACCTTGGCGTAGCGCCGGCAGCGATTAATCGGGCGCTCAAAGGGCAGAGGGAGATCAAGGCTCGCGAGCTGGACGCGATAGCCACTTATTTAGGGGAAGCAGCGCCTCTCCCCTCTTCCGGCTCCGAACTGACGCTGTTTGAGGGCGATCTAATCCCCGTGCGCGTGGTCGGCGTTGTCGAGGCCGGCGCCTTCCGCGAGGCGAACGAGTTTGTCGAGGTCGAGCACGTCACGATCTATGAGCCGCGCGATCCCAAGTTCCCGCGAGCCCGGCTCTTCGCGCTGGACGTTGACGGCGACAGCATGAACGACCTTAAGCCGCGGCCGATCCTCGAGGGGGACCGCGTCATCTGCGTCGACTTCGACGACCTTGGCGGCCGTGTTCCGATCCAGAATGGAATGGTCGTGGTCGTGGAGCAGACCCGCGACGGCGGCCACCTGCGAGAGTGGTCGGTCAAGCAGGTGGAGTGGCACGACGACGAAACGTGGTTCTGTCCGCGCTCCACCAATCCCAAGCACAAGCCGATCAAGGTGAAGCGGGACTACGCCGCCGACGACGGGCGCGAGGTGCGCCTTATGGGCCTCGTTCGCGCCGTCCGCAGTGAGATGGCGTGGTAAGTGAAGCCCGGCGGCGACCGCCGAGCCTCGTTTTGATCAGGCCAGCGCAGGGAAGTCAGGCGGCAGGTGAGCCGCGGGCGGGACCTCAGGGCTCATGCGCCCCTTCATCACGTCGGCAATGCGGCCCTGGTTGATCACGAAGTACGCCGCGATCGGCACATAGCCATAACCCATTGAGCGGGCGAGCTTAATCCACGCCACAATGCGCGGATGCAGTTCCTTCTTCTTGCGGGCCATCTGGCCCTCCTTTCGGCGAGGAGCCGAAAGAGCGGTTGACGTTTCTCGCGAAGCAGAACATGTTCGGCTTTGTGATCACAGCACCCGCCCCACCGGCGGTTTCTATCAGCGCCGCGGCTCCCCAAGAGCTGCGGCGTTCTCGTTTGACGCGCCGAATCAGCGCGCCAAACCACATAGTGGGCGAGTCTTTTCCAGCCTGCAACCAAGTTAAGCTTTCGTTAACCCATCACTCCACGCGGAAGTCGGTCAACGCGTGTCGCGGGACCTTCCCGACGTGCAGCAACAGCTCGGGCGTCTCCCAGTCGTCCAGTTCGGGATCGCCTGCTTGAACAGTGGCGAGCGCGCCGCCGAACTTTTCGGCAATCTCCTTAGCGACCCGACGAGCCGCCTCTTCTGAGCGCACCTCGAAAGGCGCGAGCGGCTGAGACCACCTGTCCTGCCGCCGCTCGTAGCCGGCGACAACATAGCGCCTGAGCCGGGGGCGCTCCTTATCCGTTTTGCCGGGGTTGGCTTTACGATAGGCCGTGACGGCCTGGATGCTGCCGCTCGGGCATTCGCAGTCACGGCAGACGAACGACACTTTCTCGAGAAGCCCACTCTCGTTCAGATCGTTGACGGTGGTCGGCGCGCCTGGCGCGTTCCGGACATCGACGTTTTGGGTCTGTATCTTGGAGCAGTTGCCGCACATCAGGTGGAGGGTGAACCTCGCGATGATCCCTTCAGGCATGGTCGTTAACGCCTCGTTTGTTCCTTTTCTGTTCTCATGCTGAACTAGGTTGTCCGGATAGTCGAGTCTGATTCGCGGAAGCCTCATGCGAAAGTTTGTGCGTTTTTCTCATAGATAGCTGTAGACGTCACTGTGCGTTTAGCGCATAGTCTCCATCGAAGCCCAGCGGCCCAGCCGCAGACAGCGGCGGATGGAGCAAGAGCGATGGCTAAGGCCGCAACCAAGAAGAAGCCCGAAGCGAGCGCGGCAGTTGAGCCGGGCGAAGTCGTCGTCGCCTACAAGGCGTTCGAGGCCGATCTGAAGTGCCGGGATTTCCAGTTCGAGGTCGGGAAGACCTACGAGCAGGGCGGCCTGATCGAGGTTTGCCAGAATGGCTTCCACGCCTGCGAGAACCCGTTCGACGTTTTCAACTACTACCCGTTTGGATCGCGCCTCGCAGTCGTCGAGATGTCCGGCGCGATAGCGCGTCAGGACGGCTCCGACAGCGACAGCAAGCTCGCCGCGGCTAGGATCACCATCAAGGCCGAGCTGACCTACGACGCATCCTTCATCAAGAAGGCGGTCGAATGGGTGCTGGCGAAAGCCAAGGGGAACACGGCGACCGGCTACAGAGGCCACGCGGCGGCGACCGGCGACAGCGGCCACGCGGCGGCGACCGGCGACAGCGGCCACGCGGCGGCGACCGGCGACAGCGGCCACGCGGCGGCGACCGGCGACAGCGGCCACGCGGCGGCGACCGGCGACAGCGGCCACGCGGCGGCGACCGGCGACAGCGGCCACGCGGCGGCGACCGGCGACAGCGGCCACGCGGCGGCGACCGGCGACAGCGGCCACGCGGCGGCGACCGGCTACAGAGGCCACGCGGCGGCGACCGGCGACAGCGGCCACGCGGCGGCGACCGGCGACAGCGGCCACGCGGCGGCGACCGGCGACAGCGGCCACGCGGCGGCGACCGGCGACAGCGGCCACGCGGCGGCGACCGGCGACAGCGGCCACGCGGCGGCGACCGGCGACAGCGGCCACGCGGCGGCGACCGGCTACAGAGGCCACGCGGCGGCGACCGGCGACAGCGGCCACGCGGCGGCGACCGGCTACAGAGGCCACGCGGCGGCGACCGGCGACAGCGGCCACGCGGCGGCGACCGGCGACAGCGGCCACGCGGCGGCGACCGGCGACAGCGGCCACGCGGCGGCGACCGGCTACAGAGGCCACGCGGCGGCGACCGGCGACAGCGGCCACGCGGCGGCGACCGGCGACAGCGGCCACGCGGCGGCGACCGGCGACAGCGGCCACGCGGCGGCGACCGGCGACAGCGGCCACGCGGCGGTCAAAGGCCACGCCTCTGTCGCCGCGTCCCTTGGTGTCGGCGGAACCGCAAGGGCTGAAGCCGGCGGCGCGATCTCGCTCGCAGCGCATCGCTGGAACAGCAAGACCGACCGCTATGACCTCGTCTCAGTTCGGTCCTCGCTGGTTGGCGAGAACGGCGTTGAGGCGGGCAAGACCTACCGCCTGACCGAGACCGGCGAGTTCGAAGAGACCTCCTCCACCTGACCCCATCCCCACGCCGGGATGGCTCAGCCCCCGGCGTCTCCCGACAGACGGAGACGACAGATGTCATTCCGAGATCGCATGGACGCCGCTGAGGACGCTGGAGCCGAGCTCCAGACCATCGCGGAAGCCCTTCGCCACCTGAACGAGCGGATCGACGGCATCTTCCGCACCGTGCCGGAAGCGGCTGCGCTGGACAGCGAGGACTTCGACCTCCTCGACGTCGCCGGCCGTGTGTCGAAGCTCGGCTCAAAGCTCATCAGCGATGTCGACAGCGCCCGTGAGGACGCGATGGAGCGTCGCCGCCAGCCTGCCGAGGTTTGGTGATGCGCCTGACGATCCAGCTTCGCGGGCGGGCTCTGGCCTTCCGCCTCGGATGGCGCGGGCTGTCCGTCGACACCGAGTTTCGCGGCTGCAGGCCGCTTGCGGCCTGGGAGCGGTGACGATGACCCCGCTCTGCCCCTTCTGCGGTGCCTATTCGCCCCGCCAGTGCGAGCTTGAAGACGAGATGCCGGGAGCCTCGTGCCCGTGGGAAGACCAACTCTTTGGGGACGAGAACTTCCCGTCAGCGCGCATCCTTGCTCTTCGCGCGGGCATTTCAGCCGCTCTGGCTTCCCAGCAGAACAACACCACGAGGGCGTCATGAGCGCGCACACGCCTACACCTTGGGCCGTCTGTGGGTCTGATGAACACTGGATCGACATTAAGCCCGCCAGAGAGAAGCGGCGGATTTCACTGTCGATCGCCACAGTCGCAACATGCACCGTCGATGCCGAAGCTAACGCAGCCTTCATCGTCCGCGCCTGCAACGCGCATGACGATCTGGTCGCAGCGCTGAAGGCCATGGTTTCTGACGCTGTCGAGTTGGCTGAAAGCGGCGATGCCGGTTTCTGGGACGCGGAGAAAGTGCCCGCTGTCATTGCCGCTCGCGCCGCTCTCGCTCGCGCTGAGGCCTCGTCATGAGCCTCCCCGTCACCACGCCGGTTGACGGCGCCCGCGACGCCCATGTCGACGCTCAGGTCGTTGAACTGGACAGCATGATCGCACGCCGCAACCAGGCTGCATGCCTTCGCGCGGATGCGGATCGATATGCGGCCAGGCGCGAGCACGACGCCGGGCAGCGGCATGAAGCGGCAGCCCGCCTCGCCCTCGGCATGATGGGCCTAGACTTCGACGCCCTCTGTGGCGAGGAGCTTGTCCGCATCGCTCAGTCGCGCCGGATCCAGGAGGCGACGCGATGAAGGTCATCGACGTCTTTTTCTGCATCGGCTTCCACGCGATGGGGCTGCAGCGCTCAGGGTCTTTCGAGATCGTGGCGCTGTGCGAGAGCAACCCTCGGCGCCAGCAAGAGCTTGCGCGCCTTCACCCTGGCGTGCCGCTTCATGACGACATCCGCTGCCTGCCCGCCACCGACGCAGATGTCATTTTTGGCGGACCTCCTTGCCAGCGAACGAGCGTCGCCGCCGCCATCCACGGCTATCGGGACAGCGTATCTCTCTGGCCCTACATGCTGGCGGCCGGGCTCGACGCCGGCGTCGAATGGTTTGTCGTGGAGCAGCCCCCGGGCAACGCGGCGTGGGAAGCCACGGTCGCTCGACATCTTTCGAGAGCTGGCTTCCACGTCGCCCGATTTGAGTTCGGCGCTGAGGACGTTGGTGCGCCTTATCCAAGACGGCGCGTGTACCTCATTGCCTGCACCAGCCTGCCGCGACTGGAGGTCGCCTGGTCGGCGGGACCATCCGCGATTGAGCGCGCCAAGAGGGCAGCAGCTTCCCGAGGTGATTGGGACCCAAGTGCCATCCCCTCTTTCGATCTGGATGCTTGGCGCACCGAGGACGTGCATGAGCGCCGGGAGCGGATCGAAGCTCTAGGCGACAGCAACCCGCCCGCCATGGCTGAGGTCATCGGGCATATGCTCGGAGCCGCAGCATGACCGCGCCCCTTCCCGAGACGATCGCGGAGCTGCGGGAGCTGCTGGCGAAGGCAACGCCGGGGCCTTGGAACAATGACATGCACTACGACGAAATTCGCGGCGACATAGTGCCAGGCCTCGAACGGGTGCTTTGTGACGTTGTCGGAATCCCGGCGCGCATTTCAGCCAATGCCGCCCTGATCGTCGCCGCCGTCAACGCCCTGCCCTCGCTCCTCACCGAGGCAGCGCGTGGTGTGGAGAGCGAGGCGGAGATCGCGGCTCTGAAGGCCGAGAACGAGCGGCTGCGCCGTGTCCTTGAGGAAATCGCGAACGCGCAAATTCAAGACCAGCCGGTCGAAAGCGTCCTGAGCAGTACGGGGTGGGCGAAGATGCACCACATGGATCTTCGCGTTCTCGCCCGCGCCGCTCTCCTCCCGCCCGCAGGTGACCAGTCATGACCCCGCTGTCGAAGGAAGGGCGGGCGGGGCTGGTGGCGGAGATCGCCGAGGTTCTGGGGGCGGGTCGATGAAGCCGTTCTTCAGTTACTACGGGTCTAAATGGACCGGCGCAAAGCATTACGGACCGCCGCGTGCTGATCTGGTCATCGAACCGTTCGCCGGCTCCGCGAGCTATGCGACGAGATGGGACTGCAAGCACGTCAAGCTGTACGATGTGTCGCGCGACATTTGCGATCTTTGGTCGTGGCTGATCGGTTGCACTGCAGATGACATCCGCCGCATCCCAGATACGTTCGAAGATTATGCAGAAGTCCTCGCGCTCGACCGCGGCCCCCAACTGCTCACGCGGTTCTGGGTCTCAAAGGGTCGCGCCGAACCATCAAGCACGTTGTCGCCTTGGTACTTCCAATGGCGCGGTGAAAGCGATTGCCGTGTTTGGGGGCCTGCGGTCAAGCGAAGGCTAATCGAGCAGAAGCCGCTAATCGAGTGCTGGACTATTGCTCGTAAAGCATGGTGGGAAATCGAAGTCGAGCATGCGCACTGGCACATTGACCCGCCGTATAACAACGAGGCTGGTCGCCGATACCCGAACTCATCCCTGAGCTTCTCGTCTCTTGCGGCATGGTGCCGAGGACTGCCCGGCCCTGTGGACGTTTGCGAGAACGTCGGGGCGGACTGGCTTCCGTTCGAGCCGCTTTACGAAGTCGTTACATCTCGCGGTCGCAGGAGCGGGGCCGTGTCCAAAGAAGCAGTCTGGAGGAATGCGGCATGAAGTTCGTGAAACCCCTCCGCGCCCGTCTCGCAGACCTCAAGCGCCGGGAGGCGTCCGATGAGCGGTGAGGTCAAAGGATATCGTAAGGTTCTTCCTCTCGCCGGCCATAGATGCTTGGGCGCGCATCCGTGTGTTGAGGTTAGATGCGAGTGCGGGTGGGTATCCTGCCCGCATTCCGGAGAAGACGCTAGGGCAGAAGCCTACTCTGAGTGGCGCGGGCATCTTGTGTCCCACGGCGCTGAACGTGAACCTATTCAGACTTGGCTTGATCGCTCGGAAAAAGAACGAGCCAAACTCTACGCTAAAATCAAAAAGAACGCGGAGCCCTCCGATGTCTGACCCCCATGCTGCGCCCACGGGCGACCTGCGGCCGGAAGCGCTGCTTGAGCGTGTCTTCGCAGCCTATGACCGTGCCAAGTATGTCCCCGGCGATTGCCCGACCGTCCCTGTCAAGGTCGCCGCGCTGTTGGACACAATCCGGGCCGCCCGCGACGAAGCCCTCGCCTCCGCCCAGCCCGCCGCGGTCGCGGGCGACGCCTTGCGGGAGAAGCTTCTTCGCCTGATCGATTACCACGTCACGGATGATGATGATCGATCCACCCTGCGAAATGCGGTCTCGGCTGCTGTTCCGAAAGGCCTCGCCCTCGTCGCGTCGATCCTGTCGAAGCCGGCGATGGAACCTGTCGTGGGGCCGCTGCTCGACGCCCTGAAGTCCGCCACCCCCGCCCGCACCTACATCGAAGCGGATATGGCCGCAGCCCAACAAGAGATTGAGCGGCTTCAGTCTGAACTAGCCGAGATGGAAGAGCAGCGCGACGTCGCTCGCTCAGACCCGTGGCCGGAGTGGACGACGAGGATCATCGCCACGCTGGAGAGCTTTGGTGTCGAGGTCGTGGACACGAGCATCGGTGAGATCGCCGACTTCGCGGACGCGTTCGACGACTGGTTCCGCGGCGCGCTTGCGAACGAGATTGCCCGCGCTGAAGCCGCCGAAGCCGATATGGCCGCAGCGCGGGCGGAGGAGCCGAAGACCTGCATCGGCTTCGTCAACATGTACGGCGACGACCCGGACGACGCCTTTGTCAGTCCTACGATTTGCGCCAACGAAGCCGCCGCACGGCAGTACGCAGACCGCACGAGACTGAGCCGCCACCTTGGCGTCGCCATGCTCGTGCCCTGCGATCCGCCCCCGGCGGCCGCCGACGTCGCATCGGGACGGGAGGGCGGGCGATGAGCGCGGTCGAGTTCTGCCCGTTCAACGACGAGCGCTACGACGGCCCCGAGCCTTTGTGCGACGAGACCGTACCATGCCCGGTATGTGGCGCCGTCGCGGGCGGAGACGGCCACAAGCCGTGCGTCTACCGCGGCCGACCCAGACAGCTACGAAGCCATCGAGGCCCGCGCCAAAGCCGCGGAAGCGCGCGCCGCCGAACTCGAACGCGAGCGGGATGAGGCGCGGGCGGAAGCGGCCCAAGCCCAACTCGGGCTGGAGCAGAACGCCAGGACAGCTCTAGCCTATCTGGCTAGATCCGAGGCCGAAGAAGAGCGGGGCGAAGACCTCCGGCGCCGGCTATCGGCCGCGGTGGAGGCGCTGGAGCCGTTCGCTCGAACTGGCAAGCTTTTCCTAGACGATGATCCCGTTGTAGCGGCCGGCTACGGGTCTTGCCTCTACAGCCCGGCGGCGGGACCGGCATACAGCATCACAAGCGATCATGTCCGCCGCGCCGCCGCCCTCGTCGAAGCCGAGCGTACCGAGGAAAAGGCCAATGACTGAGGTGGTCGAGATCATGGCGCGGGGTGTGTGGACGCGGCACTGCCAGGATTTAGGGCTGCCGAGCCGTGCGGCGAACTTCCCCCTCGTCGAGGGTCACGCGGAGTACATGGCGAACGCCAAGGCTGCGCTCTCCGCGCTTGAGGTGGAAGGCTGGAGGGTGGTGCCGGCGGAGCCGGATGACGCAATGCGCCTTGCCAGCAAACGCTACAAGCGCGGTGCGAAGATCCCAACGGGACCCGGCTTCTACGCCGCCATGCTCGCATCCGCCCCCAAGCATGGAGGCGACAATGACTGAGAGCGTTCTGCTGATCAATCTTCGGACTGGCGAAACGATGGTCGCCGATGCTTACGCCCTGCGCGAGCGGGGGCTGCCGGAAGGGTGGCACGTCGCAGCAAGCGTTTCCATCGACGAGTGGATTAGTGCTCTGCGCGCCGCTGTTGGCAGGCATGGAGGCGACAATGGCGAAGGGTGAGCTGACGAAGGCGCCGACTGCGGAAGAGATCGAGGCGGCTCTGGAGAGCATCCGAGACTGGGCTGCTGGCGAGCCTCTGGCCAATGACGAGGAGCGGGCGAAGCATGATGATGAACTGGAGATGGTCGAGAACGTGATCGCTCGCCTCCGCGCCGCTCTCTCCGCACAGGAGGACGGACGTGGCGAGTAGGATGGCAGGCGAAGAACTTGATCTTCCTCGTGCCTTGGTCGAGCGCCTTGATGCGGCGTTCACCGAGCACTGGCTGATCTCTCACCCCCAGGCCGCCGCGCTTCTCGGCAAGAGCGAGAAAACACTGAAGGGGCTCGGCGATCAGCACCTCATCAATTACCGGCTTCGCGGCAACACCTGGCGTGTCTACGCTCGCGAAGATATCGAGGCCTACGTGGGAGCCCCGCCGTGTCCGTCTACAGACCGAAGCGCTCAGACGGCTCCTACCGCTCGGAGTTCTGGCACTACGACTTCGTCATCCGCACGCCGTCCGGGGAGCGTCGTCGCTTTCACGGCTCAACGGGCCAGAGAACGCGCACGAAAGCGGAGCGTGTCGAAAACCAGTACCGCGAGCTAGCGGCGACCGGGAAATTCCAGCACGCGCTGACGCTCGACGAAGCCGCCTTCCGCTACCATGGCGAGATCAGCCACCAGGCGAGCGCCGACGACACCGCGACATCACTGGCGCATCTCTGCCGGCTGATCGGCGGAACGACCCCGCTGATCTCGATCGATGCCAACATGATTTCCGACGCCGTCCGCCGACGCTCCGCAGAGCGCGTTTCAATCAAGACCCGCAAGGGCTCAAACGAACACGGGCTTGTCTCGCCGGCGACGGTGAACCGCCAGATCGTTCAGTGCGCCCGGCGCCTGCTGAATCGCGCCCGGCGAGTCTGGAGAGTGCCGGTCGACGTGGACATTCCTTGGAGGGATCTGCTGCTGCCGGAGCGCGAGCGGACGCGCATCCTGACTGACGCCGAGCGCGCGGCCTACATCGGAGCGTTCCGCGAGGACTTGCGGCCCATCGTGAAGGTCTACCTGCTCACCGGCGTGAGGCGCGCTGCGCTCTGCCGCCTGCCCAGATCGGCGGTCGACCGCGAGCGCGGAGGTTTCACGATCACTCTGAAGCGGGCGCGCGGCAAAGCTCCAAAGGAGCATTTCGTCCCCTTTTCGCCCGAGGTGCGCGCGATCTTCGAGGCAGAGATGCTGAAGCATGCGCTGCCGGTCGTGTTCACCTACGAGGTGCAGCAATCGCGGACCACCGGAGACCGTAAGCGGCTCAAGGGCAGCCGGGAGCCAATCGGCTACGACACCCTCACGAAGGCCCATCACGCAGCTCGGAGGGCGGCCGGCGTCCCAGAGTTCCGGTTCCACGACGCCAGACACGACGCCGCGACGCGCGCGCTCCGGGGCTCGAAGAATTTGAAGGGTGTCCAGCGGATGCTCGGACACTCCGACATAGCGTCCACCGCGCGCTACGCGAAGGTGCTGGACGAGGACCTGCGGGACGTCATGTCCTCGTTCGGGTTGTCCCGAAATTATCCCGAAGCGCCGACTGCGGGGGCGTCGGAAAAACTGCCGAAGGTCCAAGAGAATGAGGGCTGAGACCCACGTTACCTTCTAATCAAGGCAGGTGCTCCCAAAGCAGGCGCTCTACCAGGCTGAGCTACGCCCCGAAGTCTCATTTCCGTGGGGTTATGGCCCTCACGACCCTGTTCCGCAAGCGCCAATAACGGAGTGGAGAGCAAGACGACGGCGATTCAGAACCTCAAGTTGTGGGCGGCCTCGGTCACCTTGTCCGTACCGCTCAGTTGCTACGATCTCCTGTCGCCGTCTTGCTCCGCTGGACCACAATGTCCGGGAAACCCTCCCGATCATGAATATCCAAGGTGTAGAGAGCCCGCAGACCGCGCGTGTCGCCGGTTGCGCCTGCAGAGAGAACAGGGCTTACTATCTGGGCTAGAGGCGCCTGGGGGGATCACGCTTTGCAGGTCAAGAGGCTGTACCGTTTAATCAGCGCGACTGATAGGAGTGATATAACCTCCTATGCAGAAACAAGGAGAACGATCAGTGATTTTATATTTAAAGATCGTAACGATGTTGTAACCGCCATTGACCGCTGTATAAAATTTGGTCATATCGATCTCGCAAAATTGCTCTCGCAGAAAATCGATGGACTGCGGTCGAGCGACAGTATTCTGACTGCGGCCGGACTGGGGCTTAGGGAGCATGCGGTTCGCTGGAAGTTGGCGCTTGCTGCCGGGGACACCTTCGAGGCGGTCGGCCTCGCCACCACTCTCAGTCCTCAGGCCCGAAGCATCCGACAACGCGAGATCAGCCGGGCGGACATCCTCGAAGCCGGCAAGCACGCGACGAAAGCGATTCCCCGCATCATCCATCAGGTGTGGATCGGTCCCAAACCCTGCCCCGCAGGCTCTTCGGAGCGCTGGCGCGCATGGTGCTCCAAGTATGGATACGAATATCGTCTTTGGACACAGCCCGACGTCGAGTCTCTCTCGTGCTACGGATCTCATGCATACGACTTTTTCCTGAAACAACGCCGGTATGCCGGCACCGTAGACGTGATCCGCGCGGACATACTGCATGATTTCGGCGGTCTCTACGTCGACATGGACATGTTTCCCGTGGACGTTGGCGCAGACTACCACGACCTGCTTGGCATGACCGGGATGACCTGCATCCCCGCCAAGGGATACCGGCGGCTCAACATGGGGGCGATGTTCCTCACCAATTCGATCCTGGGATCGACTCCCGGCCACCCCATCATGAAGCGCTACAAGGACGCGATGTCGCCGACGGTCGCCGGCTTCGACGGAAATGTGGCCGCGTGGTGGTCGGTCGGCGGCTGCCTGCTGACGTCCGCGCTGGCGTCGTCGGTTAATGTCATCGCTCCGATCCACCTTATTGGATCAGCACCGAGGACTGACGTCGAAGCGATTTACGCGTCGATAGACAAAATCGAAGCGTCCAATTCGCTCACGTTGTTTTACAGCTGCAAGTTCTGGTGAGGGCGGACGCTCCCGCTTCATCTTGGGATGGCTGGTGGCGTGGCTCTGTCTGGCAGGCACGGAAAGCCCCAAGGTAGGACTGACTACTTTCTTGGCTCGGGGGATATCTTGGCTCAGTTGATCGCGTCAGCGGGACCGATAAGCGCGTTCCTGAACGAGGGGGGCGGCGATTACCTCCTCATCACCTTCAACGACGCCGCGGACGCGCTGAAGACCGACGGGCGGTCGTTCTGGGGCCAAGCGCTCGTCGAGAAGAACGGCGTCGCCACGATCGGCGTCGTCACCACTGAGAAGAACTGGTACGCGCCTTCGGCCATGGAGGAGGTGGCCGCCAGGCTGAAGCCGATCCTCGCGCGCTACCCTAAAGTGCTTTGTTACGGCAACAGCATGGGCGGCTATGCCGCCATCCGGTTCAGCAAGTTACTCGGGGCGACGCATGTCCTGGCGATCGTTCCGCAGGCGGGCATCGATCCGTCCGTCGTCACGCCGTTCGACCGCCGGTACACGACCCATTTCGGCAAGGGCGGCGGCGGGATGATCGAGCCGGGCCACGTCGCCGGCAAGGTCTGGATCGTTTACGATCCGCTCTATTCCCATGACAGTGGCCACGCGAAGCTGCTGAAGAAGGCCGCGCCTGACGCCAGGATGATCCGCGTCCCGCTGCGCGGCCACGGCGTCATCCACCTCACCAGGGGCTCGAGAAGCACGCTAAAGCTTTTCGACGCCGTCTTCGCGGATCGTTATCTGGATGTGGTGAGGATGTATCGACGACGGAAACGCGCGAGCTGGGTCTATTATTACACCATGGCCACAGCCATGGTGCGCCGCCGGCCGGCGGAGATCCTGCGGCTTTTGGAGGTCGACAAGAGGTTCGACGTCCCGATCGCCAACCGCACGCAGTTGATCGTGGCCGCGAACGCCAGAATCGGCCGTCGCGACGAGGCGCTGTCCGTTGCGATCGCCTATTCACGCATGCATCCCACGGATCTCAAGACTCCGCTCAAGATCCTGGACTCGATGCTCGCGCACAAGGCGCCGCAGCAGGCTTCAGCCTTCATCGACGTGTTGGACGAGTCAGGGTATCAGCATCCGGCTTTCGGGCGCACCCGTCGTCTCGTCGAACAGGGGCTCAAGCGGGCCGCCGTCGCCGTCAGGATCGCTCCGTTCGCCTTGGCCGTCGAACGGCTCTCGGCTCTCTTCGACGTGCTGAACAGCGAGCTCGCCGCCTCCCTGCTGTGACGCCCCGAGGGCGCTGGGTCGCAGCCAGTCTAACTCAGGCGGCCCACCCAGGGCCGAGCCCTTCTCGCTTTGGTCGCCGTCCGCCAAGACGACGGGGTCGCCGGGAGGGCGACGCCGCCCGGGGCTCACCCGGCGGCGCGCGGCGCGACGTCCAAGAGCTCGTCGAGCTTGGACAAGAAGCCGTCGAGATGGACGCGCCAAGGCGCCTTGGCGGTCGCCTGCGCTTCGGCCCAGGCGTGGTACTCGAGCCCGCGCGCGATGGCGAGATGGGCGTAGGTCAGCCGCAGCGTGTCGGCGCCGTCGCAGATCGGCAGGAGTTCGATCACCTTGGCGCCCGGCTGAGCGACTACGATGTGCGCGAGCCCGGAGCCGTGCGCGCCCACGATCACCTTCGCCCGGCTCATCGCCGCGATCTGCTCCGCCAGCGGCGTCTCGGACAGCACGCAGATCTGGAAGCCGCGGGCGGTCAAGGCGGCCTCCACGGCGGCCTCGTTCTCCATCTTGCGCCGACTGGCGTCGCTGCGGGAGACGTAGATGCGATCGGAGGCGTCGGCCGAGGCTTCCGTCAGGGCGCGGGAGACGATGCGGTCGTAGATCGGTGCGATGCGCTTCCAGCGCGGGAAGGACCGCAGCCCCGCCTTTGCGACTAGGAGCTTTTCGACGAAGACCGGCCGGCTCCCGCGGACGACGTCCGCCACGTCGAGGCCGGCGAGCCGCAGCGTCTCGAGCTCGTAGCCCTGCCCCTTTTCGCCCAGCAGAAGCCGAGGCTTCGGGGCGCCGTCCGCGAGCAGCCAGGACAGCTTCGGCGCCTGCTCGACGAGCCAGGGGTACAGGCCCTTCGCCCGCCCGGAGACATGAAGCGCCAAGGGGATGTGCGCGACGTCGGCCTTCGAGACCTTGGGCACGGCCGCGCCTTGGCTGAGCAGGATGGAGCCGTCTTCGCTCCAGACCTGCCCGCTCCCGTCGACGAAAACGTTTTCATAGACGCCGACGCGCGGCTTGGAGGGCTTTGCCTGCCCGTCGCGAAACTTGGCGAGATCGGCTTCGAGACGCTCGACCTGAGCCGCCGGAACGCCCGGGGCGGCGTGGACCGCCGTCGTTCCCTGGGCGGTCAGGCCGGGGCTCTCGTGGTAGCCGTGCTCGTAATCGGCGGCGGGCGTCGTCTCCCCGCCCGCCTTCCGGATCGCCGCATCCACCTCCGCGAGCAAGCGCGGGTCCGTGAGCTTCTGTTTGATGGTGCGGGCCGACTGCAGGAAGCGGGGATCGGCGACCGTCACGGGATCGGCCGTCAGCACCCGCCACGCCTGTTCGGGCATGTCGGCGGCCGCGAGATCGTGCGCGATGCGCCGCCTCATCACCACGGTCATCGGCAGCCACGCCGCTGCGAGCCCGACCTCCTGGATGACCGCCGTGGACTTGAGCGCCCGCGCGGCGGAAAGGCGGAAGACGAGCAGGCGAACGTCGGCGGCAAGGTCGCGCTTCGAACTGGTGAGTTCGAGAACCTTCGTCCAGTCGCCGGCCGAAAGGCTCGCCTCGGCCTCGGCCCGCAGAAGCGCTTCCCGCGTCTCGCCGGCCGCAGTCACCGCCGGACTGGCTGAACCTCGTCCGGACCTGAGCGCGCCGAAGCGTTTGAGAAGAGCTATCATGACCGTCTTTGAATCAGAGTTTATCGTCGAATAAGGGCGTGTAAGATTTTGCGCTGCGCCGATCGACCGGACAAGTCCGCGAACCGGACCGGGATCCTACGCGACGAAGTATGTATGAGGCGATCGTATCAAGCGAATGAAACTCACCAAGGCCGCCCGGCACGAAGAGATCCTCGCGCAGATCACCCAGCAACCCAGCCTTCGGGTCGCCGATCTCGCGGGCCGGCTGCGGGTCTCCACGGAGACGATCCGACGCGATCTCGACGAATTGACCGACCAGGGGCTCGTCAACCGCACCTATGGCGGCGCGGTGCCGATGCGCGGGGCCGAGCCCTCGGTCGGCGAGCGCCACGGCCTGTTCATCGCGGAGCGCGAACGCATCGCGCGGGCGGCCTCGGCGCGCATCAAGCCGGGCGCTTTGCTCATGATCGGCTCGGGCGCGACGACCACGCACGTCGCCCGCCGCATCGCGGTGGAGCACAAGGGCCTGACCGTCGTCACCCACTCCTTCAGCGTGGCGACCGTGCTGTCGCTCAATCCGACGATCACCGTGCTCATGGCGCCCGGCAACTACCTCGCCAGCGAAGGCGCGACGGTGGGGGTTCACGCCGCGCGCTTTCTCCACGACTTCTCCGCCGACCTCGCCATCCTCGGGGCGAGCGGACTGACCTCGGAAGGCGCGACCGACGCGCGGCTGGAGCCGGCCGCGATCTTCAGCGTGCTCGCCTCGCGGGCCGCCGAGACCTTGGTGGTGGCGGACCGTTCGAAGTTCGACAAGGTCTTCCCCGCCCGCTACGCCAGCTGGCGCGAGCTCGGCGCCCTCGTCTGCGACCAGCCGCCCGAGGGACCGCTGGCGGAGATGCTCCGCCGGCACGGCGTCGACGTGACGGTGGCCTAACCTCCGGCCTGTGGTGATTCAGTCAGCGTTTGTTGCGTTCGCCACATTTCCGTGGAATGTCTGTCGGGAGGCTCCACGAGGCGACGGATGTACGACGACGACTTTCTGGCGCGGCTCACCGCGCGACTGCGGGAAGCGCTGCCGCGCTGGGGCGTCGGGCCGGACGCCGGGCTCCGGCTGCTGACCATCTCCGAGAACGCCACGTTCCTTGCCGACGACGACGGGCGGCGCATCGTCTTCCGCGTCCACCGGCCGGACTATCACACGCTCGAGGAGATCCGCTCCGAGCTCGCCTGGATCGAGGCGCTGCGCGCCGACGGCGTCGCCGCCACGCCGGAGCCGCTGCGGATGCGCGACGGCGAGCTGCTGGGCGCCTTCGAGGACGAGGGCAGCCTTCGCCACGTCGTCGCCTTCGAGCACATGAGCGGCGGCGAGCCGGAGCCGGGGGCGGACATGCCGCACTGGTACCGCACGCTCGGGTCGATCACCGCCGGGCTCCATGGCCACGTCCGCGGTTGGCGGACGCCGGCTGGCTTTCGTCGCAAGCTGTGGGACTTCGACGCCATGCTGGGCGTCCGTCCGCTGTGGGGCGACTGGCGCGACGGGTTCGGCCTCGAGCCTGAAGGCCGCGCCTTGATCGAGCGCGCCTCGGCCGTGCTGCGGCGCGAGGTCGAGGCCTACGGCGCGGCGCCCGAGCGCTTCGGCCTGATCCACGCCGACCTCCGGCCGGCGAACCTGCTGGTCGACGGCGACCGCCTCGGCGTCATCGACTTCGACGACTGCGGCTTCTCCTGGTTCATGTACGACTTCGCCGCGGCCGTGAGCTTCATGGAGCACGAGCCGTTCATTCCGGAGCTGCAGGAGGCTTGGCTCGAGGGCTACGCCGCGGTCGCGCCGGTCTCGCGCGAGGAGCGCGCGATCATGCCGACCTTCCTGCTGCTGCGGCGGATCCTGCTCACCGCCTGGGTCGCCTCGCACGCCGAGACGCCCACCGCCCAGTCCATGGGCGTCCCCTTCACCCACGGCACGCTCGAGCTCGCGGAGCGACATCTGGTCCAGCGCGGCTGAGACCCCGAGGAGACGTCATGACCACGCCCGCGAACATTCGGCCGGCCGACGCCGCGCCGGCGGCGAGCCGCCAAATCCTGGCCCTCAACGCCTTCGACGCCGCGCGCCCGTCGGCCCTCTCGCCGGAGACGGCGGCGCTGGTCGCCCGTCGCCAGCGGTCGTTCGGCCCGACCTCGGTGCTGTTCTACGATCGTCCGCTGCACGTGGTCTCGGGCGACGGCGTCTGGCTGCAGGAGGCGGACGGGACGCGCTACCTCGACGTCTACAACAACGTCCCCTCGGTCGGGCACTGCAACCCGAAGGTCGCTGAGGCGGTGGCGAAGCAGGTCGCGACGCTCAACATCCACACCCGCTATCTCTACGACATCGTTCACACCTACGCCGAACGGCTGCTCGCCACCTTCCCCGAAGGGCTCGACAAGGTCGCCTTCACCTGTACCGGCAGCGAAAGCAACGACCTCGCGCTCCGGATCGCGACGGCGGCGACGGGCAAACGCGGCTTCGTGGTGACCGAGATGGCCTACCACGGCAACACGACCGCCGTGACGGAGGTCTCGCCTTCCTCCCGTCCCGGCCAGCCGCTCGCGCCGCACGTGCGCGCCATCCCCGCGCCCTTCGGCCCGGGCGACGTGGCGGGCCGATTCGCCGCCGATCTTGACGCCGCGATCGCGGATCTGGAGGCGAGCGGGCACGGCTTCGCCGGGCTTCTGGTCGACACCATCTTCTCCAGCGACGGCGTCGCCGCCGACCCTGCGGGCTTCCTGGCGCCGGCGGTCGAGGCGACGCGCCGGGCCGGCGGCCTGTTCATCGCCGACGAGGTGCAGCCGGGCTTCGGCCGCACCGGCGCCGCGATGTGGGGTTTCCAACGTCACGGCGTCACGCCGGACGTCGTCACCATGGGCAAGCCCATGGGCAACGGCATTCCGATCGGCGGCGTGGTGGCGCGGCTCGACCTGATGCAGCGCTTCGCGGCGAGCGTGGGTTACTTCAACACCTTCGGCGGCAACCCCGTCGCCTCCGCCGCGGCGCTCGCCGTGCTGCAGGAGATCGAGGAGCGCGGGCTCATCGCGAACGCGGCGGACGTGGGGGGCTACATGCTGGCGCGGCTGAAGGCGCTGGGACAGCGCCATGGCGCGATCGGCGAGGCGCGCGGCGCGGGACTCTACCTCGGCGTCGAGTTCGTCGCCGACGGCGCCCCGGCGCCGGAGATCGCGAGCTACATCATCAACGCCCTGCGCGAGCGGCGCATCCTGATCGGCGCCGCGGGCCGCTACGGCAACGTCCTGAAGATCCGCCCTCCCCTGATCTTCGAGCGCGCCCACGCCGACATGCTGGTCGAGGCGCTGGACGACGCGCTGGCGAACCGCTGAGGGTCGCGGGCGGCGCGGTTGCGGCCGTCTTCAGGTCGCCGCCGCCAATCGCGCGACGGGAACCTCGCGGATCGGCAGGTTGATGAGCCCCGACATCACGCTGAGCGCGATCGCGATCCACCACACCACGTCGTAGCTCCCCGTACGCTCGTAGAGCAGGCCGCCGAGCCACACCCCGAAGAACGAGCCCACCTGGTGGGAGAAGAACACGAAGCCGTAGAGCATCGTGAGGTAGCGCGTGCCGAACAGGGTGGCGACGATCCCCGATGTCGGCGGGATGGTGGAGAGCCACAGCAGGCCGATCCCAGCGCCGAAGGCGAGCGATGTCGCCGGCGTCACCGGCAGCGTGATGAAGCCGACGATCAGCACGCCGCGGGCGAAGTAGATCGCGGCCAGCAGCACCCGTTTCGGCATCCGCCCCGCCAGCACGCCGGACGACAGCGAGCCTGCGATGTTGAACAGGCCGATCAGGGCGAGCGTCCAGCCTCCGATCGTGGGCGAAACGCCGTGGTCAATGAGGTACGGCGGCAGATGCGCGGTGATGAAGGCGAGATGGAAGCCGCAGGTGAAGAAACCGACGACCAACAGCCAGTAGCTCGGCGTGCGCGCGGCCTCCGCGATCGCCTCGCGGATGGTCTGGTCGAGGACCCGCGGGCCGTCTCCTGGCGCCGCCTTCGGCGCGGCGAGCGCCAGCGACAGCGGGACCACCAGCAGCATCAGCGCCGCGAAGATCAGCACCGTCGCCTGCCAGCCGTAGGCGGTGACCAGCGCCGAGGCGAAGGGCGTGAAGATGAACTGGCCGAAGGACCCTGCGGCCGTGCCGAAGCCGAAGCCGAGCGTCCGCCACTCCGGCGGCAGCAGCTTTCCGAAGGCTCCGATCACCAGCGAAAACGAGGCGCCGGACAGGCCGAAGCCGATCAGCACGCCGGCGGACAGGTGCATCCCGAGCGGATCGCTCGAGAACGGCATCAAGGCGAGGCCGGCGGCGTAGAGGAGACCGCCCAGCATCAGCACCCGCACCGCGCCGAAGCGGTCGGCGACCGCGCCGGCGAAGGGCTGGCCCACGCCCCATAGCAGGTTCTGGATCGCGAACGACATCGCGAACACGTCGCGGCCCCAGCCGTGGCTTTCCGAGATCGGCGTGAGCAGCAGTCCCGCCGCCGACCGCGGCCCGAAGGTGAGCGCCGCGATGGCGCAGCCGCAGAGGATGATGACGAGCGGCGAGCGCACGGCGCGGGCGGCGACGATCATGGCGAGCCTCCTGAACGAGAATCCCGGCGCGAGCTTAGCGGCGCGCTGCGGCGGCGGCTCATGAAACTCCATGATCCGCGGCATCTCGGGAAACGATCGGACGAGCGCCGTGCGCCTCCAACGACCCCCTCGGCCGTCATGGTCCGGCTTGACCGGACCATCCCTTTCCCGGCGAGGCGCTTCAGGTTAGAGGCGGGTCCTCCGGTCGAGGCAAAGGACGACGCGAGAAGGCGGGCCCAACGTCCATCTGCAATGTCGCGGCCTTAAAGGGTCTGGTATGCCACGTGACGTTTTCATGGCGCCGCCCTCTTTTATTCCGGCCTGCGACGCATTATCATAGTTATGCTCTAAATGAGCATATTGGAACGGTTCGATCCTGGGAGGACGCCATGTCCCCGCTCGCCGCCCTTGTCGCCGACGTCGTCCGCCCGCGCCTTAGCGTGGAGCCGCGGCGTTTTCCGCCGGTCGCCATGCCGTCGCTCGCATGGACTCCCGAGGTGGAGGCCGCGACGGCGCATCTCTACGAGCGGGTGAAGGCGGTCATCCCGCCGGTCGAATGGCCGTTCTTCGCGCCCTACGTGAAGGCGATCAACGAGCTCAAGAAGGTCCGCAACGCGGTGATCCTGGCGCACAACTACCAGACGCCGGAGATCTACAACTGCGTGGCGGACGTGGTGGGCGACAGCTTCCAGCTGGCGCGCGAGGCGACGAAGACCGACGCCGACGTCATCGTCCAGTGCGGCGTGCACTTCATGGCCGAGACCTCGAAGATCCTGAACCCGGACAAGACCGTGCTGATCCCGGACTCGCGCGCCGGCTGCTCGCTCGCGACCTCGATCACCGCGGCGGACGTGCGCGAACTGCGCCGGAAGCACCCCGGCGTGCCGGTCGCCGTGTATGTCAACACCACCGCCGAGGTGAAGGCCGAGGCCGACATCTGCCTGACCTCCGGCAACGCGGTCGCGGTGGTGGAATCCCTCGGCGTTCCGGAGGTGATGGTTCTGCCCGACCAGTACCTCGCCGCCTGGATCGCGACCCAGACCAAGGTGAAGATCATCACTTGGAACGGCGCCTGCGAGGTGCACGAGCGCTTCACGGCTGAGGAGCTGCGCGCCTACCGCGAGGCCGATCCGGACGTGACGATCCTCGCGCACCCGGAATGCCCGCCGGAGGTGCTGGCCGAGGCCGACTTCACCGGCTCGACCGCGAAGCTCGCGGACTACGTGAAGAACCGGTCGCCGAAGAAGGTGGTGCTGATCACCGAGTGCTCGATGGCGGACAACATCATGAGCTCGTCTCCGAACACCGAATTCGTGAAGCCGTGCAACCTCTGCCCGCACATGAAGCGCATCACGCTGCCGAAGATCCTCGAGAGCCTGGTGCACATGCGCGAGGAGATCGTGGTCGACCCGGTGATCGCCGACCGCGCCCGCGCGAGCGTCGAGCGCATGGTGAACCTGAAAATCTGAGCGGAGGACGGCCGTCATCCCGGCCGAGGCGGAAGCCGAGAGCCGGGATCGCGCTCAGAATGAAGAGCCCTTTCCGGATTACGATCCCGGCTCTCCGCGGCTCCGCCGCTCCGGCCGGGATGACGGCGCGACCGCGCCGCTTGCGCCGAGAGCCTCCGCCATGACCGACGCCCCCGACCCTCTTGATCCCGACGCGCTCGCGCCCCTCTCCTGGGCCGGCGTCGACGACGTCGTCATCGTCGGGGGCGGGCTCGCGGGGCTGTTCACCGCGCTGAAGCTCAGCCCCCGGCCCGTCACCATCGTCACCGCCGCCCCGCTCGGCGACGGCGCCTCCTCGGCCTGGGCTCAAGGGGGGATCGCCGCCGCGGTGGGCCTGGGCGACAGCGCGGAGTCCCACGCCGCCGACACGGTGGCGGCCGGCGCCGGAATCGTCGACGAGGCCATCGCACGGCTGATGACCAGCGAGGCGCCCGCCCGCATCGCCGACCTGCTCGCCTACGGCGTGCCGTTCGACCGCGATCTGGAAGGCAAGCTGCAACTCTCCCGCGAGGCCGCGCATTCCGAGCGCCGTATCGTGCGCGTCAACGGCGACCTCGCCGGCCGCGCCATCATGGGGGCGCTGGTCGCCGCCGTCCGGCGCACGCCGTCGATCCGGGTGCTGGAAGGCCTGGTCGCCGAGGAGCTCGTCACCGAAGGCCGCTTCGTGGTCGGCGTCACGGCCCGCGCCGCGGGCGCCGCGAAGCCGGTGCGCATCATTGGCCGCGCGGTGGTGCTGGCGTCGGGCGGCGTCGGCCACCTCTACGCCGTCACCACCAACCCGGTGGAGGCGCGCGGCGGCGGGCTCGCCATGGCGGCGGAGGCCGGCGCGACATTGGCCGACCTCGAGTTCGTGCAGTTCCATCCGACCGCGATCGCCGTCGGCCGCGACCCGGCGCCGCTTGCGACCGAAGCGCTGCGCGGCGAGGGCGCGGTGCTGGTCGACCATGCCGGCCGGCGCATCATGGAGAGCGTGCACCCCGACCTCGACCTCGCCCCACGCGACATCGTGGCCCGCGCGGTATTCGAAGCCGTGCGCAACGGAGGCGCTTTCCTCGACGCGCGCGCCAAGGTGGGCGAGCGCTTCCCGAGCCGGTTCCCGACCGTCTACGCCGCCTGCATGGCGGCGGGCGTCGACCCGGTCACGGAGCCGGTCCCCGTCGCGCCCGCCGCGCACTACCACATGGGCGGCGTGCTGGTGGACGCGAACGGCCGCTCCTCGCTCGACGGGCTCTGGGTCTGCGGCGAGACCGCCTCCACCGGCGCCCACGGCGCGAACCGCCTCGCCTCGAACTCGCTGCTGGAGGCCGTCGTCTTCGGCGCGCGCATCTCCGAGGACATTCTGGGCCTCCTCCCCGCCCCGCGCGTCGCCGCGTCCCGCGCGGCGCCGGCCGCGACGTCCGCCGATGGCGCGGCCGTCGCGGAGCTGCGCCGGACCATGGCCGACCATGTCGGCGTGGTGCGGAACGCGGTGGGCCTCGGCCGCGCGGTCGAGACCTTCGCCCGTATCCGCCGGGCCGCGAACGACCCAGACACCCGCAACATGGCGACCACCGCCCTGTTGATCGCGGTCGCCGCGGAACGCCGGCGCGAGAGCCGGGGGGGCCATTTCCGCTCCGACGCGCCCGACGCCGTCCCCGCGCTCGCCCATCGCTCCCTGCTAACGCTCGACGACGCGCTGGAGCGCGCCGAGGCGCCGCTGGCGCGGGCCGCCTCGTGAGCGCCCCGCATCCACTCGGCGGGCTGGACCCGATCGCCGTCCGCCGCGCCGTCGAAGCGACGCTCGCCGAGGACCTCGGTCGCGCAGGCGACATCACCACCGCGGCGACCATTCCAGCCTCCGCGACCGCGCGCCTCGTCATCGCCGCGCGCCAGCCCGGCCGGCTGGCCGGCCTCCAGCTGGCGCAAGCCGCCTTCGCGGCGCTAGACCCGTCGATCGCGTTTGCGGCCGAACTGACCGATGGCGCCGAACTCGCGCCCGGCATGGTCATCGCCCGCATCGAAGGCCCCGCCCGCCCTGCGCTGTCAGCGGAGCGGACCGCGCTCAACTTCCTGGGCCGGCTGTCGGGCGTCGCCACGGCGACTGCGGCCTACGCCGACCTCATCGCCCACACCAAGGCGAAGATCTGCTGCACGCGGAAGACCACGCCGGGCCTGCGTGTGTTCGAGAAGTACGCGGTGCGTTGCGGCGGCGGCGCGAACCACCGCTTCGGCCTCGACGACGCCATCCTGATCAAGGACAACCACATCGCGGTCGCCGGCTCGATCGAAGCCGCGCTCGACGGGGCCAAGGGCTACATCGGCCATCTCGTGAAGATCGAGATCGAGGTCGACACCCTCGATCAGCTCGACCGCGTCATCGCCCACGGCGGCGCAGACGTCGTGCTGCTCGACAACATGGGGCCGGACCTGCTGCGCGAAGCGGTCGCCCGCATCGGCGGCCGGATGGCGGCGGAGGCCTCCGGCAACGTCTCGCTGGAGACGGTGGCGGCGATCGCGGAGACCGGCGTCGACCTGATCTCCGTCGGCCGCATCACCCACTCCGCGCCGACGCTGGACCTCGGGCTGGACGTGGCGGTGGGCTGAGCCTGTCCGCTCATCCTAACTTGGGGCAGGTGATGCAGCTTCGGATCAGCCCCTGAAGGGATCGCGGATCGTGACGCCGTCGAGCGTCGCGCCGTCCTGCATGTCCTCCGACCACAGGGTGGCGCAGCCGGCGAGCCTCGCGGCCGCGACGATCATCGCATCGTAGACCGAGAGCTGGTGACGGCGGGCAAGCGCGACGCCCCGCTCGTGCGTTTCGACCGTGACGGGCACAACGGCGCAAACGGACCTGAGGACCGAGAGGACATCGTCCAGCTCGTCCCAGGACAGCGCCATCTTGCGGCGGGCGACGTTTGCGAACTCGTTCAGCGCCTGCACGCTCACCGTTGCGCCCTCGGCGAGGCGCGCCTTCCCGATCTCCGCCTTTCGACTGTCCTGGCCGAGGAGATAGACGAGAACGTTGGTGTCGACGAAGGCGTTAACGCTCATTCGCTTCAAGGCGATCGAAACGAAAGCCGTCGGGCAACCGTCCGCGGTACTTGTCCAGCCGGGCGAGAAGCTCCGCACGGGAGGGAGCCCGCGCCACTTCGAAGGCTCGCTCGCCGACGACCTGAATATCGATCTGGTCTCCCGCCTTCAGCTTCAGCGCCTCGACGACAGCCGCCGGGAGCCTGACGGCAAGCGCGTTCCCCCATTTTGCGACCTGCATGATCCGCCTCCAATGATATACTCTAAGAAATGTATATCATTGGAGCGCTCTCGGTCATACCCTGATCGACAAGCCCGCCCGTTTCCGCTCGGCAAGCAGCCCGAGATAGATCTGCGCCATGGAGACTCCCGCGAGCGCGGTGATCCCGGCGTGGTCGTAGGGCGGCGAGACCTCGACGATATCAAAACCCTTGAGGTCCAGCGCGCCGAGGCGGCGGAGGCACGAGATCGCCCAGGCGGAGGAGACGCCGCCCGGCACCGGCGTGCCCGTCCCCGGCGCGAAGGCGGGGTCGAGGCAGTCGATGTCGAAGCTGACGTAGACCGGCGTGTCCTCCACGTGGCCGAGGATGCGGCTCGCCACAGCCATCGGACCCATCTCGCCGGCGAGCAGGCCGTCGACGATCGCGATCCCGTAGTCCTTCGGCGCGTGGGTGCGGATGCCGATCTGGATCGAGCGCTCGGGGATGATGAGCCCGTCGCGCACGGCGCGGGTGATCATCGTGCCGTGGTCGATGCGGGAGCCGTCGTCGTCCCAGGTGTCCTGGTGGGCGTCGAACTGCACCAGCGCCACCGGCCGGCCGAGCTGCGCCACCAGCGCCTTGAGCACGGGATAGGTGAGGAAGTGGTCGCCGCCGAGCGTGACGAGGTGCGCGCCGGTGGCGAGCCGCTCCGCCGCCTGCGCTTCGATCGCGGCGGGCATCAGCTCCACCCGGCCGTAGTCCAGCGAGCAGTCGCCAGTGTCCGCCACCGCCATGTCGCCGAAGATGTCGAAGCCGAAGGGATAGGCCGGGTCGCCGACGTTGACCGTCGAGGCCTCGCGGAGCGCGCGGGGCCCGAAACGGGTTCCCGGCCGGTTGGAGACCGAGGTGTCCAGCGCGACGCCCCAGACGGCGACGTCGAAGCCCTCGGCGGAGCGCGCGTAGGGTCGCCGCAGGAACGAGGTCGCGCCGGCGTAGTTCGCCTCAGTGGACTCGCCGTAGCGGCGCGCGGGGTTCAGCGCGTCGTCGACAGGGCGGGGGCGCAGCGGATCGGCGTTCAGCTCAGCCATGGCGGACAGGTCTCCGTGCTGGTCCCGGCGCGAGAGGATCTCGATCGACGTGAGGCTTCCATAGCAGCGCGGCGCGCCGATGACGACGCGCGGCGCGCCGTCAGCCCCGCTCCATCCAGCGGATCAGCAGGCCCGCGGGAATGACCCACAGCAGCCCGAAGAACGCGAAGAACGCGAGCTGGAGCGCGGGGTGCGAACCGGCGAGCTTGAGCTGGCCCACGAACATCACGATCAGCGCGTAGATCGACACGCCGACGACCAGAACGGCCGTGCCGATCAGCTTCTTGGCGCGGGGGCGCATCGCGGGCTCCGTCGAGGGGGTGGGCGAAACGCCGTCTTGTTCGGGGCGCCTCGCGGACTTAAAGCGGTCCCCAAGCTTCCGATCAAGCTCAACCGGCGCCCGAGGAGGCCGCGAGGTCCGCATGTCCGCATCCCCCGTCCCCTCGCCCGCGCCTCCGCGCCGCTTCCTGCGCGGCTGGCTGCTGCTGACACTGGCGCTGGTCGCGCTGATGGTCGTCGTCGGCGGCGCCACGCGCCTGACGGGCTCCGGCCTCTCGATCACCGAGTGGAATCCGATCACGGGCGCGATCCCGCCGCTCGGCGAGGCGCCCTGGGCCGAGGCGTTCCAGAAGTACCGGGCAAGCTCGCAGTACAAGCTGCTGAACGAGGGCATGTCGCTCGGCGAGTTCAAGTTCATCTTCTGGTGGGAGTGGGGCCACCGGCAGCTCGGCCGCTCCATCGGCGTCGTCTTCCTGCTCGGGCTCGGCTTCGCCGCAGCCACGCGGCGCGTGAGCCTGAAGGAGGGCCTCACGCTGTTCGCCATGGGCCTGCTGCTCGGCCTGCAGGGCGCGGTCGGCTGGATCATGGTGGCGTCCGGGCTGCAGGAGGGCATGACCGCCGTCGCGCCGGTGAAACTCACCCTGCACCTCGGACTGGCGCTCGCCTTCTTCGCGACGCTGGTGCTGTTCCTCGTGCATCTCAGGCAGTTCGGCCGCGACGGCGGCCTGCTGCGGCCGGGCCTTCGCGCCGGCGCCTACGCCGTGTTGGCGCTGTCCTTCGTGCAGATCCTGCTCGGCGGACTGGTCGCGGGCTCGAAGGCCGGGTTCTCGTTCAACACCTGGCCGCTAATGGACGGCGGGTTCGCGCCCTCCGCCGCGACGTTGTTCGCGACGACGCCTTGGTGGGAGAACTTCGTCGACAACGTCGCGCTGGTGCAGCTCAACCACCGCATCGGCGCCTACGTGCTGTTCGCGGCGACGCTCGCCTACGCCCTCGCCGTCACCAACGCCAAGCTCTGCCGCAGGGCGTCGAACCGCGCGGTCGCCCTCGCCTTCCTGATGACGCTGCAGGCGGGGCTCGGCGTGCTGACGCTGATCCACGTGGTGCCGCTGGAGCTCGGCCTCGCCCACCAGTTCGGCGCGGTCGTCGTGCTGGGGCTTGCGGTCATGAACGCCGGCCTGCTGCACGAGCGCGCCGCGCGCGAACGGGCGAAGGCGCAGGCGCCGCACGGGCTGGCGCAGCCGGCGGCGTGAGTTGAGGGGTCGATCAGGCTGTCGTCCCAAGAATAAGGCGGGGGCGTCCCTCCCCCGATAGAGGGGAGGGTGGACGGGCGAAGCCCGGCCGAGTGGGGTGGGGCCAGAGAGACGCCGACGTCACGGTCGCGCTCGACGCCCAACACCCCACCCGACCTCGGCTTCGCCGAGGCCGCCCTCCCCGCGCCTGCGGCGCGAGGAGGGAGACGCGCGCCCGCCTCTGAAGCGCCCCGCCGGCTCACACCGCGGCCAGCGCCTGCTCCAGGTCGGCGATGATGTCCTCGGCGTCTTCGATGCCGACCGAGAGCCGCACCACCTCCGGCCCGGCGCCCGCCGCCGCGAGCTTCGCCTCATCGAGCTGGCGATGGGTCGTGGAGGCGGGGTGGATGATCAGCGAGCGCGTGTCGCCGACGTTCGCGAGGTGGGAGAACAGCTTGACTTTCGACACCAGCGCCACGCCCGCCCCGTAGCCGCCCGCGAGGCCGAAGGTGAACACGGCCCCGGCGCCCTTGGGCGCATATTTCTGCGCGCGGGCGTGGTGGGGGTTCGAGGCGAGGCCGGGGTAGTTCACCCAGGCGACCTTTGGATGGCTCTCGAGGTAGCTCGCGACCTTCAGCGCGTTGTCGCAATGGGCGCGCATGCGCAGCGGGAGCGTCTCGATCCCCGTCAGCAGCAGGAACGCGTTGAACGGCGACAGCGCAGGGCCCAGATCGCGCAGCGACAGCGCGCGCATGGCCACCGCGAAGGCGAAGTTGCCGAAGGTCTGGCCCAGCACCACGCCGCCGTACTCCGGCCTCGGCTCGCTCAGGAAGGGGTAGCGTCCGCTCGCGAGCCAGTCGAACGAGCCGCCGTCGACGATCAGCCCGCCGATGGAGTTGCCGTGGCCGCCGAGAAACTTGGTGGCGGAATGCACGACGATGTCCGCGCCGTGCTCGAACGGCTTTACGAGGTACGGCGTCGCCAGCGTGTTGTCGACGATCAGCGGGACGCCCGCGCGCTTCGCGATCTCCGAGATCGCCGCGATGTCGGTGACGGTGCCGCCGGGGTTTGCGATCGACTCGACGAAGATCGCCTTGGTCTTCGGGGTCACCGCGCGCTCGAAGGCCTCCAGGTCGTCCGGATCGGTCCAGGCGACGTTCCAGCCAAAGCTCTTGAACGCGTGGCCGAACTGGTTGATCGACCCGCCGTAGAGCTTCGTGGCGGCGACGAACTCGTCGCCGGGCGTCAGCAGTCCGTGGAACACGAGGAGTTGCGCCGCGTGGCCGGACGCGACGGCGAGCGCCGCCGTGCCGCCCTCGAGCGCCGCGATGCGCTCCTCCAGCACCGCGTTCGTCGGGTTGCCGATGCGGGTGTAGATGTTGCCGAAGGCCTCCAGGCCGAACAGCGCCGCCGCGTGGTCGACGTCGTCGAAGGTGAAGGACGTCGTCTGGTAGATCGGCGTCGCGCGGGCCTTGGTGGTGGGGTCGGGCTGCGCGCCGGCGTGGACGGAGAGCGTCGCGAAACCGGGCGCGCGTGGGCCAGGAGCCTCTTCAGACATAGGTTTCTCTCCCGTGGAGTGCTGACGTATTCGTCAGAAAGTCGCGCCGTCAATCGGATCCGCCGGCGCGGGCGGGTAGTCCCAGCTCCATGATGTCGATCTTCGGGCACCGGTCCTGAACGACCTTCAAGCCGGCGGCCTCGGCGCGCGCGGCGGAAGCGTCGTCGCGCACGCCGAGCTGCGTCCAGAACACCTTCGGCGGCGTCGCGAGCGCCAGCGCCTCGTCCAGCACGCCCGCGACGTGCTCGGAGGCGCGGAACACGTCGACCATGTCGATCGGCTCCTGGACCTCGGCGAGCGAGGCGTAGGTCATGAGGCCCGCGATATCCTTGCCGCCGTGGCCCGGATTGACCGGGAACACGCGGTAGCCGCGGGCGGCCAGGAAGGCGGCGACGATGTGGCTGTCGCGCGAGGGATTGGGGCTCGCCCCGATCACCGCGATGGTGCGGACGGAGCTGAGGATCTGGCGGATGGCGTCGGGTGAAGTCTGGGTCATGCCCACAGACTTAAGGCGTCCGCGCGCTCGGCGCAGCCCCCTGCCCGATGGGCGACGGCGTGGCTTACGATGGCCGGCGCGCCGCGCTGTGGGCGCCGCTTACAGAATGAGCCGGTCGCTCCTCAGCCGCTCGAACAGCGCGTAGAACGCGTCGTCGGTCGGCTGATAGAGCGCAAAACCCATGCGTCGGCTCTTGGACATGTCGGTGACGACCTCGATGGGCCGGCCGAGGTCGGCGTCGGTGTGCCAGGGCGAGGCCAGCCGGCCGAGGTCGGGCTCGGCGAGGCCGCGCCGGGCGGCGATGTCGCGCCAGACGGTCGCGTCGTCCGCCATCTGCTCCTCCAGCGGGCGCACCACGCCGTCGAACGGTTCGGCTTCGAGCTCGAACCACGCCGCGATCCGCTCCCACATCCAGCTCCAGCGGAAGACATCGCCGTTGACGACGTTGAAGTCCTGGTTCGCGGCGGCGGGCGTCTCGGTCGCCCACAGCATGTGGCGGGCGAGCAGACGCGCGTCGGTCATGTCGGTGAGGCTGCGCCATTGCGTCTCGCTTCCGGGGAACCGGAACGGACGCCCCGTCGTCTTGCAGATCGAGGCGTAAACCGCGAGCGTCGTGCCCATGTTCATGGCGTTGCCGACCGCCTTGCCGATGATCGTGTGCGGGCGGTGGACGCTCCAGGCGAACCCGTCGCGGGCCGCGGCGGCGAAGACCTCGTCCTCCTGCGCGTAATAGAAGTTCTCGACGTCGAGCCGCCCCTGGTCCTCGCGGAACGGGGTCTGCGGGAGCGTTCCTTTGCCGTAGCTCTCGAACGGCCCGAGGTAGTGCTTCAGGCCCGTGACCAGCGCCACGTGGCGCACCGATCCCGACGCACGCAGAGCGTCGAACAGGTTGCGCACCATCGCCGCGTTGACGCGGATGTTCTCCGCCTCGGTCTCCTGGCGGAGCCAGGTGGCGATGAAGACATGGGTGGGTGCGGCGCCGGCCAGCGCCTCACGCAGCGACGACGGATCGAGAAGGTCGCCGGCCAGAGCGGCGACGCCCGACTGCGTGGCGGGGCGCCGGGCGAGGCCCAGCACCGGCCATCCCGCCTGGGACAGGACCTCGGCCGTCGCGGCGCCGACGACGCCGCTCGCGCCGACCACCAGGGCTGTGTTCGTCATGATCGCTCCTCTTCAAGACGAGCGATCTAGGCTTCTCGAACGGGCGCATCCAGAGCACGGCCGCACGCGGGCGGGTGCGCGGAAGCAAAGCTGGCGTGTGCCGGAGCCAGCCCGCGACTCCCTCCTCGCTCAGTTCTCGTCTTCGCCGAACAGCGCCTTGATCTTGGCGACGTAGGGCTTCACCGCCTCGACGTTGCCCGGCAGAGGCTGGAAGCTCTCGAGCGCCGCGAACTGCTCGTCAAGGTCCTTCAGGGCCGCCTGCTTCTCGTCTTCGGAGAGCGCCGCGTCGTTCTGGATCTCGGCTTGAACCTTCTTCTTCTCCTCGGCGAGGTCGGTGTCGCCGCCTTCCGGGTCGCTTGCGCCGAAGGCGAGCAGCACCGACTGCGCCACGTCCGCCCAGTCGGAATAGGTCGCGAACTGGTGCTTCTTCAGGATCGCGTCGATCTCGGCCTTGGCCTCGGGCTTGTCGAGATAGCTCGCGAGCGCGCCGATCGGATCTTCGGCCTCGCCCACCTCGGCTTCGTCGCTCTCCGGCTGGTCGGTGCTGTTTTCCTGCGCCTTGGTCTGGGGGTTCTGCGCCGCCAGCTTCTCGCGCAGCTTGTCGAACTCCGGCCACGCGGCGAGGAAGCTCTCGACCAGCTTGCCGTTGAGCGGCACCTGCTTCGGCTCGACGTCGCCGGTCTGCTCGACGGCGGCGCTCGGCTGCTCTTGGGCCCAGGCCGGGGCCACGGAGGCGCCCAGCGTCATGCCGGCGAAAACGGCGGCCCGCAGCAGGCGGCTCGCAGCGACGATGTTCATTTCGGACGTCCTCCGGAAGACGCGGGCGCCTCCTTGGGGTCTTGCGCGCCGCGGCCCGACCGGCGAAAGCCTCGCCTGCCTGGACCTCGACGCGCCCGACATGCGGGCAGGCTTTGTCGATTCGGGACTATGACGGGACAATGGGGACGCCACCATGACGGAAATGCCACGCCCGACGTCCGATCTCGCTCCTCGCATGACAATCGCCGACATGCAGGCGTTCCTGGATGCGGAGTTTCCGCAGATCCGGCTCGGGGTGGACTACGCGATCGAGGCGGTGGGCCACGGCTCCGCGCGCATGCGGCTGATCTACGCCGAACGGCATCTTCGGCCCGGCGGCACGATCTCGGGACCTGCGATGATGGCGCTCGCGGACGTCGCGCTCTACGTCGCGCTGCTCGGCGCGATCGGGCCGGTGAAGCTCGCCGTCACCACCAACTTCTCCGTCAACTTTCTCAAGCGGCCGGACCCTCGCGACCTGATCGCGCACTGCCGCTATCTCAAGATCGGCCGCGGCCTCGCGGTGGGTGAGGCCGAACTGCGCTCCGACGGCGAGGACGAGGCGGTGGCGCATGTGGTCGCGACCTACTCCATCCCGCCGCGCGGATGACCGCCACACGACGGCTGAAACCACTCTCCCTGTACGACCACAGAGGAGGTTATATGATACCCTTTTTGTAAGTACCTGATTTTGACTGGTTTTTCCTCCTACGCGTGAGTTGATTTTTTCCACTGCGTTCGGTATCACCAGCCCGTCGCGCCAGACCCCGTCCGGCGCGCTTTCGTTTTCAATCGAGGTTCACCCCATGCGCCCCCAGCTGGCCCGCTCTTATGTGGCCAAACCGGCCGAGGTCGAGAAGAAGTGGGTCGTGATCGACGCGAAGGGCCTGGTCGTGGGCCGCCTTGCGTCCGTGATCGCGATGCGTCTTCGCGGCAAGCACAAGCCGACCTTCACCCCCCACGTGGACGACGGCGACAACGTCATCGTCATCAACGCCGCCCAGGTGGTGTTCACGGGCAAGAAGCGTCAGGACAAGCCCTACTACTGGCACACCGGCTATCCCGGCGGCATCAAGGAGCGCAAGGCGCACCAGATCCTCGACGGCCGTTTCCCGGAGCGCGTGGTGGAGAAGGCGGTCGAGCGCATGCTCCCGCGTGGTCCCCTCGGCCGCAAGCAGCTCGGCAATCTCCGCGTCTACGGCGGCGAGACCCATCCGCATGAAGCCCAGCAGCCGGCGCCGCTCGACGTCGCGGCCCTGAACAGCAAGAACAGCCGGAGCGCCTGAGTCATGGCCGAGAACATCCAGTCGCTCAGCGACCTCGGCGGCGCGCTCACTGCGTCCGCCCCCGACGCCCCGAAGTACGAGAAGAAGGTCGACCAGTTCGGCCGCGCCTACGCCACTGGCAAGCGCAAGGACGCGGTCGCCCGCGTTTGGATCCGCCCCGGTTCGGGCCGCATCGAGATCAACAAGCGCTCGCTCGAGGTCTACTTCGCCCGCCCGGTGCTGCGCATGATCCTGCAGCAGCCGCTCGACGTGGTGAACCGCAAGGGCCAGTACGACGTCACTGTCACGGTCGCCGGCGGCGGCCTCTCCGGCCAGGCCGGCGCGGTGCGCCACGGCCTGTCGAAGGCCCTCACCTACTTCGAGCCGGAGCTGCGCGGCGCCCTTAAGAAGGGCGGCTTCCTGACCCGCGACAGCCGCGTGGTCGAGCGCAAGAAGTACGGCCGCGCCAAGGCGCGTCGGAGCTTCCAGTTCTCGAAGCGCTGATCGCAGGCCTTCGGTCTCTGCAGATGGAAAAGGCGGGCTCAGGCCCGCCTTTTTTGTGCTCTCCGCCGGACGTCGCGCTGGGGCGGAGCGCCCGCCCGCTCAGCCGCGTCCCAGCGCCCGCAGGCCTAGAAACGGTGTGCCGGCGAGCAGCGCGTCGACCGCGGCGCGCGTCTGGAAATGGCCGTTCAGCGAGACCCGCGGCAGCGCCGTCGGCGTCGCGGCGTGACGCTTGAACAGGTGCCCCGGCCGCGTCGTGACGGCGGTGACGAAGCCGAGGTCGCGCGCGATGTCGTACTCCCGCGGGCCCGCCGCCGAGAGATCTCCGACGGGATAGGCGAAATGCGCCGGCGCTTCGCCGAGCTTGAGCCGGATCGCCTCGCGGCTGTCCGCCATCTCGGCGCGCGCCGCGTCCTCCGGATGCTTCGCCAGCATCGGGTGGGTGACGGTGTGGGCGCCGATCGCGACCAGGGGATTCTTCGCGACCTCCTTCAGTTCGTCCCAGCGCATGCAGAGATCGCGCGCGAAGCCGAACACGTCGACGCCCTGCTCTTCCGCCAGCCGGCGAACCTCGGACCGCAGCCGTTCCTCCGGACCTGAGCGCAGCCGCCAGTAGATCGCGTCCCACGCCGCCGCCTTCTCCTGCGCGGAGAAGGTGGACAGCACCGCCTCGCCCCGCCCGAGATCCACGACGACGCGGCGCGCGCGGACCAGCGCCTCCTCCAGCGCCAGCCACCAGATCTCGGCCTCGCCCTCGGCGAAGGCCGACGCGACATAGAGGGTGGCGGGCGCGCCATGCCGCTCAAGCACCGGCAGCGCGAAGTCGCGCACGTCGCGGTAGCCGTCGTCGAAGGTCACGTGCAGGAAGGGGCGCAGCGAGACGCCGACCGAGACCCGTCGCCACGCCTCGTCGAGCGACACGAAATCGAAGCCCAGCGTGCGCGCGCGGGCGAGCGCGTCGTCGAGGAACTCGGGCGTGACTTCGAGCAGCCGGTTGGGCGCGAAGGCGCGCTCCCGCCACGGGCGCACGTGGTGCAGCGTCAGCACGACGCCTAGCCCCCGCGCGCGCCGCGCCAGCCAGCTGTTGGCGCGGCTCGCGTGAAGCCCGGCGAACGCCGCGCGAAAGGCCGCTGTCCTCACGCCCGCCATGCGTCCCCCTCGAATCGCCCGTGCTGATCTTCGCCCAATTTGGTGAACGGCCGGTTCATACGGCGACCTCCGTCACGGCGATCGTCCGTCGATCTTGCGGCGACCGGCCAATACTCAGCGGACGAAGTACAGTTAACCACATATGAAAATACAAGTTTGGAAATAGATCAAGATTTACACGGTTGTTTTTAGCCGATGTATATATTTGTGCGCGATAACGTCCCTGCAGGTCGTTTCGCCGGGAGTTGCTCGCCCATGCACGCACGCCGTCTCAGGACATGGATCGCCGACTTCCGCCGCGACAGCCGTGGCGTGACCGCGATCGAGTTCGCGATGGTCGGCCCCGTGCTGGTGCTGTTCATCGTCGGCACCATCGAGACCGGCCTGTTGCTCACGGCGCAGCAGGTGCTAGACGACGCCACGTTCGCAGGCGCGCGAACCACGAAGACCGGGTACACGGCCACCAACTCGACGCAGGCCGCAACCATCACCGCTGCGATCAAGAAGGCCGCCGAGTCCTATCTGGACCCGAGTAAGATCGTCGTCACGAGCCTCGCCTACGAAGATCTCAGCAAGATCGGCGTGGCCGAGGACTTCGTCGACACGAACAAGAACGGCAAGTGGGACACGGGCGAAACGTTCACCGATACGAACGGCAACGGAAAGTGGGACGCCGACCGAGGCCGCGCCGGCGCGGGCCAGAGCGGCGAGATCGTCGTGTTCAAGGCGACATACTCCTGGACCGTGCGCACCCCTGTGGTCGCGCGCTGGATGAACGCGAACGCCCCCATCACCCTGACGTCGCGCACCGTCGTGAAGAACGAGCCCTACTGATGCGTTCACGCCTGCTCAGCGCTTTCGGAGCTTTCGCCAAGCGCGTCGGCCGCTCGGAAGATGGCGTGGCCGCCACGGAGGTCGCCCTCGCCGCCCCCGTTCTCCTGTTGCTGCTGCTCGGCGGGTACGACGTAGGGCGCTATGTCCTGATCCACAAGAAAGTGGCGCAGGTCGGCTTCGCCGTCTCGGACGTCACCTCGCAGTACACGGCCTTGACGAAGGACGCCATGACGCTGGTGTTCATGACCACCGGCCAGATCCTTCCGGGCTACGTTTCGGGATCCACCGGCGTCACCATCGTGACGTCCGTCTATCTCAGCGGAACTCAGCCGAAGGTCAGCTGGCAATGCTACAGCACCGCCACCAGCGCCTGGACAAGCAAAATCGGCGTCGCCGGTGGAAACGCCGCCATTTCAGCCGCACTTCTATCGGACACCAAAGATAATCTAATTATAGCAGAAGTATATTATAAATTTTCGCCAATATTCAGCACCTTTTTCAAATCGAGCTCAGACATCTATAGCCAATCCCTGTTCCGGCCGCGCCTTGGCGCGCTTACCACGAAACCATGCTGACGCCATGTCAAATCCCCCTCGCCTGTCGTTCCTCACTCGCTTCCGCCGTTCTGAAGACGGCGCGGCGATGCCGCTCATCGGGCTCTCCGCCTTCGCCATGCTCGGCGCCATGGGGCTTTCGCTCGACGCCGGCCGTGGCGTGGTCGCGCGGGCGCGGCTCGTCAACGCCCTCGACGCCGCCGGCCTTGCGGTCGGCGCCCGCGTCAGCACGTCGGACTACGACGGCGACGCGCTGAAATTTGTCCAGAGCAACTTCGCGGCCGGCTACGACAACGCGACGGTGACCTCCGTCAAGACGACCGTGTCGTCCGACAAATCGCTCGTCACGCTGACGGCGACCGCGTCGCTGCCGACGACCTTCATGCAGCTGTTCGGTACGAAGACGATGAACGTCACCGCCTACACGGAGATCACCCGTGCGGTGACCGGAATCGAACTCGCCCTCGTGCTCGACAACACGGGCTCGATGTCCGGAAGCATAGCGTCGTTGAAGTCGGCGGCAAATGACCTTGTGGACTCCATATTCGCGGGGAAATCAACGACCAACAATATATATGTTGGGCTAGTGCCCTTCTCCCAGACCGTAAATATCGGGACGTCGAATACCAGTTGGCTCAAGACCGGCGCCGTGGCCGCTCTCGACTGGGGGACGACATCCTGGGGGGGCTGCGTGGAAGAGCGCTCGAACGGATATGACCAGACCGACGATGCGCCGAAGACTGCCGCCACCCGCTTCGCACCTTATTACTCGCCAGACGATGACGCAGATCCTCACCTCAATAACTGGATCACGACCAGCAGCAACTGGAAAAACGGCCAATGGGTGACCACCAAATCTTATACCATCAACTCTTCGAAGGGCCCTAACATCAACTGTCCTTCAGAAATCACCCCGATGACCCCCGTAAAGACGACCATAAAAAGCGGCATCAGCAAGATGACCGCGGTGGGCGCGACACACATCAATATGGGCGCGGTCTGGGGCTGGCGGATGCTGTCGCCGAGCTGGCGGGGTACTTGGGCGGGAGACATGGCGACCTATAGCCTGCCGCTCGATTACGGAACGAAGCGAATGACGAAGGCCGCCGTCATTATGACCGACGGCGATAACACGCTCTACGACGGACTCTACACGGCCTACGGCTATCCAAGCGAGGGGCGCCTTGGCGTCACGTCCGCATCCGCCGGCGAGCCCAAGCTTGACGCGCGCCTCACGGCGGTCTGCGGTAAAATGAAAGCTGCCGGAATAACGGTCTTCACCGTCGCCTTCAATAATCCTGCCAGCGCCACCAAGACCTTGATGCAAAACTGCGCCACCAGCACCTCGTACTACTTCGACGCCGGCAACTCGACCTCTCTCGCCAACGCCTTCAAGACCATCGGGGACACGCTGTCCAATCTCCGCGTGAGCAAGTGATGGACCGCGGCGCGCTAGCGCGGCCTTAACTTCGACGTGCGTTCGTCGGAGCGAGAAACTGGATCGGACCCCAGCATGACCAGCGTCGACATGATTGAGGGACGCCCACTGTTTCGCAGCGCGGGCGCTGCCGCCGGCGCTGCTTTCGCGTCGATCGAGATCCACCGCGACGTCGCGGCCGTCGAGCCGCTCTGGACCGATCTGCTTGGCCGCTCCCTCGCCACGCCCTACCAGACCCCCGCGTTCCTCCGAGCGTGGAGCGATCACGCCGCGGAGCATGAGCGGACGGCGCCGCTGATCGCGGTCGCGCGCGACGGGGACGGGGCGGCGGTCGCCCTGCTGCCCTTCGGCCTGCGCCGGTCGTTCGGGGTCACGACCGCTGCGTTCCTCGGCGGCACGCACGTCAACTACAACATGCCCGTCGTCCGCCGCGACCGGCTCGCCGCCTTCGACGCCGGCGAGGTCGCGCGTCTGATCCGCGAGACCGCGCGAGCCGGCGCCGTGGACCTGTTCGTCCTGCGCAACCAGCCGATGGCGTGGAACGGCTTTCCAAACCCCTTCGCGGCGCTGCCCCGCCAGGCGGCGCCGGACGAAGGCTACAGCGGCCCTCTGGCCGAAAGCCTCGAGTTGCACCTCAAGCGCTTCGTCTCCGCCAAGACGCGCTCCGCGCAGCGTCGCAAGATGCGCCGGTTCGAAGAGCAGGGCGTGGTGCGGCTCTACCGCGCCGAAAGCGCCGACGACCGCGAACGCGTGCTCGAGGCCTACTTCCGCCAGAAGGCCCAGCGCCTCGGCGCCCGCGGCGTCGACAATCCCTTCGCCGTGCCGGGCGTCGACCGGTTCATTCGGGCAGCCGCCGGCCTGGACGGCGCCGGGCGCACCGTCGACCTCTACGGCTTCGACCTCGACGAACAGGTCATCGCCACTTTCGCGGTGATCTGCGACGCCGACCGGATGTGCGGCATGTTCAACTCGATCACGAGCGGCGATCCCGCCCGCTACAGCCCCGGCGAGCTGCTGCTGAACTTCATGGTCGAAGACGCGATCACCCGCGGCATGACCCGGTTCGACCTCGGCGTCGGCGCGGCGGCCTACAAGCAGATGTACTGCCCCGACAGCGAACCTCTGTTCGATTCGATCTTCGGCGTCAGCGCTCTGGGACGCGCGGTCGCGGCGGCGGCGGCGGCAAAGACCGCCGCCAAGGCGCGCATCAAGGCGAATCCGACCGCCTACGGTCTGGTCGAGAGGCTCCGCAAACTCCGGGCGAAGCCCGTGGCCGCGACGGAGACCTCCGAGGCCAAGGAGCCCGTCGACTGAACGCGCCGGGCCCTTTCGCGGACGTCAGGCCGCCCTGACCGTCGCAAGGACGCTGTGGACCTCGGACCGCAAGGTCTCCGCCTGGTGGGCGAGCTCGCCGGACGCCAAGAGGAGCTGGGAGGCGCCTGCGCCCCGCCTCGTCCGCCGCCCGCGCGACGTCGCCCACCCCGGACGATACGTCGTTCGCACCGCGCGAAGCTTCGGAAATCGCGACGACGATTTCGCGGGTCGTCGCGTTCTGTTGCTCGACCGCGACCGCGATCGCGCCGGCGATCTCGCTCAGGCCGTGTCCCGGCCGGCCTCGGGTTCGAAGGGCGACAGCTGCCGGTGGCCCGCAGCGCGCTCAGGCGGCGAGGCGCGACCCGTCGTCGGGGCCGATGTCGCGCTTGAGGAGAACCACGACGTCCTCGATGCCCGTCGCCTTCAGCCGGTCGTGAGCGTCGACCGTCGCGACGTCGCCGGCGCCGGTGTTGGAGACCAGGATCGCAGCCTCGCAATGCGGCGTGAAGGCGTCGGCGGCGCCGACTCCACCAGGCGTCGACAGCAGGACGAAATCGTAAGTGAGCGCGAGCGCTTCGAGCACCACGCCGAGGCGCCCCTGGGCGGCCGCGTCGAGCGACGCGTAGGCCGTCCCGCCCCGCGGCACCACGTGCACCCGCGAGCCGCGGTCGCGATGGATCGCCTGGGCGAAGGTCACCGAGCCTTCAAGCAGTTCGGCCAGGCCCGGCCCTGTGGCCTCGTCGCCGAGGCGCGGCGCGCCGCCCCCGGCGTCGACGGCGACGACGCGGCGGCCGGATTCGGACAGGATGCGCGCGAGATTGGTCGCGACGTCGTCGACGGACACGTCGGCGCGCGCGCCGGTCGCGAGGATCCGCAGCGCGCCGCTGGACGTCGGCATGGCCGCGAGCTGCCGGGCGAGCGCCGACACGAGGGCCGCGTCCGCGACCTCGATCGATTCCGCCCGCGAGGGCGTAAGGCCCGGCGGGGGCGGGGCCGCCGCCGGCGCGGCGGCCGTCTCCGTCGGCGTCTGGTAGGCCGCGCCCTGAAGCCGGCCGAACACGGGCGTCTCGCCCACCGCGGGCGGCGGCGGCGCGGCGTCCTCGTCTTCCGGGCGGCGGCCGGCCGCGCTGAACACCTCGGCGGTCGCGGCCGCGAACAGCGCCAGCACGAAGGCGCCGAGGGTCGCGAGCACGATGGTCGGAATCTTCTTGGGGAAGTAGGCCTCGCTTGGCGCCGCGGCCTTCGTGATGATGCGGGCGTCGGCCAGCAGCGCGTCGGGGTTGTCGCGCGCCGAGGTCTCGCGGTAGCGGGTCAGCATCTGCTCCAGCAGGTCGCGCTGGGTCCGCGCCTCGCGATCGAGCGCCCGAAGCTGGACGTCCTGGTCGTTCGCGGTGGCCGCGACCGACTTCTGGTCTTCGAGCCTGCCTTCGAGAGCCGCCACGCGGGCGCCGGCGGACTTGGCTTCGTTCTCGAAGGCGCGGGCAAGCTTCTCCGCCTCGGTGCGGATCGAGACGTCGAGGCCGGTGAGCTGCGCCGCGAGTTCGCGCATCCGCGGGTGCTGCGAGAGCAGCGTGCGGCCCTCGCTCGCGATCTGCGCGGCGAGCTGGGAGCGCTGCTGCACCAGCGAGCGGACGACGTCCGAGTTCGCGATGTCGAGCGCTTCCGCCGGCCGGCCCTGGCGCAGGAGGTCGCGGATGAGGTCGGCCTTCGCGCGGGCCTCGCCCTGCTGGGTGCGCGCCGAACCGAGCTGGGTGTTGATCTCGCCGAGCTGCTGGGCGGTGACGGTCGTGCCGCCGCCGCCGACGAGCAGTCCGGCCTTGGCGCGGAACGCCTCGACCTTGCCCTCGGCCTCGCTGACGCGGTCGCGCATCCGCTCGATCTCTTCGGAGAGATACTGGACGGCCTGGCGGTTCTGGTCGCGCTTCGCGCCGCGCTGGATGTCGAAATAGGCGTCCACGAAGCCGTTCGCGACGTTGGCGGCCCGGTCCGGGTTGGTGGAGACGAACTCGATCCCGATCACGCGGGCGCCGGACACCGGGTAGACGGACAGGTTCTTGGCGACCTTGTCGACCACCTGCTCGCGCACCGGCTGATCGCCGTCCACGTCGCCCAGACCGACCAGCCCGACGAGCTTCTGCAGGAACGAACCGTCGCCGGCGGAAAACTCCTTGTCCCGGCCGAGATCGAGCTTGGCCGCGACCTGGCGCACGAGATCGCGCGACTGGATCAGCTGGACCTGGGTGGCGACCGCCTGCTCGTCGGGCAGCTGGGGCGCCTGCCCGCCGCCGCCGGGCGCGAGCTGGTCGCGGTTCTCGATCAGAACCAGCGCGGTCGCCCGGTAGTAGGGGCTGGTGAGCTCAACGAACAGGAAGGCGAGCACGGCGACGACGAGCGCGGGCCCGAGGATCCAGAACCTGCGGCGCCACAGCCCACGGCCAAGCGCGCGCAGATCGATCTCTCCCCCAACGGGGCGATCGTCCTCCGCCGCGGTGCTCGTTCGGTTGGACATGTCCGTTCCCGATTCCTGATCGAAGGCGTTTGTTGCAGTCAGAAAGCCATCGTTATGGTTGCCGCATGGTTAACTCGCCGCGGGCATGTTCACCGGAAGACAACCGATTGTTAACCCTACTGGGCGTAACGAAGCGTAAACCTTCAACGCGAGGCTCGCTTAGCCGATGTCGACCCGCCTCACGCTCACCCTGTCGTTCGCCGCCGCGCTGCTCGGAGCCTGCTCCAGCCCGCGGGCGGTGCCCCCGCCGCTCGCAGCGGCCTTCGACGAACCCTACGTGCTCGCCACCGGCGACCGGTTGCGCGTCAGCGTCTTCGGCCAGCCCAACCTCTCGAACAGCTACACGGTGGAGGCCGACGGCCAGATCGCTATGCCGCTGGTCGGCCGCTACGCGGTGGTGAACAAGACGCCCGACCAGGTCCGCACCGGGCTCGAAGCCAAGCTCAAGAGCGGATTCCTGCGTGACCCCAGCGTCTCCGTCGAGATCGAGGGCTACCGGCCGTTCTACATCCTCGGCGAGGTCAACAGCGCCGGGCAGTACCCCTACGTCGTCGGAATGACGGCTGAGAACGCGGTCGCGATCGCCAGCGGCTTCTCGCCGCGGGCCGAGAAAAAGAAGGTCGAGCTCACCCGCCGCCACGGCGACCGGGTGTTCAAGGCCGAAGTGCCGCTGACCTACCCCGTGCGCCCGGGCGACACCATCACGGTGGAGGAGCGCTGGTTCTAGTTGCGGTTTGAGGGTTTGAGCCTCAGCCCTCTCTGGCTCTCAGATCAAGTGCGTGCTTCGAGACGCCTCTCTTCAACAGGCTTCTCAGCATGAGGAGGTGCGAGGAAACTTAGTTGTCCTCATGCTGAGGAGCCTCGGCGAAGCCGAGGCGTCTCGAAGCACGCACTGGGATGTCGCGTCGCTCTAAGACGCGGCCCCGCCTACGCCGCCTTCTTCCCCGCCTCGGCAATTTTCACCAAATCGCGCAGCAGCTTGGCGGCGCCCTTCAGGCGCTTCTCGACCGTCGGCCACTCCCGCTTGAACACAATCTTCATGTCCGGCCGGACCTTGGCGTTCGGGCCTTCTTCGATCGCAATGTGGCGGACAAGGCCGTCCGGGTTCGCGAACGAATTCTCACGGAAGGCCAGCACCACGCCCTTCGGCCCGGCGTCGATCTTCTCCACGTTGGCGCGGCGGCAGAGCGCCTTGATGGCGGCGATCTCGAGAAGTTGCTTCACCTCGCTCGGCAGCGGGCCGAAGCGGTCGACCAGTTCGGCCGCGAAGGAATCGAGCCCCTCGTCGGTGTCGATCTCGGCGAGGCGCCGGTAAAGCGAGAGGCGGATCGCGAGGTCGCCGACGAACTCCTCGGGGATCATGACCGGCGCGCCGAGCGTGATCTGCGGCGACCACTGGTCGGCGACGACCTCGGCCCCGCCCTCCTTCAGGCTCTCGACCGCGTCCTCCAGCATCTGCTGGTAGAGTTCGTAGCCGACCTCGCGGATGTGGCCGGACTGCTCCTCGCCCAGCAGGTTGCCCGCCCCGCGGATGTCGAGGTCGTGGCTCGCCAGCTGGAAGCCGGCCCCAAGGCCCTCCAGCGACTGCAGCACCTTGAGCCGGCGTTCCGCGTTCACCGTCGGGGCCTTGTTGGCGGGCACTGTGAACAGCGCGTAGGCGCGCGTCTTAGCGCGGCCCACGCGGCCGCGGAGCTGATAGAGCGCGGCGAGGCCGAACATGTCGGCGCGGTAGACCACCAGCGTGTTGGCGTTCGGGATGTCGAGGCCGGATTCGACGATCGCGGTCGAGAGCAACACGTCGTAGCGGCCCTCATAGAAGTCGGTCATCGCCTGCTCGAGGTCGCCCGCCGCCATCTGGCCGTTGGCCACCACGAACTTCACCTCGGGCACCTGCGATTCGAGGAAGCTGCGGGCGGCGGCGAGGTCTTCGATGTGCGGGCAGACGAAGAATGACTGGCCGCCGCGGTAGCGCTCCCGCAGCAGCGCCTCGCGCACGATCAGCGGATCGAACGGCGCCACGAAGCTGCGCACCGCGAGGCGGTCGACCGGTGGCGTCGCGATCATGGAGAGCTCGCGCACGCCGGTCAGCGCCAGTTGCAGCGTCCGCGGGATCGGCGTGGCGGAGAGCGTCAGCACGTGCACCTCGGCCCTCAGCGTCTTCATCTTCTCCTTGTGACCGACGCCGAAGTGCTGCTCCTCGTCGACGATCACGAGCCCGAGGTCCTTGAACCCTATCCCCTTGCCCAGCAGCGCGTGGGTGCCGACCACGATGTCGACGTCGCCGGAGGCGAGGCCCTTCTTGGTCTCCGTCGTTTCCTTCTGGGACACAAAGCGCGAGGCCTGACGCACCTTCAGCGGCAGCCCGCGGAAGCGCTCGGCGAAGGTCTTGAAGTGCTGGCGGGCGAGCAGCGTGGTCGGCACGATGACCGCCACCTGCCGCCCGGTCATCGCCACCACGAAGGCGGCGCGCAGCGCGACCTCGGTCTTGCCGAAGCCGACGTCGCCGCAGATCAGCCGGTCCATCGGCCGGCCGGCGGCGAGATCGTCCAGCACCGCGTCGATCGCGGCCTGCTGGTCCTCGGTCTCGTCGTAGGGGAACCGCGCGCAGAACTCGTCGTAGAGCCCCTCCGGCGGCACCGCGCGCGGCGCCTCCTTGGTCATGCGCGCCGCGGCGATCTTGATCAGCTCGCCCGCCATCTCCCGGATGCGGTTCTTCAGGCGCGCCTTGCGCGACTGCCATCCCGCGCCGCCGAGCCGGTCGAGCACGGCCTCGGTCTCCTCGGAGCCGTAGCGCGTCAGCAGCTCGATGTTCTCGACGGGGAGGAACAGCTTGTCGTTGTTGGCGTAATGCAGCTCGACGCAGTCGTGCGGCGCGCCCGCGGCCTCGATGGTCTTCAGCCCCGCGAAGCGGCCGATGCCGTGGTCGACGTGCACCACGAGGTCGCCCGCGGCGAGACCGGCCGCTTCGGTGAGATAGTCCTGGGGGCGGCGGCGCTTGGCCTTCGCCCGCACAAGCCGGTCGCCCAGAATGTCCTGCTCGGCGACGACCACGACCTCGTCGGTCTCGAAGCCCTGCTCGAGCCCCAGCACGCCGAGCGCCACGGCGTCCTTCGGCAGCGCCATCGCGTCGCGCCAGCTCGCGACGTTGCGGGTCGCCTTCAGCCCGTGGTCGCCGAGCACGGTGCCGAGCCGGTCGCGCGCGCCTTCGCTCCAGGCGGCGACGACGACCCGCTTGCCGTCCTCCTTCAGCGCGCGGATGTGGGCCGCGACGGCGTCGAAGACGTTGGCGTTTTCGTCAGCGCGCTCGGCGGCGAAGCTGCGGCCGGCGCGGGCCCCGGCGTCGAACACGCGCCCGCCCTGCCCCTCCGGCAGCGAGAACGGCGTCAGCTTCAGCGGCGCCATCTCGTCGAGGCGCGCGCGCCACTCCGCGGGGGCGAGATAGAGCGCGTCGGGCTTCAGCGGCTTGTAGGCGCCGCCGCCCTTGTCCTGCTTCGCCTGCGTGACGCGGGCGTCGTAATAGTCCGCGATCAGCGCGAGACGCTCGCCCGCTGCGTCTTCGGCCAGAGGATCCAGCACGAAGCGGGCGTCGGCCAGATGGTCGAACAGCGTCGCCATGCCGTCGTGGAACAGAGGCGACCAGTGCTCGAGCCCGGCGTAGCGCCGGCCCTCGCTGATCGCGGCGTAGAGCTGGTCGTCGCGGCCCGGCGCCCCGAAGGTCGCGGCGTAGGACTGGCGGAAGCGCCGGATGGTGTCGGAGGTGAGCTGCACCTCGGACATCGGCACGAGGTCGAGCGCGCGGAGCTGGCCGGTGGAGCGCTGCGTCTCGGGATCGAACGGCCGGATCGACTCCAGCGTGTCGCCGAAGAAGTCGAGCCGGATCGGCTCGGCGTGGCCGGCGGGAAACAGATCCACGATGCCGCCGCGGATGGCGTACTCACCGTAGTCACGGACGGTCGAAGACCTAAAAAAGCCATTGATCTCAAGCCATTCGGCGAGAGCCTTAAGGTCGACCATGTTGCCAGGCGCGGCCGAGAAGCTCTGGCGCGCGACGCTTTCCGGGGTCGCGATCCGCTGGAGCGCGGCGTTGACGGTGGTCAGCACCAATCGCGGCGCGTCGCCGCCGCGGGTCCGCGCGAGGCGCGCGAGCGTGGTGGTGCGCTGGGCGACCACCGCCGCGTTCGGCGACACCCGGTCGTAGGGCTGGCAGTCCCAGGCGGGGAACACCAGCAGCTCCACGTCCGGCGCCATGAAGGCCAGCGCCCGTTCCAGCGCCGCAAGCCGCGCCCCGTCGCGCGCCACATGCACCACGCCGGGCGCGTCGTGCCGGCTGCCCCGCGCCGCGCGGGCGAGGTCGGCCAGGATCAGCGCGTCGAACCCGTCCGGCACATTGGTGACGGTGGCGGGGGCGAGGGTCAGCAGGGCGTCGGGCTTCAGGGTCATCGTTCCGGAAACATAAGCGGGGTCTTGTCCCGGCCTTGAGCCGGGACCCATAAACGCGGGACCCTGAAAGAAAAAGCGACGACGGCGGAATCCAATCTGAAACGACAGCGTTTCTGGGTCCCGGCTCGGGGCCGGGACAAGGGAGCGGCCGTCACCCAATGTGCTCGGTCGTCGGGAAGGCCTGGTGAAACGCCAGCAGGCGGCGGTAGACGGTCGTGTCGTAGTTTTTAGGAACAGCTTCGTTGCTCGAAATCCATGCGAACAGGTCACGGTCCGGAACCTCGATCAGCTCCTCGTAGACATCGAGCTCATCGTCGGTGAGCAGGTCGATCTCGGCGTCTGCGAACCGGCCCATCAGCAGGTCCATCTCACGCGTGCCCCGCCGCCAGGAGCGGTAGAGCGCACGGCGGCGGCGCGGGTCGAGACCCTCTCCGGTGCGTGTCGTGCCTGTCATCGCGGCCTCGCGGGTTGCTGGACGATCGTTCGATATATGTCCGCGCGGCCGAGGTCCTAGCAGCCACGGCGCCGCATGTCAGCTTTGAGAACGGCCGCCGGCATCCCGGACGGCCTTAGGCCGAT